>NZ_JBQVRO020000010.1:0-163217 GCF_052439115.2 Halorubrum sp. FL23
TGTCGCGCTCGAGACAGCTCAAAATTGGCTCGAAGCCCTCGCCGTCTACCACAATTCACGCCAAACTTAACGCGACCCCTTCGACCCTACACGTGCCCACGATACCACCAGTAGTGATGAATCTGACATATCTACAGAAGACCACCCGTGCCCTCCGCTGCTCATAATCGTTCGATCCGTGACTTATCGATCCCTGAGCGTTGGAGTATTATGGTTTGCAGTCTCCTTGCTCGATCGTGGTAACGACCCGCTCTCGCGGCTGAGAAGAGCAACTCCGGTGGTTGAGGGTACAATAAAGCCGCTTTGAGGCATAATTCAAGACCCCATCGCACAGTCCGTATTTCGAGCGTATATAGCAGGCTAGTCGTTACTGTCGTAGAATTTGACGACGAGCTGTTCGGTAGCGAGAGCGTATACTGTCATTTCTTTACCCTTCTCGGAGTACCACGTATCGGCTGGCGTGATTAGTTTTGCTTCGCACAATCGGTCAAGGTGATATGACACGTTCTGCATCGACTGATCGACTGCTGAGGCGATCTCTGATGTTGTTCTCGGCTCTGATTTGAGTGCGCCCAAAATTTCTTGCGCGGATTGGGAAGATAGTACCTGGAGTATCTTGCTTGCCTCGTCTCGGTCAACCACGATGTTTGTTTGCTGACGGGGAGAGTGAGTCACTGGGGGCTGGTGGGGAAAGGCGCTGGCCATAGATTTGGTAATTATGGGGACAATGTGTTTTGTTTGTTCGGCTCACTCCGAACAAACGAATCAATCGATTTAACACTTACGAAATCCATAATCGAAGTATGGTTCAACAGGGTTCCCATCACGTCGAGCGGACTACAGGCATCTATGGGTGAAGACGATAACGTTGTCGCGCGTGAGAGAATTATCGAGTCAATGGAACAGTCGGCTGAAGTCTACGGCCTTAGTCGAAGCGCGGGCCGCATCTACGGCGTATTATACTTCTCCGGAGAGCCACTCTCGATCCCGGAACTCGTCGATAAGACGGGCTACGCGAAATCGACAATCAGCAACGTCACTCGGACATTGACGCGGATCGGCCTCATACACCGTCGATCATCAGAGGGTGGGGGGCGACGCGTTCAGTATACCGCTGAGCGGGAAATTTGGTTCATCCTACAGGATGTGTTCCAGCAGTACGTTCAGCGAGAGATACAGACAAGCTTGCGTACGATTCAACGCGCCCAAGCACAACTTTCTGAGGATACTGACACCGACGCAGAACGGATCGAAGAGTTACAACAAACATATGAGGACCTCCAAGAGATCGTCACACTAACGTCAAACTTTACCGCCGCGGAGCTTCGAGATGCTCTCGAATCATACGACAAGTAGTCACCAATACACTGTGTATGTACAGGTGTCATCTCCGCTACGACGACATGTGTCTCCTGTTTCCTCAATGAAAACGAACGCGTCGACTGACGCGTACTGTCTAGCGACGCCGCGGATGAGGCCTCGGTCGAACGAACAGGGGTACGGGTTGTAACATGTTAGCACGCCAGTTCGCTCCCCCGTCTGTTCGAATTCGTAGTAACCAATTTCCCCGCCTCTGTGGTTCTCTTGATAGGCATCATCAATCGATTGAAGTCCCTCAGAAACGGTTTCGAAGTTGTTCGGCCATGTAGCTACTTCTGGGATCTGTTCTCCAAGTCGATCGAGGACGTGTGGCTGTAACTCCTCCGCGATGGTCTCGAAGGCCGTTAACCACGTTTGCTGAGGGTACCACTCCTCGGGCTCCGGATCAGTGACTCCCTCCGCAGCAAGCGCCTGTACTGCCCGTTCCTGATACTCATCTGAGAAGCGCCCCATTGCCTCTTTAACGACTGCCAGTATCGTTTGACCGTTCACCTCTACGTCTTGGTCAAACGTTTCATAGGTGGCCATTATGTGAACCAACAGTTGGATCAAGAAAGTAACTTCGATGAAATAGAGCGTGACGAATCGGCCAGCTCGAATACGGAACATAACCAATTAGGACATATACGTTCGTTTATGTGTCTGAACACTCCACTAGTGAAGTATTATCACACATGCGTTGGAAGTGCCTACATGAATAGCCGATGGAATCTCTACGTCGCTGCATTCGTTGGTGCGTCGTTGTCGTACATTTTCAACGTGCTCGCGTTCACCGGCACCTTTGACGTGTTCCGTTGGTTCGTGTTCGCTGTCGTTTTTCTCGCGTTCACCTATGGGTTTGAGAAGTTCATCGGGTGGCAGACTGGATAGCAGGAATCTCGATCGGGGCGAGTCGCCATTCTGTGTATAAGCAGTGACCAGAGATCCCACCCCCAAGCCACAACGCCGACGAGAGGGGTGATATTTGCACCGATGAGGACGGGGTTTGGAAGCGATCGTGATGACGGGAAGGAGGACACTACGTGCATACTCAACTACGGTGTATCGGCTAATTGAATCGACTCCAGAATATATCGGTTGATCGACTCAGGTCGACATCTCCTTCGACGTGCACACGGGTGGATCCCTAGTGGTGAGAGTTCCGGGTTCGGTGTACAGTTCAACCGCCGGACTACCAGGCGTTCCGGGTGCGGGTTGGCCCACTGCGTTGGGCTGCTGGACTCTGACTATGCGACGAGAATAGCGTATAACACGACACAGAGGCCGGTGACTGTCACGAGACCGCGTACAAGTAAGACGGCGCCGTTCTCTGCACCACTCAGGTCAGCGATCATAACAGCTACGAAAACGCCTGCAGTGAGAAGGCCGATCCCGACGGCAAGCGCCCGCATCTTTTCGGAGTGGTTCCGCTGATATCCACGATAGGCCAGCGTAGCAACAAACAATCCAACGATCGCAGTCACGCCACGAGCTGCCGATACCACACTGAGCGGTTCCACCGTTAGCAAACTGGCTGCGATCATCATATCTCACCTCCATACACGGTCCGGAGAATCGTTCCCAATCCGAACAGCTCACAACCACTAACGAGTATCGACCGACCGACATCCCCGATATTAGTCGCTGTTGGTACTACGACACGAAGCAGTTCAGGAATTGTGATTAAGCAGATAAGGCCGACTGCGAGCCAAAGCATTCCGCGGTGAGACGGGCCTTGGCTGTACCCGCGAATCAGAACCACAGCAATCGTCAGCGAAAGCACCACCGAGATCACAGCGAGACCGAGCACACCAACTGCGATGACTGGATTCGCTCCGGTGGCACTCATCTGTAACTCGATCATCTTAGGACAACCCCTCGAACAGTTCGGTGAACCGGTCGGCAGGATCAGATTCCGACCGCGTAACGGCGATTTCGTAGGCACCGTCAGCAAACGTGACTGTCACTGCCTCGACGGTGGCTGTATACCGCTTATAGTGGTGACCATCAGGATCCATTTCTTGTTGTTCAGCCACGAGATCTTCTTCCTGCAATCGGTTGAGACGGCGGTACGCCGTCGCATCCGACATCTCACAGGCCGTACAGAGTTCATCGACCGACATCGGTTCAATTGTGAGGTGGGCGAGGATCGATCGGGCGTACTCATCGTCGAGTAACGCCAAGACTGCATCCTCGTCCATATGTAGGCCAGACTCCGGTGGTAGTAAAAAACCCGTCACAGCTTCTGGGCCAGAAGTCGTGCCTAGGGGGCTACTTGTACGGGGTATCTGGAGTCGTGTATGTCGTTACAGACGGCAATCGAACGTATCCTTTCGACTCCCCTCCGTGAGAGGTTGAGCCAGATTCTGTGGCCAGTTTGGAACACTGATCAACGTCGACTGCGTGCCCCATTTCGTGCACTGCTACCAACCGTAGTAACCTTCGTCTTTCTCGCGATACTCCAATCTGCGATACGAGCGAGGTTCGTCCATCCTGTCCGAGAGCTCATCGAATTGGTTGGTATCGGGGCCATGCTAACCGGTGCAGTACTTCTCAGCGCGCGAATTATCGATCGTCGTCCGGTGAGTGGATATGGACTCTCGTTTGATCGGGAGTGGTGGCACTCGTTTGCTGTCGGGGGGTGCGTAGCTACTGTGATCAACGGTGGTGCCCTCACTGTGTCTCTCGGCGCTGGCTGGGTCACCTTCGCTGGCGTCATGCGTGATTCTGGTGACCTCCCTTTCGTGGCTGCGATGGCGATTGTGTTCGGGTACATCGCTTTTGCGGCGGCTTGGGAAGAGTTCATTCTGCGCGGTGCGCTGATAAAGAATCTCGCTGAGGGGGCAAATGACCATGTTCCCCGTTGGGTTGCCATTGGGTTTGCAATGGGTTTCAGCACGCTCGTATTTACGTTTCTACATGGAGGAAAAGTCACTCACCTGAGCCAGTATGGGTATTACATAATTGCAGGGCTGGTGTTGAGCGGGGCATACGTCTTGACCGGAGAACTCGCACTCAGCACCGGTTTCCATGTGTTTTACAATTTCACTCAGTCCGCGATCTTCGGATTAGGACATTCACAGCGGACTCCGGAGCTTCTTGCAATTGATATTATCGGCCCTTCTCGCTGGGTCGGAGAAGAGGGCCTCGTGTTCGTTGGATTTACTATTCTCGGCGGCCTTCTACTGTCGGCGTATATTCTCTGGCGCGACGGAGCGCTCACACTTGACGATCGCGTAACAAGCTACGTCGGACGATAACCCGATCCAATCGACATTCATGCCATCTGCATTTCCCTACCGCACCCCCACAGATCATACGCCGTGTGAACGAACGGTTGTCTGTGCTGATAGCGACAATCCGAGTGACCTGCTGCAAACAGTCTCGTCACAGACAGCACAGCAGGTACTGGCCACGCTTAACAACGGGCCAGCAACAGTCTCAGATATCGCCGAAGCCATCAGTACATCCATCCAGAATGCTAAGTATCACGTGAATCGACTCTGCAAAGCCGATCTCATTGAACCGGTCGATACATGGTACTCAGAAAAAGGGACAGAGATGACGGTATACGCACTCTCTGTGAAAGAATTAGTCGTTCAATTTGGAACTTCTGCCTCAGAAACGTAACGGTGGGACCCTCGATCCGGAATGGCTGCCGGAAGGCCGGTGCTGTCACAGGTTTGCACCTCTAACCACTCAGTAGGAGAGCGATCTATCACATCAAACAGAGAGAATACTTATTGTATGCTGTAGTGACAGTTAGACATGAACGTTAGTCAATCGGCCGATACGGTCTGGAACAATCCAGTTGGGCGGCTCTTGACCCTGCTCGTTGGCGGGGGTCTCGTAGCTGGAGTGCTGACGATATATCCACAGCTTCTGCCCGTGGTCAGGTGGGTTGTTCCGGTGTCTCTCGTTTTCTGGGGCGCGTCTCGACTCTATCGCTATGGAGTAGCGGATTCGCTGTCCTTGGCTGCAGGCTGTCTGTTGATGCTCGGTGGATTCACATATGCCTCGTACTTGCTCATCTCGATGGGAGAACTTGCCGGAACGGTAGCACAACTGGTCCCAGTTGTCGGTATCTTTGTAGAAATGTTCGCTGCCCATTACCGAAATCAAGGCTAAGACGAGGAGGACATCAACGATTCAGTTGCCATCGGATCGCGACAGCCGCGACGAACACGGTCGCGAACGTGACGACGCCGGAGATCAGCGCGCCCCGGACGCTCGACGCACCGGTGGTGACGACCGTAACGGAGGCGCTGCCGCCAACGAGAGCCGCCCCACCAGCGATCCCACCGAACCCGATACAACAGAGGCTCAGGAGACCGACGACCGACAGCGACTCCAATAGGCCGTCGTCGCTCATCGGTCGTTCCTCCGGTTGCGGAACGCGTCGATCGCGTCCACTGCGATCGACTGAACGTCGGCGATCCGATTGCTGACGGCGTCGACCGGCAGTCCGCGGTCACCCGGGGATCGAACCGCACGGAGGAGTCGCTGTGACTCTGCGCCGAGGGTGGACTCGTCGGTAGGCACGGGAGGACCATCAGCGGACGCGGTGATAGAGTTTCCGGGGTGTACCCGGCTGGGAACGGGGGTGAGAGGCATCATAGGGAGAATACCGATCGCGCATGCGAATAGATGTCTCGGTCTGACGCACGAATCGTCAAACCGAACTGCTCACATCCAGCACAACCGGTGTAAAGCCGGTTCCCTTCTTGGATATGTGCAAGCGGCTACCCGATCTCCCACTCCCGGAAGCTCGCGGTAGCCACCCAGAAGAACAACCACATGAATAGGAGCACAAACAGGAGTCCCATCGGGTACATCGATACAAACAGACCTGCCGGGAACAGCGAGTGAAACAGACTCACGAGCTCAGTGAACATCGGCAGCGAGAGTGCAAAGACAGTCACGGCCGCGAGAGCTCCGGTGATCGCCTCTAACAGCCGCCAAACGGCACCGTCACTGGAACCGCCATTGCGCTTTGAGGCATGCTGCGTCTCCGGTTTTATTGGTGTGCTCATACATACCACTTGTTGAATATACATAATCATTCATTATAAATATATCGGCCAACGATCTGTCGTGTTACGTTGAGCAAGAGGTGGGACGAAAAAGCATCTGATACCACCGCAGAATAACCATTTACAAATACAGTTACTTTTCCTGATTAATTGGGTGTAAATCGGAGCAGTGCGGCTGTTCATAACTGGTTACAGAAAACGGATTTATAGGTCGTTAGCGGTGGGGCCTCGGAACGCATTGCGGTTGGTCAGAAACCCGAATCAACGGTGGGCCGTACTCGCTGTACGCTGCCACCGATACAGAAACAAACATACCCATTTATTTACGGCTGTTTTCGGCGTATACGATCGATTATACGAGCGTTTCTTTCTGGATTAGCTGAGAACCACGTTGTCGAAGACGCGCTGTTTCTCGTCGATGGTGCCGACGATCTGATCGGTGGACTCCGCTAGGAAAACTACAGCTACCGCGTTGAACAACCAGATTCAGAAATGCTTCCAAACATATTACTAGAAAAATAGAATAGCAAAAGTATTTGTTTACAAACTAATTATTTCGTCGACTCACCGACCACGGAAACGTGGTTACAAGCCCCCGCCGTCTAGTAATGTCGTAGCTAAGCCGATAAGACAATGAACAGGTTCGTCGCGAAACTGTGCGGCTACTTGCGACTCCGCCCAGAAGATGTGATGGGTTGAGAAGGGTCTCAGAGCGCGAGCGAGCAGCGACGCGCGTCAGGCCGTTCTCGGTGCGACTACCGTTTGGAATCTCCACTTATCGGGTTCGAACTTCTATCACTTATCGGCTCTGTGCTGCAATCGACTTGCTGGGAGTTTCTTCAGTTACGAAGTCGAAGCCGCGCTCCTCCATCTCCTCGAGGTACCGTTCCGCGTCGAGACCACTGGTCTCGGTAATGAAGATGCCGTCCTCATCGATGGCACCGTCAGCCATGAGTTGGAGCGTGACGGACAGCGGGACGCCGACGTAGCAGCCGTACTCACGCATCACGGTGATCTCGTCGACGTCGAAGAACGGAGACGGCTGCTCTAAGTGGAAGACGGCACGGTCATCCTGGCCGTCTACGGTTCCGGTTACCTCCGCCGAAAGGATGGTCTGAGGCGTCCACTCCGTCTCGGGTGACAGGTCTTCGGGCGGCTTCCACTGCGTTTCGAGCTCCAGTCCCTGGTTCTTCACCTGCTGTTGCATGACCTCGATGGGGTCGACCTCCGCTCCGTCGACCTCGAGGCTGTCCGTCTCGAACGCGTTCGACGCGTGGAGGGTCCGCTCGTAGCGTTTCCATTCCTCGTGCCACGCACCGCGCGTAATGATACTGTCGACGTTCTTCGCTTGAGCGACCGGGGCCTTCGGGAAGGTGACCGGTTCGGGGTGGGAGATGACGTACGTATCCTCTTCGCCGATCGGGTCCGGGAACTCGAACGTCCGCTGTTCGCTGAACGCCGGGAGATCGTTGATAACCTCGCCGTTTTCCCACTTCGCTCGCTCGTCGACGTCGGGGTCGTGTTCGTAGGTGACCGTGTCCGTGAGTCCGGGCGTCGTCTGGGTGAGGAGGCGCCACATCCCCCAGTAGAAGTTGACGTCCTCGACGTCGTCGAACCGTTCACAGGCGGCCATTCCGAGCGCGATAGTGCTTACGAGGCCTCCGTTAGCGAACCAGAGGGAGTTCCCCGCCTCGGCGAACTCTTCGGACCGGTCGAGTACCTCCTCGAAGTCGAACGCGTTCAGATCGACGCCCGTGAGGTCGCCCACCTCTTGCATCGCATCGAGGACGTTCTCCTCGAACGGGTACGGCAAGCCGTTGACGACGTAGTCGGCGCCCTCGAGAACCCGCACGATATCGTCCGTGTCGGTCGCGTCGACGGATTCGAACCGAAATCGATCGTCGTCGATGACCTCGAGGAGGCGACGCGCGTTTTCTTCGTCAGCGTCGGCCACGACGATTTCATCGAAGTCGCTCGTCTGATGGAGGTCGTAGACGCAGCCCGCTGCCATCGCTCCTGAACCGCCTAGTACGACAGTTTTGCTACTCATATAGCAGTTTAGCAACTTGACCGAACCGGCTTAAAACTAGGGGAAGATGCGGAATAATTCGGTCGTTACCTGCCGCGTTTCTGTGCAGCGGTTGCTCGCGACCGTCTTGCTCCCGGAATCTCTTTGTGGATCGAATCCAACATCGGAGTATGGTTATTGTGGCAGCCATTGACGATTCGGAGCGAGCAGCACCCGTTCTCCAAGAAGCACAGACGATAGCGACCAATTTCGACGAAGCGGTACACGCGGTTCACGTCCTCCAACGATCCGAACTCGTCAAAGTCCTCGAGAAAGACATCGAAGGACAGGATCTGACCGATAATTATGAGGTACAACAAATCGGTGAGAACATCGTGTCCCGGGCGACGGACGAGTCGACGCTGCCAGAACCCGCTGTCTCGGTCCGCGTCGGCGATCCAGCAGCCGAGATCTCGGCGTACGCTGAGGAGCAGGATGCGCGCTACGTCGTTATCGGTGGACGGCAGCGGTCACCGACCGGGAAGGCGCTGTTCGGAAGCGTCACACAGGACGTGATGTTCGAATCGCCTGCGCCGGTCGTTAACGTCGCTCTCGACTGATCCGTAACGTCGCTCTCGACTCATTCTGACGGAACGGCTGGTGGTCCATACACGACCGCCGGTGAGGTGGTCGTATTGAGGAAGGATACTGCCGACTTGTAGTCTCGAGAACGGGCCGGGAGAAATCGTCGGGTGAACCGAACTTCAGTCGTCGGAACCACCCGCCCAGCCGGGACGGCGATCCGAGAGATAATCGACGACCGTCTGCTGATCCTCGCTCTCGCGGTCGGCTTTCTTGTGGCGCTCGGTTAACAAGACGGGACGAGTTCGCTCGAGTTCGATGGTGAGTCCGATGAAACACAGCCCGATGACGAACGCGATCGGGAACCCGAGCAGGACGACGAAGTTCTGGAGCGCCTCGAGGCCGCCGGTGATGAGCAGCAGCGAGGAGAGCAAGCCCACGAGTCCGCCCCAGAGGACGCGATTGATCGTCGACGGATGCTCGCTCCCGTCCGTGGTGAACATCGCGAGACTCAGCGTCGTCGAGTCGACGGTCGTGATGAGGAACGTGAGGACGAGAAGCAAGTAGGCGGCGGCGAAGATGCCGCCGAAGGGCATGAGCGTCTCGAACAGCGGGAACGCGGCGACTTCGCGTCCTTGCTCGAACACGATGGAGAGCAGATCGACGGTGCCCCTCGTTTGGACCCACAGCGACGACCCGCCCATGACGATGAACCAGGGGAACGAGGCTGCGGTGGTTCCGATGAGCCCCGCAAAGACGACTTGCCGGATCGTTCGACCGCGACAGATCCGCGTGATGAAGATACCAATCATCGGCGCGAACGAGAACCACCAGGCCCAGTAGAAGACGGTCCAGCTACCGACCCACTCGGCCCCGTTCGCAGAGTTCGAATAGAGACTCATGTCGACGAAGCCGTTGATGTATCCGCCGAGCGCCTCCGTTCCGGTGTTGAGCAGGAACGATGTCGGACCGAACACGAACGCGACCGCAAGGAGGAACAGGAACAGGTACATGTTGAACGTCGAGACGCGTCGGATGCCGCGTTTGACACCCAGAGCTGCGGAAATTGTGAACCCGACGGTCAGGCCGACGGTCACCAGTATTGTTCCGAGATTTCCGACCTCGACGCCGTAGTTGTAGGAGATCCCGCCGAGGAACTGAGTGACGACGAACCCGAGCGAGACGGCGACGCCGCCAACTGAGACGATGACCATCAAGAGGTCGAGCGGCTTCACCCATTTCTTGTCGAGATTCTCGACGCCGATGAAGGGGGCGAACACGGTTGACGGTTTGATCGGAGCGCCCTTACGGTGGACGTAGTAGGCGATCGTCACGCCGACGATCAGGTACGCCGACCACGGGGAGATACCCCAGTGGAGCATCGTATACTGGATCGCGTCGGGGACAGCAGCGGCGCTCTCGGCTTCGGCACCGAAGTACGGCGGCCCCGAAGAGTAGTGGAACAGCGCTTCGGCCGGGCCGTAGAAGACCAGCCCGGTCGAGAGCCCCGCGGAGAACAGCATCGCGAGGAACGAGGTGTACGAGAATTCCGGCTCCTCGTCGGGTCCGCCGAGCTTGATTTTCCCCCACGGTCCGACCAGCAGCCACAGGCAGAACGCGACGGCGAGGAACATCGCCCAGAGGAACACCCATCCGAGTTCGCTCCAGAGGAACGTATTCGCGTTCGTGAGGAACTCCCCCGCTGCACCCGGACGGGCGGCGATGTAGCCGATCGCGATGATGGTCGCGATCGCTCCGCCGAGGAAGACGAACGGATCGATCTCGTCGCGGAGGGCAGCGATGGCGCTCTCCGAATCTGCGCTCATAGGTAGACCACAACCGTTCCCTGTTCGACTTCCACGTCGTACGTCTCGACCGGCGGTTCGTCCCCCTCCAAGTCGGCACCACACCCTTCACAGCCGCCGTCGGCGACGGTGTCCTCGCATTCGGACGGTTCGACTCGCGTCTCGAACGTTTTGGCTTTCACCTTGTGCGGGTTGAAAACCGACTCGCCCGTCGTGACGTCGAACTCCCACCCGTGCCACGGGCAGCGAACGACCTGTCCCGGCCGAACCCACTCGTACTCGCCGGGGCTGTCCGATTCCGTGGTGCCGCCGAGTTTCCCCTCACAGAGCGGTGCGCGCTGGTGCGGGCAGTCGTTTTTCATCGCGTGGTACTCCCCGTCGACGTTGAAAACGCCGACCGAGAATCCGTCGAGGTCGACGATGAGCCGCTCGCCGGCGTCGAATTCGGCAGCCGGACAGATCTCGAATCGTTTTTTCGTCATTGGAATCACTTCAGTTTGCTTCCGTCCGTCGGGAGATCCCACAGCTCGGCCGCGTTCTCGTGTTTGATCGCTTGCTCCATGTCGTCGTCCATTGGCGGTAACCCCCACGTGGGATCGTCGCCGTCCCAGTGTGGATAGTCCGACGCGTAGATGAGCATCTCGTCCGCGTGCATCATCTCGAGGATGTAGTCGTGGAACTCCGGCCGCTCGGGCTCCTCGACGGGCTGGCTGGCGAACCAGACGTTGTTTCGGATGTAGTGGCTCGGCTTCTCCTCCAACCACGGGACCTGCGAGCGCAGCCCCTTCCAGTTCTTATCAAGCCGCCACATGAAGTGGGGGACCCAGCCGTAACCGCCCTCGATGAACGCCCACCGCAGGTCGGGATACTCGACGAGGACGCCCTCGGTGACGATCGAGGCGAGCTGTCCCATGTAGTACGAGCCGAGGAGCGTGTGCCACTCGATGTAATTGTTCGGATGGCCGGCACCGGTCGGCGGATTGCTCGTTCCGTGCCCTTCCGAGAACGGGTGGACCGCCATCGCGAGGTTCTGTTCTTCGGCGGCCTCGTACATCGGCCAGTACTGGGGCCGACCGTACGGCACTTCGGCTCCGCCGGGCAGCATCACCTGACGGATCTGTGGGTGGTCGCCGTATTCGCGGATGAGCTCCGCGGCTTTCTCTGGCGCCTTCGGTGCGACGTACATCGATCCGATAAACCGGTCGTCGACCGGAAGAACGTCGTTCACCAACCACTCGTTGTGCGCCCGAGCGAGCTCGTGCGCGTAATCGCGGTGAGGTAGTGCCGCGAGGTTGAACCACGAGTTCCCGGTCAACATCGCGTAGTCGATGTCGTGCTTGTCCAGGTGATCGTCGCAGATCTTTTGAATGTCGGTTCCCGGTTTGTTCCCGTCCTCCGTCTTCTCGTCTTGCCGGAGGAACTCCCCGGGATTTCGGTACAGCAGTTCTGGAAGCACCAGCCCATCGTCTCTGTAGCGGTCCGGGAGGTATTGAGCGATCGCTTCGTCGTCCGCCCACCGCTGGTGGACATCCGCATCAACTAGCGTCAGTTCCGACTCCGAGCGACGGTCTTGTCTCGTCCCCTGGGTATCTTGTGCCATGCTCTACACAGACATACACTGACTACCCCTAATAAGTCTTTCCTCATCTTGAATAGCGAAAGTAGCTATAGAGCGCTTCTAGAGCGGCTATTCGCCAGAAGAGCGGAACCTTCATTATTTAAAAAACGGGCTCTCAATTCGGAATTATCGAATGGACTAGCACCAACATGATCAATAGTTATGGATATATCCTCGGTTCCTCGATTTGGGCCGCTTGCTCCGATCACTTTATTCGACAATCCCGAATGTATATGTGCGATGGCCCTGATAGCCAAGGTATGGATGACGAGGCAAACCGTCCGATCAAGGCGTTGCTGACGATGGACGATATCGTGACGGCACTCCAGAAAGACGGTGAGCGAGGCGTGACCGCGATCGCAGAGACGATCGACAGGCCGGCGAGCATCGTTCACGACTACCTGAGCACGCTTCAGCAATTGGGGTACGTGGTACAGAACGAGGACACCGGTGCGTACGAACTCAGCTTCCGGTATTTGGAACTCGGGGGATCCGTTCGCGACGACGTCACGCTGTACAACGTAGCGAAGCCGGAAGTGAACGCCCTCGCGGAAAAAACCAGCAGCGAATTCGTCACGCTGTCCGTCGAACAGAACGGAATGTGCGTCGCGCTCGATGTCGTTCAGAACGATCGCAGCATTTCGTACGACTTTACCGACGGGACGCATTTTCACATGCACGCCTCTGCCGTCGGCAAAGCGTTCCTCGCACAGTACTCCGACGACCGCGTAACCGAAATACTCGACCGACACGGGATGCCCGCACATACGGAAAACACGGTCACGGACCGTGACGAACTCGAAGAGCGGTTCGAACGGATCCGCGAGAGCGGTGTCTCGTTCGACCACGAAGAATACAGGATGGGGATGGCGTCGGTCTCGACGGTGATCAAGGGTTCAACCGGAGCCGTCCTCGGCGGCCTCAGTATCACCGGCCCTGCACACCGCTTGCGAGAACCCGATGTCGAAGAGGAGTTTCGAAGGAAGCTCCTCTCGGCCAGAAATATAATCGAACTAAACTACAGTTCGAGTGATGCGACCAGCTAAATCGAGTCGCCCTCGCGGAAATAGTCTCGGAGATTGACCCGCCGATCGGTCGTTCTGTCATCTCCAACCCTCTTCAGCGTCACTGATTGGGCGATTCAGACGCTCGTCGGTCGAATGAGTGTCGATTCGGGGTTTCGTCACCGAACGTGATCCGCTTGAGCGGCACCGTAATAGACCGTGTGCTGGTTGCTCACCCGACTGTTCTGCTCAGCAGAACAAAAGGCACCAATCGTTCTGGGCACCATTAGTATTACAGTCATACTGCTGTAATTCCCTATCCAAGTTCCGCACGGCGGATCACTTAGTCAGGAGAAAAGCGCACGAAAGGAACGATGAGAGAAACGGCGCTGTCTCACAGAACGGAACAGTCTCATAGTACTGCCCCCACCCGAACGCACGAGCGATCGTCACGGAACTCGCATCGAATCGGAGAGAGAAGTACTGACAGCACCACGGTAGCAGAAACGAGAGATAACGCCTGCGTTCTGTGATACAAAACAGTTTGGAGCTAACTACAAGTGCACCCAGTGAGTACGCTTCGCGCATGGACCGCACAAACGCCCCCGTCGAATCAATTACTACCCTCTTATCAGTGGTAGAATACCTCGAACAGGCGGACGAGGCCGGTGTGACGGAGATCGCCGATTCGGTCGGCGTTTCGAAAAGCACCGTGCACAACCACCTGACAACGCTTCGCGAACGCGGGTACGTCGTGAATGAGGACGGTCGATACCGACTCGGGCTCCGTTTCCTTCGCATCGGCGAGACAACGCGGATGCAGACGGACCTGTTCGAGATTGCGCGACCGCAGATCGAAGCCCTCGTCGAGGGGCTGGACGTAGTGGGTAACCTGAGCGTCGAAGAGCAGGGCGAAGGCGTCTACCTGTACCGATCTCGCGGAAGCGACGACATCCGCTTTTCCACGCGGGCCGGCGAGAGACACGACTTACACTGTACGGCTACCGGCAAATCGATTCTCGCTCACGCGTCGTCAGATCGACTCGAAACGCTCCTCGAATCGATGGACCTCGTCGGCCACACCGAAAACACGATCACCGAACGCGAGGAGCTATTAGACGAACTCGACCGGGTTCGCGATCGCGGCGCCGCGTTCGACGAAGAGGAGTACGGTCCCGGGCTCCGATGCGTCGGAGTACCGGTATTCGGTCCCGACGGCGCGGTAATCGGCGCGATTAGTCTCTCGGGGCCCGCAGCCGACATGAGAGGAGAGTGGTATCGGGAAACCCTTCGGGACCGATTACTCGCAACGAAGAACCGAATCGAAGTGAACCTTCGCGATTACTAACACTCACAGTGCCGTTTTTTATGGGAATGCCTGCAAAACGTATATATGTGGGATCGATCAACAGGCGTCTGATGGCAGCGTCCCATTACGAGTGTACGAACTGCGGCACAGAGATGGATTACAAGACGACAAAGCATAACGGCTGTCCGAGTTGCGGGTTCATACCGCTCCATAGCGCAGACTGAATCGACTGAGCGGTGACGACGAGCACGGCAGGAGGCCGTTGTGAATCGTCGTGGGATATGCAGCCGGGTCGTCGCAGTTAGCGAGACACAGCAGGACATTTTCACAGCCTCTCAGCTTCGCGCACGGCGATCCCGAGCGTGTACTTGAGCGGTAAAACGGCGGTCACAGACAGCTTCGGCGGCACCGTCGGCTCAGTACTTCTCACCTAGATTGCGACCGGAGAGTTGGCGCCCGGTCGGGTGCACTGACCGTCCTGGAGCGGGCTGTGATCGACGGGCACGCTCGCGTCACTGTATCGGCGACGCCGATCGTTTTGATGCCCGAACGCGGCAGCCTAGCGATTCGCCGGAGCCAGAAGGGGCGAATACCCGTGACACCGCAACTAATCTATACCAGCAGGGAGAGTACTCGAATGGAATGGCGACAGCTCACGAGAACTATATCGACGGGGAGTGGATCGAATCGGAAAGCGGCGACACGTTCGAGGTCCACAACCCCGCAGCTCCCGATGAGACGATAGCGAGCTACCAGCAGTCCAGCGCGGCGGACGCCGTCGAGGCGGTCGATGCGGCGGTCGCCGCGCAGGACGAGTGGGCGGCCACGCCCGGCCCGGAGCGCGGTCGCATCCTCCGGCGGGCGGGGACGATCCTCGCCGATCGGAAAGACGAGCTCACCACGATGCTCGTCGAAGAGGAGGGGAAGGCCCGTCCCGAGGCGGCCGGCGAGGTACAGCGCGCGATCGACATCTTCCACTACTTCGCCGGGAAGGCGTCTGACCTCGGCGGGACGATGAAGGCCTCCAGCAGCCGTGACACGACCCTCTACACGCGCAAGGAACCGGTCGGCGTCGCGGCGCTGATCACGCCGTGGAACTACCCTATCGCGATTCCGGCCTGGAAGCTTGCCCCCGCGCTCGCGGCGGGGAATTCCGTCGTCATCAACCCCGCGAGCGCCGCCCCGGGCGTCGTCCTCGCGGTCACGGAGGCGCTGGACGAGGCCGGGCTCCCCGCCGGCGTGCTCAACGTCGTGACCGGCCCCGGAAGCTCGGTCGGCAACGAGTTCATCACCAACGAGGGCACCGACGCCGTCTCCTTCACCGGCAGCGGACAGGTCGGTGAACTGGTTTACGATCAGGCCACGGACGCCGGCAAGCGGGTCCAGACCGAGATGGGCGGCAAGAACCCCACGCTGGTCACCGACTCAGCTGATCCTGCGGAGGCCGCCGAGATCGTCGCGACCGGCGGCTTCGGGACGACCGGCCAGTCGTGTACCGCGTGTTCCCGCGCGGTCGTTCACGAGGACGTGTACGACGAGTTCGTCGACGAACTCGTCGACGCGGCCGAGGCCATCGACATCGGTCCGGGGCTCGACCACGAGATGGGGCCCCAGGTCAGCGCCGACGAACTGGAGTCGACGCTCGAGTACATTGACATGGCTCGCGATGAGGGCGCGACGGTTGCCGCGGGCGGGGGCCAGCCCACCGGTGAGGCGGTTGAGACCGGCCACTTCGTCGAACCGACCGTCCTGACCGATGTTGATAACGACGACACGATCGCGTGCGAGGAGGTGTTCGGCCCGGTCGTCGCCGTCATCAAGGTCAGTGACTTCGACGAGGGGCTCCACGTCGCCAACGACGTCGAGTACGGACTCTCGGCCAGCGTCGTCACCGACGACCACACCGAGGCCAAGCAGTTCATCGACAAGGCCGAGGCCGGTGTCGTGAAGGTCAACGAGAAGACGACCGGATTGGAGCTTCACGTTCCATTTGGCGGCTTCAAGCGGTCTTCCTCGGAAACGTGGCGCGAGCAAGGCGACGAGGGCTTGGAGTTCTACACGATCGAGAAGACCGTCTACGACAGCCACTAACGGCAGTTGCGTGGCGGTTCACATGAGGTTAAAGTGAGGCGCGGCGTTTTCTAACAGCGGAGGCCGCTCATCGGATCGGTTGTGTTACGTTTAGCATCGGTTCCAGCAGACGGTGACAGCTCGGAGCGATGAGTCTTCTGTCGTCGGCTCCGCATTTTGTATGTATAGAATCGAATAGGTCTACTTTTCTACCTATAAAAATATGTGTCTTACTGCATCCCAATTACTATGGTGAGCGAGTTAAAATCTGAGTGAGATCCGCACGAGTGTGGCTGCGAGATCTTGACCACCACCAACGAAAACGCGTGCATCGTTAACGTGTTGAAAATCACCGAACTTCGAGAGAAACAACAGGGAGAGTCGTTGATTTCGGACTAAAAGTACGTCGACGTGGAGGATCTATTTGTGCGGGGGTCGACAGTAGTGTACAGCCAGCATCTGTTGGTGCCGATCTGAATCGCAGTCTTATTGACCGGAACGTGACTCGGCTCGCACCGTCAGTTAGCTGTCGATCGGCTTCTGAATTAAGTTGTGAATTGCTGTCCGGGTTCGTTTGACACCCAATATATCAAGTTACTATTTTATATTGAAAATCGATAGTTCAACGAGATACAGTTGAATACCGGGTTCAATGATCTCGTTGGGTCTCCGCTCCACGAACTCCAAATCGATCTACTCAGTACAGTCGGTGAGGCGGCGCAGTCGCCGATCGCTTTGGAGCAAGAAGATCGGACCATCCGGTGCTCAGCCGCCCTGTATTTCTAAGAAATTTCTCTAAGATATAGATATAAGATCTATCTCTCTTCGAGGCCATACTTCGCCGCCTGCTCTCGGAGGACCTCGTCGTCGACATCGACGTGGCTGAGTAGGAGGAGACAGTACGAGCGGTGGCGGCTTCCGTCGTCGGATTACCAGCGTGTGACAGCAGAGTTCCGCTGCCGAGACTGCGTCGACGTCCTCGGAGTAGGTGTAGTAGCGGTGGCCGGTGAGCACGAATTGGAGGTCGAAGGCCGCGAATCGAGCGAGGCCGGTTTCGTGGAACGCCTCCGCGTCGGTCTCCGTTTCGGTCTGAGCGAGGAATTCGTCATCGTTCCCCCAGAAAATTGTGCCCTTCGGGGCAACGGCTTCGAGGCGGTGGGCGATACAGATGGTGTGCGAGTTCCCGGGAGAACACGTTGAGGCGATCGAAGTCGGCGTTGAACTCGTAGTGGCCGTCGACCGTCCCGACGAGCCCGCGGTCGCGAAACCGCTTGAGAATGCGGTTGACCGTGTTGTGGTAGTTGTCCCTCCGGTCGGCGATATCGGAGACGGTTCGTGGCTGGTCGAGGTGGTACAGCACCTCGAGTGCTCTGAAAAGGCTATCAATTATGGGATCAAATCTTCGGGTCGTCATTGTCGGCGGCGGCCACGTCGGCTACCACACGGCTCGCAGGCTCGCCAATAGTGGCTACGATATCGTTATCGTTGAGAAGGATGAGAACCGTGTGGACTTCTTGAGTAAACAGTATATCGCCACGTCATTCATGGGGATGGTGGGCGCCCTGTCCTCCGCCAAGCCGATTTGAAGCGCGCCGATGTCTTAGCCTCGCTGACGAGCTATGGATCAATGACGAATATTGGGATCTGTATGACGGGGCAACGAATTACATCCGATATCCAGACGATTGCCCGAATTGAGCACGGCGATGACGACGAGTACGGGGAGATGGTTGACGCGGTCATCTACCCTGAAGAACTGGCGGCCCAAGCAGCGGCTAACGAGGTGATCCAGGTGAGCGATGGCGGTGTTCGGACCATCGAAGCGGTATCCGACGATCTTGAACTCATCGAAATCACCGTTTCGGGAAGAGCGCCCGTCACTGGAAAGACACTAGAAGATGTCGCGCTCCCCCGCGGGGCGGTGGTCGTAGCCGACAAGACAAGCGGCCAGTTCCCAGGGCCGGACACAGTATTGACCCCTGGGGGAGTACGTTCTCGCCGTCAGGGCTTCAGTGACTGACGAAGTCGACCAATTGCTACGCGGGTGAGTTCACCCGCATATGTGTCGGCTGTTCGACTGTAGTGGCCAGCGGTCACGCGAAATAAATTTGAGCAGTTAGTGCTACCACTCCCAGAAGGACCGGGTGAAAATCACGAGGACAGGAACAACTTCGAGGCGTCCAAGCCACATCAGTACAATCATAAGAAACTTCGATGTGGCAGGGAAAAAGAGGTAGTTCCCGAAGGGACCAAGCCGACCGAATCCCGGACCCAGATTACCGAGAGTCGCGATGCTCGCGCTCAGTGCCTCAATGGTGGTCAGTTCGATCCCGATCCGATGTGTATCCAGCGCAATGATGACGGCTGACACCCCAAATAGCACCAGATAGAGAAAAACAAACGTGAACACCGCACGAACTACATCTTCCTCGATGACGGTGCCGCCGAGACGGACTGGTTCTACAGCGTCCGGATAGACCGTCGCAGTGAGCTGTCGCCGAGCAGCCTTGAACACGACAAGCCACCGGATGATCTTGATCCCGCCGCCGGTCGACCCTGCCGATCCACCAATGAATGCGGCAGCCAACAGAAGCAGCTGTCCCCACGACTGCCACTGTGCGAAGTCGCTCGTTGCGTAGCCAGTTGAGTTGAGTATCGTCACCGTTTGGAACACTGCCTGCCGGAAAGAGTTCTCCACGATGCCCACTGTGACACCGCCGTACTCTAGTGCCGGAGCTGTCCCGGTGAACAACAACCCCCAGAGTAACACAGCGATTCCGACAATCGCACCGATGTAAGCCTGAAACTCTCAATTTTGGAATACATCGGCGTACTCGCCTTGGAGGAGGAAGTAGAACAGCGCGAAATTCGTCCCCGCAATGATAATGAACGGGATCACAAGCCACTGGACTGCTGGCGAAAATGCCGCAATACTCGCAGCCTGTGGCGAAAACCCGCCAGTTGGGAGCGTTGTGAGTCCGTGAGCAATTGCGTTGTACAAGTTCATATTAGGAGCGAGGCCAACGAGATGAAGCCCGTATAGCAACCCGATACACAGCAGCGTGATTCCAGTGTAGATTGACCACAGAATACGCGCTGTCTCGGCTATTTTCGGTGTCAACTTCTTGAGTTCCGGGCCAGGGGCCTCCGCGTCAATTAGTTGGGCCCCGCTGACCGCGAGTTCAGACAAAATAGCGACCATGAGCACGATAATCCCCATTCCGCCGAGCCATTGGGTCATCTGTCGGTACATCAGTAACGCGTGAGAGTGTCGCTCGAAGGAAATCTCTCCGAGGAGGGTCGATCCTGTCGTGGTGAAACCCGAGGTTGACTCGAAGAGCGCGTTGACGAAGGAAACGATTACAGCACTTGGCGAGCCGAGCGAAAGGCCTACTGTTGACGGGGTGCCGTAACCGGCGAGTAGGTAGGGAATTGTCCCACCGACGGAGACCCCAACCCAAGCGAGCGTGACGAACAGGAGTGCTTCCTCAAGCCGTAGATCGGAGTCATCTTCGAGTTGTTCAAGTGTGAGTCCAATGGCAGCCGTTGCAACGATTGAGACGGTGAAGACTACGATATCATCTCCGTAAATCACTGCGACAACCAGAGGAATTACCATCGCCACGGCGAGGTATTTCAGAACGGTTCCGACAAGTGCGACACTTTGCCGCCAGTCCACGCTCACTTGCATTTAGTGACCCCAACCTCTAACTCCAGCGTGAAATCTAGGTCTATCATCGACTTGAACAGTCGGGGATCGGTGTGTGTCGTGGTCATAGACGGGCTATCGTTTCCTCAACAAACTCGCTGTCTACGAGTATCACAGTATGATCGCCAGGCTCGATTACGGTGTCTCCACGAGGCGCTAGGTTACTCCCATTTCGTGTGACAGCCCCGATAACAACTCCCTCGGGAAGTTGGTGGATCGCTTCACGAATCGGTTGACCTGCGATGATGCTGTCACTATCGATCTGGATCTCGATTACCTCGGCCTGATTATCTTCCAGCAGAGCAACGTTTTGAGTATCCTGATCACGAGCGAAATTAATTATCTCCGCGGCCGTCGCTCGGCGGGGGTTCACAGCGACGTCGACACCCGCTTCTTCGAACAGTTCGACGTATTCTCCGTTATCGACGACGGCGACAGATCGGTCAGCGCCTTCGCGCTTAGCCCGCAGCGCGGCCAATAGATTCTCTTCGCTATCGTGCTCAAGCGCTGCGACCACAGCATCAACATCGGCCATCCGTTCGTTCTCAAGAAAATCTCGGTCTGTCGGGTCTTTTGTTCGAACTGTTGTGGCGGACAGTCGTTCGGACAATTCCTTGGCGCGGTCGGCATCAGCCTCGATAAGATGCGGCCGAAGGCCACGCTCTTCCAGCAGTCGAGCCGTTTGGTAGCCGATATCACTTCCCCCAATAATCAACACGTTCCTCGAATCAGTCTGCCGAGAGTCGAGTTCAGTGCCGACTGCGTGGACCGATTCAGGAGTTCCTACAACAACCACACCATCACCGGACTGAATCCGTGTTTTCCCGGTGGGGATGATCGTCATTCCATCTCGAAGAATCGCGACGAAGGTGAGCGAGTCGAATCGGTCGGCTTCGTTGACTGTCTGCCCGGCGAGCGAGTTGTCGGCTCCGATATCGAACTCGGCCATCTGAACTCGTCCACCTGCGAACACGTCGAAGTTACGCGCAGCTGAGAGACCAGTTCCGCCGGTGGCGGCGGCGACGGTCAATAAGTTCGTCCCGACCATGAAATCAACCCCGAAGACGTTCTCTGCCTGATCCCAAGTGTCGATATAATTTATTTCCTTAACGCGCGCGACAGTAGTGACATCGGTGAGTGAATTGGCCGTGGCACAGGTGATGATGTTGATTTCGTCATTGTCAGTACATGCAATCAGGATATCGGCATCCTCGATGCCAGCTTCACGAAGTGTCTCGATAGTCGTACTGTCTCCCGAAATTGCGAGGACATCAAGATCATAACCAAGTCTATCAATCCGGTCGGTGTCCACGTCGATCACCACGATGTCGTGGGCTGTATCGAGTTCCGCTGCGATCTCGGCCCCCACCTGACCAGCGCCCGCAATTAGTATACGCATTTCTCAAGTTACCAAGTGTTCTGTGTGACATGATTATTATCCTTCGGTTTGTGGTTACTATCTAACATACATCTGTACCGACCTGTCTCTAGCGACTGACATGGAGACGAAGAAATTCTCCCGCGACGGAGTTCTTCTAGTCTGGCAGAGTCGAAAGCTGTGAGATAAACGCCGGATCGGGGGGTTACTTTTCGCGAACGATCAGCAGTGGATCTGGCGATCTATCTATGACTTCATCTGTCACATCACGAGAATGCGATCGGTCAGTGACGGTTGCGATTCACCGACAATCAGTAGATCGTAGTCCTCAAAGGCGTCCACGATAGCGATCGCAGTCGAGCGATCACGCTCCAAGCGCCAGTCAACACGCGAGGGATCGATAGCTTCAGTCTCTCCAATCCGATCGCAGGCTCCGCGGACCAGCAGTTCGCCACGAGAGGCCTCGTCATCTGACCCTGCGACATTGAAGAGGATCACCGACCCATCGCTTTCGCGAAGCAGCACTCCGACAAATCCAAGAATTCGGATGAGGTTACCGTCACCGCGGAGCGGAATGAGAATACGGTTGAGTGTATCCCCGACGTGGTCCGAAGTCCGCCCCGGCGTCAGCGTCGAGAACCTGCAACAAGTCCGCGCCGTCTACGACAAGGCGAAGGTCGAGGGAATCGAAGTCGTAGAAGTATCCGAGCGCGATACGAGCAAGACGTGTTGCGTCTGCGGTAGAGAAGTCGACAGTCAGCGCGTCAAACGTGGATTGTACGTCTGCGATGAGTGTGATGCGGCGTTCAACGCCGATGTGAATGGGGCGGAGAACATCCGTCTCGACGTGAATCAAAGTAACTCCGAGTCTTCGTCCAGTTTGGATGAAGATAGGAGTATCGGCTGGTTGGCACAGCCCGGGTCTACCTTCACGACTTGTCTTGTTGATTGTGATGTCCATACGGGCCGTATCTTTACCACGTCACGGAGGAGCCTCGCCCGGATGGGAACCATAGCGTACACTGGTCATTCATGGGGAGAGTACACTCCCAAGACGATTGAACAAGCACAAAAAACCAAATTCTTGAATAAATCTGATTTTCTCTACCCCATCGAGACGGACACTTTGTGACCGCGCGTTTTATTTATGCTTGTCACATTTTGGTTGACACACGTGATAGACGATTCAAATTTGAGTTCAGGTATGTCCATTCGTGGATTGTTTAGGGTCTGTCCAACGATAATTTTCTCAAACCGATAATGGGGAAGCAGTTAGAACGGGATTTAGGCCTCCCATCGGTGACAGCTATCAGCATCGGCGCAATGGTTGGCAGTGGGATTTTCATCCTGCCAGGCTTGGCTATGAAAATGGCGGGCCCCGCAGTCGTCTTCGCATACTTTCTTGCGGGAGTGCTAGTACTGCCAGCAGCCCTGAGTAAGTCTGAGATGGCCACCGCAATGCCTGAAGCGGGAGGGACCTATTTGTATATTGAACGAGCGATGGGCCCGTTATTTGGGACAATTGCCGGAGTTGGGACATGGTTTTCATTGACATTTAAAGGCGCGCTGGCACTGGTTGGCGGTGCACCGTATCTCATACTTTTGTTTGACCTTCCAGTCACACCTGTCGCATTAACCGTCGCAGCCTTGCTAATCATTTTGAACATCGTTGGTGCGAAGCAGACTGGACGGATGCAGATCGTCATCGTTGCGGTTATGCTGGCGGTAATGCTTTGGTTTATTATCGCCGGTGCGCCAAGCGTCGAACCAACTCGGTTTGAAGGATTCTTTGACAGTGGAATTGAAGGCATCCTTGGCGCAACAGGATTTGTATTTGTCTCGTACGCTGGTGTGACTAAAATCGCGAGTGTCGCCGAAGAGGTGGAGAATCCGGATCGGAATCTCCCACTAGGCATTCTCGGATCACTGATCATCACCGCGGGAATTTACGTTGCGATCGTTACCGTGATGGTCGGTGTCGCCGACGAGGCGGCGCTGACGAACACAGAGACGCCGATGCAGGTCGCAGCAAGTAATGCGCTGCCCACGATCGGCGTCGCTGCTGTCGTACTGGCAGCGTTACTCGCCTTGATCAGCACGGCAAACGCGGGGATTCTCTCTTCGTCGCGGTACCCCTTCGCGATGAGTCGTGACGGACTCGCTCCGGACATCTTCGAGAACGTCAGTGATCGATTCGAAACGCCCGTCAACGCAATCACAATTACCGGTGGTGTCTTGCTCGTCCTCATCGCGTTCGTCCCTATCGACGACATCGCCAAGTTGGCTAGCGCTTTTAAAATATTAGTGTTCATCCTGATCAACGTCGCATTAATCGCGTTTCGTCAGGGGTCAATCGAGGCGTATGACCCGAGCTTCAAATCTCCGTTGTACCCTGTTCCACAGCTAGTCGGAATCATCGGTGGCTTCGTCTTACTCCGGTACATCGGGTTTGTCCCGCTGGTCGGAGCCGTCGTCATTATTCTCGGGTCCATGCTTTGGTACTACTTTTTCGTCTATCGCCGCGGCGGCGTCGCTCGCGAGGGGGCAATGACTGATGCCCTCCGCCGTAGCGTCGGACGGGACGTGGTTGAGCAAACGGAATCCGAGGTACAGACCGACAGTAGCGAAGTCTTAGTGGCGGTAACAGAACAGACCACGCCTGCGGTAGAACAGTCGTTAATCGATCTAGCAACAGACCTCGCGCGTACCCGGGAGGGAGGGATTCGAGTCGCACAGTTCGACATCATCCCTGACCAAACCCCGCTCCCACAGTCGGCGTCAACCCTCACAGAGGCCGATCAAGCGTTCGAAGAGCGCATGGGTACTCGAGCCGCCAATTCGAAGATACCGATCCGATACGGCGAGGTTGTCAGCCATGATACCCGACACGCAATCGTGAACTATGCTGACGAGATCAACGCCGACACACTAATCATTGAGCGGTCGACTGGGTCAGAGTCGCTGCTGAGCAGCGATACCAGCTGGATTGAAGATCACGCCCCTTGTGATGTGATCGAAGTCTCGAACTTCGACCACGGAAATGTAGAA
The DNA here is from genome assembly GCF_052439115.2 of Halorubrum sp. FL23. Classification (NCBI taxonomy): domain Archaea; kingdom Methanobacteriati; phylum Methanobacteriota; class Halobacteria; order Halobacteriales; family Haloferacaceae; genus Halorubrum; species Halorubrum sp. FL23. Next base: position 24,924 of record NZ_JBQVRO020000010.1, read on the forward strand.
CGTATTGGAGTCATCACCGACGAGGGACCGTTTGACCCGACGAAAGTTGCACTGGCCGATGCGCTCGCTTCAGCGGTCGATGCGACGATTACGTTCTATTTCCCAGTAAAAGCGGATCTCCCTGAAAGCCGCCGGAACACTATCGACGATTATCTCTCAGAGCTGGTGGACGTATCTGATTCTCCGGTTGAAACAAAAATAGTTGAGCTGGGTACTGATGAGGCGATTGAGCTTGCGGCTAACGATTCCAATGTACTCATTGTTAGCGGCATCCAGCAGAATCTCACAGATCGGCTCTTCTCTCAGGAACCGAACCCAATAACGGCTGGAACAGAGCATGGAACCCTCGTCGTCTACGGAGTAAGCCAGCCAGGGCGTCTCCGGGGGGCTATCGAACGACGGTTGTTCTAAGACGTTTCCGGATTGTTCACCACCCCGCATTTGCGGTTCGGTTTTCACAGTTACTTTACAGACAATACTCTGTAAACCTTTGCGTGCCGACCGGAAATGTTATGCTTTGCTCTTCTCTATCAGAGATAGAACACGCCCAACTATGACGCTTATACCCAGCTTTGGGTCAGCTCTAGTCGACAGTATTTCGACTGGCGCGCCACCAGTACGACGCGGGTTGTCCAGTAGCTGGTACTCCCCAACTGATTGGGTATTTCGAAATATTCAGACACCGGCTTTGGTCGGGAGAGATAAGATATGATTGACCCTGCCTCAGTTCCGGTTACCGTCTGTGGAGAGCAAAGCGGTGAGAATACGTCGACGGTCGAGCGGGCTCAGCATTCTCCCGTGGCAAACGCATCGTACAAGATCCTCGTTCCAATCCCCGAGGAAACTGCTGCGAAGCATGGAGATATCAACGTCAGCAGATTGTTACGAACACCGTGTTCGATCGCCGCTGACCGGGACGGTTCAGTAACTATTACAATGGTTCTGAACGCGCCCAGTGATCTCCCACTTACGGGTGTAAGGGCAGGTGACGAGGAGCTAGCCCCGATAGAGAACCTCATCAGTACGGGCCAAGCACAGATTGCGTCAATTGTGGATGATGTTTCGAACAGTTATCCATCTGTTTCGGTACATGGCACTGTCGTGGTGGGCCATCTGTCTGAGAACGTGATGGAACATCTCACCGCAGACGATCAGTACGATGGGCTATACATTCCGCGGAGTGAGGATACTGAAACCACACTCTGGGATCGCTCCGTTATCGAGGAGATGGTCGATGCCACCTCATGTGCTATTTACGTGGAGAATATAGGCACAGAGCTTGAGTTCCAGCGACCGGAGGATGATGAAACAACAGATCTCGGAAAGAACGGCAGCTCATCTCAAAGCGTCGCCACGATTTTGCTCGCCGTTGGAACGGGAGCTCATTCGGTCCTTGGCGCTGAAGCTGCCCGAGCGTTGGCGCGAGAATGTGATGCGAAAGTGAACGCGCTTCATTTGTATTCTACCGCTACCGACCAAGATGTCAAAGCAAGTGGGGAAGATGCATTATCGGTCTGTGAATACGTCCTTTCAGACATCCCCAACGTGACGTGCACCTCACGAGAGGTCGATCATGTTGTTGATGACCTACTGAGAGAGATTGAACAGCACGATGTAGCTGTCATGGGGGCCCCGACTAAGCAGCCTCTCGTTGAACGCGTGTTTAAGACGGGTGAAAGAGAAAAGGACACCATGGACTCATCGGTGTCCGTCGTTATGGCCCGCCAACCAAGCGATGCGATGAATACCGTATACTATAGGTGGAAACGCGCTATCGAGCGTACAGTCGATGAGGAGTCATCGGGTTCACCGACTGGGGGAGTAAATTGATGTCAGATAACATGCAGACAGGGCGAGCGGCACAGGCGACTCCGTTAGCCGACCTCATTGATGACCAAACGGTCGACTATCAGCGATTACAGCACTTACTCGAGGAAAGTGAGTCGATCGTAGTAGTGTGTCACGACAATCCGGATCCGGACAGCCTATCAAGCGCGTTAGCGTTCTCAACTATCGCTGAACAGTCGGGTGTGGCGTCGGCGACGATCTCCTATGGTGGAACGATCTCTCACCAACAGAACCGGGCGATGGTCAACGCGTTGGACATCCAGATGACGCCGATGGAATCGTGTGCGTTAGCAGACTTCGACCTTGTTGCGTTCGTTGATCATAGCGTCTCCGGAAGGAACAATTCCGTTTCAGAGGACCTGGTCCCGGATATCGTGATTGATCACCACCCTTCAGAGGAAGTTAACGGCCAATACGTGGACCACCGGCCCAACGTCGGCGCGACGGCGACAATCTTGACGCGGTATCTACAAGCGTACGAGCTGGAGCTTGATGAGCGGCTAGCAACCGCACTTCTGTTCGGGATACATCGAGAGACGTTGAGTTTCACACGGGAAACCACGGCCGCAGAGCACGCGGCCGCGAGCTATCTTCATTCGCTTGCGGACCATTCGCTCATTGAGTCACTCTCGAACTCGGTGTTTACGAGTGAAACACTCAATGGAATCGGAGACGCAATTGCAAACCGGGAGGTTCGAGGCTCTTGTCTGGTGTCTTCTCTGGGCCGGATTCACGAACGGGATGTCCTCCCGCAGGCAGCGGACTATTTACTTAAGCTGGAGGGTGTGAGCACGACCGTGGTATTCGGTATCGTTGACGACAATATCCACCTTAGTGCGCGGACCAACAATTCGCAGGTCCATATCGGACAACTCCTCAAAGGCGCATTTGACGAAGACGGGAGCGCCGGCGGCCATCACGATATGGCCGGTGGACAGCTCCCGCTCGGTCTGCTCGGACCGGTCGATGAAGACGATGAGGTGGCAACTGACCTCCTCAACCAGTCGGTTCAAAAACGACTATTCACCGCGTTGGACAGCTGGGCAGAGCCATGACGCAACCACCGCCGTCCGATAGCGCCCAGAGCGGACCACAAATCCTCGAATCAGGAGCGGAACTCGATAGCGTAGACAGACAGATCCTCTGTGATCTGTTCATTGATGCCCGAAACATGTCAAGTCGGGATATCTCCGACAAGGTCGATGTGACCCCAGCGACGATCCGAAACAGGATCGATAGGTTAGAGCAGAGCGGGGTGATCAGAGAGTATCGACCCGTCATCAACTACCAGGTGCTGGGGCGGTTCAGGGTCTTGTTTATCTGTACGACCGGTTCGACGTCCAGTAAGCTGGTAGCTGAGCACGTCGATGGGGTTCCAAATGTTGTCCAAACACGCGTACTGCTAAGTGGGAAAGGGGATCTTCACGTGGTTGGCACAGTAACGGGAACGGATACGATCTCTCGGTTGGAGAATAAGCTCTCCGAGTTCGATCTCGACGTCGAAGATATCTCGCTGATCGCAGGCGATGAGGCGAGCCTCGACACCGAGATTGCCTCCAGCGAGGGCACAGATGGCGATGGCGAATAGCATAGGATTCGGTCCGTACATCTGAGCCAACAGATAATGTCTCTCACGAATAAAGTGTAGAGAGATAATACGTTTTCGGGACGATATCCAAATATCTCCAGTATCAGAACGCATTATCCCGGAGTTGCGAGTGCCCTCACTCACTCTTCCGAGCGTAGAATACCTGTGTTCGGAAGGGGGGTTACCGAGGTTCGGACTGCCGGTCAGTCAATTTTCAGCAAGCTGCTTCAACAAGCCCAACTTAGAGGGATGTCAGTGAACTGTCCACCGTGATGGGACAGCGGCGAGGATACGAACCGTAATGAACGCATCTGTCCGGCCACCCGCTTTATTTGATGAACTATCGACGGTTTGGGTGGAGTTACACCCTCCCCGTTTGGCGACTGGAAGTCAGAGAGTTCTTTCCCCAGCCAAGAACTGTTCACGCTCGATTACCAGGTAAATCCCGACACAGAGCAACAGAAGAGCGATAAAGATCGCCGGAGGCTGCTGCAAAAAACTCCCGGCGATGCCGATGACTGCGAGTGCGAGGGCACTTTTCCACGCCCACGACCGGGTCCTCCAAAGGCCGACACCGACCACGAGGTAGGCGACCGAGAGTCCGCCGATAAGACCGAGTAAAACCAAGACTTCGGATGATACTGGTCCGGCAATCACAACTTGAACGATCTGTACCCCGTTCAACAGAGCTATCAGCAACCAAATGACAGAGACAACGCTGATCCCGAGGGGGAAATGCGAGCGATCCATGATTAGCCGTTGGAAGGATCCGTCATAAGGATTGGCGTGCGTAGCTGTCGTCTATGGCAGAGAAGCCGATACAAATTCGACTGCCTGAGGGAAGATGATTCGGAGAGCTCCTCTGTTACACCCTAAGGCAACGTAACAAAGAATCACGACAACTCGGTCACGGTCTGTGTCGAACCCGGTTAGAGACTCGTGGATGAGGAGGGAGCCCGTGGAGAGCAGCACCAACAAAGAAACCGAGTCAGTGAGAGATAGAGTACCGGAGCGTTCTCCAGAGACAGGAACGCCAACGAATAGGGGTACCTGTTGACGATGATGGGGATGCCGCCGGTAAGTGGATATCCGAGGAGAAGGATGACCAAGCTCGCTGCTACACCGACGGAAACGAATCGTCGAAGCCCTCGGTTGAGGATGCCGGCCGCTCGTGCTCGTCGAGAGCGTTCGAATTCAGAGCGGCTGTCATCGTTCGGTTATTTTCTTGTTTCAAATCGAAATGCCTACTGCGGGCCGCACGGCAGCGAGACCAGTCTTCGTGCGGGAGAACGTCCGTCTTGAGGCACAAACGGGCCTCGAAAACACTCGAGAGATCGTGCGCTCAGCAGTTATCACCGAGTGTCCTCTAGGTCAGCAGCGACCGCCCGTGAAACGGACAGCCATCGATCGTCACGTTCCAGGTCTGCGATCACGAACCGGTCACCATCGAAGGCTCCCATGACTGATGGGGCAATATCCGCATCGTGATCGCTGCCGTTGGTAATATACATGGGTTTGAACTGTTAGTTGTTCGCCGTCCGTCTCTCCGGCCGAATCTGATCGATAGAGACCAGCACACGAGTCGTCAAGGCCGACCGCATCACGTGAGCCGGTCACGACGTGTCTCAGGCGTCTGGCGGAACCTCCCCCTGCCACTTGTGCATCAGGAGCGAGCATTGGGCTTCCCTGGCGATTTTGTCGGTCTTGCGACCGAACAGTGTCTTCCGAAGCCACCACCCGCGTGAGGTCCCGATCACCATGATGTCGTGATCAGCAGACAGCTCACCGAGTTTCTGAACAGGATTGGTGGCTCCCGTGAGTTCGGTCTGCGCCTGAACGCCGTATTCGGCGAGCCGGTCGACGGACTGATCCAGCAGTTCGCGTCCGTCTTCTTTGGACCCCTCGGACCCGGCGACGTATCCGAACGTCACCGTCGCGTCGGTCCGCTGGCTCATGATGGCGATCATCTGAAGCCGGTTCTCGTCGGGGGGGACGACGGCCGGAACGAGTATCGACTCCGCATCGATGGGGTCGTCGTCAGCACTGAAGACGATCACGTCGCAGTTCGCCTTCCGAAGCAATTTATCGACGAGACTGGAGACGGAATCCTTGTCGGTCCATCCGATGAGGATGGCGTCGGCGTCGTACTCCTCGGCCTCTTCGAGGATCCCTTCCAGCGCAGATGAGGCGGTTCGGATGGTTCCGTCGCTTTCAACCCCCTCCTCGCGAAGCGTGTGCTGACTCTCGGCAACGCTGTCGGAGCCGGTGCGCCAAGCCTCTTGTGACCCGACGAAGCTTCGATCAGTGGTCACGTGGGTGAACCGAACGGCCCCCTGTCGCGGATCGACGAGGGTGCTCGACAGCTGGGTTAGCATGTTCGGGTCCGACTTGTCACCGACCGGGACCAGTACCCGTTCGTATCCGATCTCGTTGTTTGCTACCATCAGCGGTCACCCTCGATTGTCGAGGTTCCACCGATATTGTTGTTCTGGTCGGTTCCGTTCTGCTGTTGGAGCTCCTCGTTGATCATGATGTTGAGCTCGAGCACGTTCACGCGCTCGTGACCCCAGATACCGAGCCACGGCCCGCTCGTCGCGTCCTCGATCATTCCTTGGAGCCGCTCTTCGGAGATCCCGGTCTGATTGGCGACGCGCGGCACCTGATACTGCGCGGCCGCCGGCGAGATGTGCGCGTCGTAGGAAGACCCCGACTCAGAGACGAGGTTCACCGGGACGGAGTCATCCGGCGTTTCGTACTCCGAGATGTTCTGGAGGTCGCCACGGACGCGTTCCGTCAGCAACGGATTCGTCGGGCCCCAGTTCGTACTCGCCGAGGTCATCGCGTTGTAATCGTTCGCCGAGGGACGCGACCAGAAGTACTGGGCGTCCTCGGCCTGACCGGGCCGGAACTGTTGCCCGATCATCTGCGATCCGACCGGTTCCTCCTGCCCATCAACGTAGATGGGACTGCCTGCCGAATTGTTCGGAAACGCTACATCACCGATGGCCATCAGCGACCCCTGGTAGAGCAGCCCGAAGACGAGCAAACTCACACCGAGGAGCCGCAGCGGCACTGTGAGATCTTGACGGTTCATTATTGGAACACCCCGAGGGCGACGAACAGCATGTCGATCGCCTTAATGAAGATGAACGGCGCGATGAGGCCACCGCCACCGTAGACGACCAAGTTCTTCCGGAGCAGTTGCGCTCCGCTCTGTGCCTCGTAGTCAACGCCGCGTAGTGCGAGCGGAATGAGCAGCGGGATGATGAACGCGTTGTACACCAGCGTCGCTGTCACCGCACTCGCGGGCGTGGACAGGTTCAGAATGTCCATCGCCGCCAGTCCGGGGATCGCGGCCGCGAGGATCGCCGGAAGCAGCACGAAGTACTTGGCAACGTCGTTCGCGACCGAGAACGTCGTCAGCGACCCGCGGGTCATCAGCAGCTGCTTCCCGATACCGACGACCTCGATGATCTTCGAGGGGTTCGAGTCGAGGTCGACCATGTTGCCGGCCTCCTTCGCGGCGTTCGTCCCCGCGTTCATCGCGAGGCCGACGTCGGCTTTCGCCAGCGCCGGGGCGTCGTTCGTCCCGTCACCGGTCATCCCGACGAGCTTCCCGTCGTCCTGGATGTCTTCGACGAGCTCGATCTTCTCTTCCGGATCGAACTCCGCGTGGAACTCGTCGATACCGACCTGCTCCGCGACCCAGCGAGCGGTCCGCTGATTGTCACCGGTCGCCATGATGGTTTCCACGCCCATCTTCTGAATCTCCGCAATTCGGCTGGCGATGGCGGGTTTCAGCTCGTCCTGTAGTTCGATGATGCCGACGACCTGCTTGTCGACGGCAAGTGCGAGCGGCGTTCCGCCGTTCTCGCTGATCTCGTTCGACCGCTGCCGGAGCTTCCCCGGAACGCTGGTCGCGTACTCTTCGACTGCGTCGACTGCACCCTTTCTGATCTCCGTTCCGTCGGAGAGATCGATTCCACTCATCCGGGTCTCGGCGGAGAACGGGACGAAATTGCTCTCCGAGAGTCCCTCGGCATCGAGGGAGACAGACACCGTCCGGGGCGCGTCGACGGAATCACCCGGTTCGTCGAGCTCCTCGGAGTCAGACTGTCCGTCGGCGGCCTGTTCCCCGTTCATCTTCTCGGCGAGTTTGACGATCGAACGACCCTCGGTCGTCTCGTCGTACAGCGACGACTGGTAGCTCGCGCGGACGACGTCCGCGTCGTCCGCATCGCCGAGCGGATGGAAGTCCTGCGCGACGCGCTCACCGGTCGTAATCGTCCCCGTCTTGTCGAGGATCAACGCGTCGAGGTCACCCGCTGCCTCGACTGCTCGGCCGGACTTCGCAATGACGTTACGCCGAGTGACGCGGGTCATCCCGGCAACGCGGATGGCGGCCAGCAGCGCACCGATAGTCGTCGGCATCAGCGCAACGAGCAGCGCGACGAGTTCGGCGATGTCCAGTCCGGCGAAGTTCGGCGCGAACGTCGAGAGGTACTCCCCGAAGAAGAACATCGTCGCGACGGCGACGACGAACACCAGCGTCAGGCCACTCAACAGGATCGTCATCGCGATCTCGTTGGGTGTCTTCTGGCGCTGTGCGTTCTCGACGAGACCGATCATCTCGTCGAGGAACGACTCGCCCTCCTCGGAGGTGACCTCGACCTTGATCTTGTCGGAGAGCACTTCGGTCCCACCGACCACGGACGTCCGGTCACCACCGGACTGGCGGATGACCGGCTCGGATTCGCCGGTGATCGCGGACTCGTCGACCGAGGCGCTCCCCTCGACGACGGTCCCGTCGCGCGGGATGACGTCGCCTTCGTCGACGAAGACGACGTCACCCTGCTCGATCTCGTCGCTCGCGACGGCCTCGTAGTCGTCTTCGCCGACGTCTTCGAGGTCGACGTCTTCGTTTCGGAGCCGTTTGCCCTCCGTTTCCGTCTGCAACGCACGCAGGCTGTCTGCCTGCGCTTCACCCTCCAGTTCCGCGTACGCCTCCGCGTAGTTCGCGAAGATCACGGTGAAGCCGAGCAGCACCGTGATGACTGCGTAGTACACGCGCGAGTCGGTCGCGCCGAACAGTCCCGGAGCGATCGTCATCGCCAAGCCGATTATCGTTCCGAGTTCGACGACGAACAGCACCGGGTTCTTGACCAGGTACCGCGGGTCGAGCTTGGCGAACGAATCGCTAACCGCCTGCTTCTGTTGTTCCGTGTCTATCGTGAGTGTTATCTCTGCCATGTCAGATACCTCCGCTCAGCAGTTCACCGATCGGGCCGAACACCAGCGCCGGCAGGAACACCAGCGCGCTGACGATGATGATGACACCGATCAGGAGGCCGACGAACGCCGGCGTATCCGTGTCGAGCGAGCCCTTAGATTCGGGGCTCAGTTTCTTGTTCGCGAGGTACCCCGCGATCGCGAGCTGTGCCGTGATCGGGACGTACCGGGCCAGGAGCACCTGGAACCCGTCGACGATGTTGAAGTACATCGTGCCGTCGCCGAGCCCCTCGAATCCACTCCCGTTGTTCGCGGACGCCGAGAAGAACTCGTAGAGTATCTCGGAGAACCCGCGGAATCCGGGGTTGTTCATCGAGTCGATCGCCCCCTGATACACGACCGCGTGTGCCTGCGGTATCAGGACCAGTAGCGGGAGAACGAGAATGACGACGAAGACGTACCGCATCTCCTGCCATTCCAATTTCTTCCCGAGGTACTGCGGGCGACGGCCGATCATCAGCGCGCCGATGAAGGCGGTGAGGATGACGAACATCAGGATGTTCAACAGCCCGGTTCCGACCCCGTTACTGACGTTATTGGTGGCGAACGCGAACAGCAAGGAGAACGCCCCGAGAGCAGTCCAGCTGTTGTGCATGCTGTTGACACCCCCATTCGTTGTCGAGGTGGTCGTCAGCCCCCAGATGGCGCTGGCGGTCGGCCCGAAGCGCGTCTCCTTACTCTCCATGTTCCCGACCGACTGATCGACGGTCAGGCCGCTCTCGGTGACCTGCATCCCGGCGTTCGCGCCGGTCTCACCGACGACCGCGACACCAGTGAGAGCCATGTAGATGACGAAGAACGCGACCACGATTGCGACCCCGTGGCTCCGATTGCCGACCCACGCGCCCCACGCGTAGATCGCGCTGAACGTGCCGATCGGCATCGCCAGCGTCAGGACGAGGTTACTCAGGGGAGTGGGGTTCTCGAACGCCGTCGCCGCGTTCGCCGCGTTGATCCCCCCACCGTTGGTCCCGAACATCTTGATCGCCTCGATCCCCGCATGGGGGCCGATCCGGATGTTCTGGACGCCCATCGTGAACGTCTCGGCGGTGAGTTTCCCACTGAGGATCGTCTGGACCGACCCCTCAGCCATCAGGATGACCGCGATAATGAACGAGATCGGGAGTAGGAAGCGAACGAGCCCCCGTACCACGTTCTCGTAGAAGTTCCCGAGACGCGGGTCCTCCGAGTTGGTGAACGCACGTGCGAACGCGGGCATGAGCCCCAGCCCGGTCGCGGGCGTCAGGAACATCGCGATCCCGATCCCGAACGTGTGAGCGAACACGGAGAGGTTCTCACCGCTGTAGTGTTGCTGGTTCGTGTTCGAGGTGAACGAGCTCGCGGTGTGGAACGCGAGGTCAAGGCTTTCACCGCCGACCCCGACGTAGTTCATCGGGAGAACGTTCTGGAACACCAGGACGCCGAACAACAGCACCCAGATGAACGCGTTGAACACGAGTACGGCTTTGAGGTATCCCTTCCAGGTCATCTCCCGTCTGGGATTGATCCCGGCAAGTCGATAGAACCCGTTTTCAACGGGTGTGAAAACCCTGTCAAGCCGGTTAAACCAGCTCAAGAAACTGGGTGGTCTGTGGTCGCTGTTCGCTTGGTCGCGGTAGACCCACGCGAGGTACTCACCGAGGGCGAATATCAGTATCGCCGCGAGGACGAAGAACACCGTGTACTCGACGACCGGTGGTGGACTCGTCATTGTTAGAACCTCGTTGGATCTATCATGACGTACGCTAGGTACGCCATGACCGCTACTGTCGTAACTGCCAGTACCGCTTCGCCGATTAGCATGTGCAGTCGCCTTCGAGGCATGACCCATATATATCGGTTGCGCTTTGATCGGAAAATTTTACAACCAATTGTTTGTAAATCGATTCGAGCGAGATTCGATAAGGCGAAGTTCACCATATAAATGGAGTACGGAGAGTCCACATCTGCAGCCCGATATTTTTCGTGCGCGCGCCACCGACCCGAGAGGTTATTATCATGGGTAGTATAAGAGCTGGTAATGTCTATCGTTATCGTCGGAGCAGGTCGGATCGGGTCAAGTGTGCTCGAGATGGCTACTGATGTGGACATCGAGATCAGAGTTGTCGAGCAGGATCCCAGTCGGGTCGATGAGCTCGAATCGGCTGAAAACTGTGAGGTTATAAGCGGTGACGCGACCGACAGAGAGACCCTCCTTCGCGCTCGGGTCAACGATGCTGATGCCGTGATAACGACTACTGAAGAGGACGCAACGAATCTGATGGTGTTGATGGTCGCCCGTGAGATGGGCTGTGATACGCTGGTTAGTGTGGTTCATCAGGAAGCGAATCTACCACTGTTCAGTCAGTTCGGTGCGACCGTCATCGAGAACCCGCAGCGACTGATCGCGGAGTACCTCTTTCGGGGCGTTTGGAATCCGACGATTCAGGATTTCATGCACGTCGGAGACCCAAAAAGTGAGGCCGAAGTATTCGAGCTGGCAGTTAACGAGTCGGCACCAATTGTCGCCAAGACACTAGAGCAGGCTGATGTCGAGGGGCTGCTTCCCTCGAGCATGATTGTCGTGGCCGTGGAACGGGACGGGGAGATCATCATCCCCCGCGGCCACACGACTGTCGAAGCAGGAGACCTTGTGACTGTGTTTTCGAAAGAGGGAGTAACCGACGAGGTAACAGAACCGTTCGACTCAGGAACGGACGGCCTGACAGACATCCTAGACTAAGATTTGTTTACAATAGATCTACTGTAAATCAGGGGAGAGAACGCACTCTGTCACGAAGTGAGCGCGTCGGCGGTCACGTACGAGTACGCATCGTCTATTGTGGCCGCGTCCTCCGGCAATAATGCGATGAGGAGGTACGGAACGAAATCTGAAAAGTAGTCCACGAGCGCAGCGATCCGTTGGGAATCGATGGCCTCGAGCGAGTCCAGTAGCATCAGCGGAACGACTTCATAGACGTCGTGAACGAGATACCCAGCTAAGCCGACAATCAGTCCGATCACCTCTCTCTCGCTTTCGCTCAGATTAGCCACCGTATCTTCGTATCCACTCCCGTCGTCGGTTTCACGCACGATATGTAAATCAAAGCGCGTCGCTGAACCGCCGCGGTACCCACCGTGACTCGATTCGAATTTTGTCCCTTCCTTCCGCTGTATCCACACACGAGCAATATTCTTGTATTCGAGGATGTCGAGAATTTCCGTCATGTGCTCGTTGAACGCCTCAATAGCGGATTCTTCGAGCTCGCGGATTTGTGTCCGCTGGCTCTTAAGTTCCTCTCGGATTTCCTGTTGTTGTGATTCGATCTGATCACGTTCTTCCTCAAGGCGGTCCAGTTCAGCGATTTCTGACCGAACCGATGAGAGCTCCTCTTCGAGCTGTCCCCGATCGTATTCGAGTTCACTCAGTTGCTGATACTGGCTAACCAGTTCGCTTTCCTTGAAACTGTCATTCTCCTCGATATACGATTCGAGCTCAGAAAGCTGCTCACGAAGGCCGTCCCGTTGCTCTTTCAATGACTCGAGAGTCCCCTTTCTGCGCTGTATTTCCGCAGAAACTTCTTCTAAACGACGATTGACCTCCTCTTGACGATCAATCTCTTGTTGAAGATTCTGTTGTCGTGACCGGAGTTCCTTGATTCGAGACTGGACATCAGCACGCTCCTGTCGTTTTTCATCGACGACGTCGCGAAGTTCGTCCAACCGTTCAGAGATGTCGTTTCGTTGAACTTCGCTCCCACAGGTCCAGCACCGCACTGATTGAGACATCGGATCCAATTGGGAGAGAGGCGACTGAGATTCTTTCTCAGCTGTAACCGCATCGAGGTCGCCCCCGGAAATCAGATCGTCATTAAAATCAACAATTGCGGAGAGGTCATTGATCGTCGTCGCAAGTGAACGTTCCCGCGTCGTAAGTTCTGACAGTTCAGTGTCTATCTGTGTAAGTTCGTTTTCAGATGTTTCGAGAGCGTCAGCCTCTTTTTGGAGGTCCTTTCTTTCATCTCGCAGTGATTCTATGGTCTCCTGTTGAGTCTGGATTCGATTTTGAACCGACGTGATCTCTTGTTTTCGTTCCTCAAGAGACTCCAACGCCTCTTCCACAGCCTCGGCTTCCTCGGGATTCGTATCGAACTCCTCAAGCTGCTCTCGTAGCTCCGTTATCTCTTGATCGAGATCCTCGAGATCACCCTGTAGCTCAACCCGACGTGATTCGAGTGCCGGCTGTTTTTCTAGCTGCCGTTCGATCTCTCTGATGCGCTGACCGAGCTGATTTCGTTCAGACTCGAGCTCTTCGATTCGTCGCTGGATTGCGTCCGTATCGACCGGGCGCATGATTATATCCCGGAGATCGCCGTCTTGGATGATCGCGCGCCGGGCAGGGTTGTCTTCGGTTAATCGAACGAACAAATCGATGAGATCGTCCCGTGTTGAAAACGACTCACCGGACGTTTCGATTCCATTCTGTGTCCGCGTATAATCCTGATTGAAACTCTGCCCGTCAACGGACAATTCAATACGGCCGTGTTCTGCATCACTCCGGAGTGATGGAGGAGAGCCACCGAGTGCCCCAGCTAAGGCGTTTAACAGTGATGTCCGTCCGGTGGCGTTTCGCCCTTCAAGAACGGTCACACCTGGGGTAAACGTAATATCGCAGCTGTCTATGCCGCCGATGTTCTCCGCCCGAATCGTAATTTCGTCGGCTGTGTTGGATTGGCTCATAGATTTAGTGTAACTGAGATCGGTTAATGTACCGTGTATTAGGGATCGTTGTATATGTTATTGTTGGCAGTCACAGCCACGGTTTTCTAAGAACTCCTCTATGGGATACGTCTGACCGCAGGCACGGCATCCCACTCGTACTGATTGGGTTACTTCCGTCGGCACATCAGTAATTTCCTCAGCAGAGCGGAGTCGTTCAAGTGTTTGTTCGATAACTCCTTCCGAGCGCGCTTGTGCCCACTCAATCGTCTTCCGTCCCCCGTCTATATCTACGTGAGACTGCCTCCCAGTGTCTATTTCTAAGCAGTCGTGTAGATGATTTCGAACGGTTTGATGCGAGATGAAGTGAGACTCAACAGCCTGAATATCCACACCATTACGATCGAGCTTCGAACGAAGTTCTACTTTCTTACTGCGAGTCGATGATTCCCCCGTCAACGCGTTGTATATTTGGTCTGCATCGCCGACAATCTCCTGTGTGGCAGAATCGAGGGCCTGAGAGAGCACCTGCTTGTTGAAGTACGCCGCGATCTCGCGAAGGCTTTCCCCACGGTCGCGTCGCCTAAGCAGCCGCTCGTCGATGTCTGGAATATGGTACTCGGCAGCCACCCTGGTGACCTTACAACACGGTTCGGAACTCTGCGTCCCCATTGTCACACAGTAGCGTCCCCACCAATAGGAGTGTATCGGTTCGGAAAACTGTTGAAAGGAAATCCGCTGTCGGTCGTTAGCGGTAGAGGTTCAGCCGCTGTAGTATCGCTCCGAGTAGCACTGCTACTGGGATGATCTCAAGCCGGCCGACCCACATATTGATTATCAACATCGCTTTCGCGCTGTCAGGCATCGTCGGGCCAGTAATACCCGAATCCAGCCCGACGTTACTCTGAGCGCTCATCACGTCGAATATCACGTACTCAAGCGGATACCCCGATGGGAGCACGCGGAGTAGTACAGCAACGCCGATCATCAGGAACACAATCCAGAGCATAAACACCACCGTCGCTTCCGTGTACTCGCGTTCCGCCTGCTGTTCGTCGAGTTTGCGGTCCCCAATCCTGAGGTATCGAATCGCGCTCGACGGCTGGAAAACGTTGCGGATCTGCCACGCTGTCCCTCTGACTAGCGTGACCATTCGGATGATTTTGAGCCCACTGGTCGTCGACCCAGCCGCACCGCCGGTGAGCATTCCGAGACACGTGACCAGCGTCGCACCGGGACTCCAGACTTGTTCCGTCCCGCTACCGATCGACTCGGTTCCGAAGCCAGTGTTCGAGACCGCGGAGACGAACTGGAACAGACTCGCACGGAACGTATGCTCAAGCGTGTCGTACTGTCCGTTCGCCCACAGAATCGCTGTTAACACGAGCGACCCTGCCGTGAACCAGATGAACACCCACCGTGTCTGTAAGTCAGCATAGAGATTCCGAATTTCGCCTTTGTAGATTAGATAATGGATCGGGAATGCAATACTCCCCGCGACCATCACCGGCACAACCGCATACTCAATGAGCGGGCTACCGTAATGGCCGATCGACGAGCCATGGACAGAGAATCCCCCGGTAGCAATGCCAGTCATGGCATGGTTGATCGCGTCCCATGGGGGCATTCCGACGATGAGAAACAGCACGATAGATCCGACCGTGAGTCCCACAAAGATCTTCCAAATTTCTCGAACCGTCGTTACGATGCTCGGGTGAATCTTCTCCGACCGAGCTTCACTCTCGTAGAGCGTATACGAGCCGCTGCTTCCGCCGCCCCGGCTGAGGATCGCAACGGTCAACACGATCACACCGACGCCACCGACCCACTCGATGAACGACCGCCACCAGTGGATCGACCGCGGGAGTTTGTCTTCAACGGCGGCCATGGTCAGTCCGGTTCCGGTGAAGCCGCTCATACTCTCGAAGATTCCGTCTAACGGGTTGAGAAAGATGACAGTCGTATCATCCATCGGTGGAGTATTCATCCAGACCGGGAACGGGTCGATCTGGATGGTCCACGCAATGAGTAGAAACGGGAGTCCACCGAGGATACCGATGAGAGCCCACGCGGTGGCCGCAGTAACCATCGCGTCACGTTTCTCCGGCGGATCAGCGCCTTGGTATCTTCGGACCAGTCCAGTTCCGATAGCGCCCATAATCACCGCCGTGACGGCGAAAGCGGGTACCGCGAAGAATTCGGCGTTGACGGCTGCCACGAGGATGGAACCCGCAGACATCAGCGATATCGCCTGTACGATCCGACCAACGTCGTGTCCGACGGCGCGTCTGTTTACTGTCAACATGACTCTTCAGTCAGCGGCTCGCCTGCCCACGTTTTATTCAGACGTCTCATTATCGTCTGTCGATTCAATACCCTGCTTCCATCGGTAATAAAGCGATCGCATCGTCGCGTCAGCATCGCGTGCCATCAAGATCGTCGCCTCAATCTGTTCCGAGAGCGTCTCTTCTAGAGACCCAAAGACGAATTGCTCTACTTGCGATTTCTGGTCCGGTGCTCCGATCGATACGAAGTCGTGTTCCGTTGCTTCGTTCGCAATCGCTTCGACTGCCGTGTCGGCCGTTTGGATCTTTGTCGTTGTTTCGACATTAGGGCCGAGGACGTAGTCTGCGAATTTCAGGATATCTTCTCCATCAGCTCTTGCTTCATCGGACGAGATGACGTGGAGTATGGTGACCGGCGCATCGTCGGCACGTGCCACCGCCCGTGCTGCTTCCGCGGCAAGAGCAGCGTGTGGGCCCGCACTGACAGGAAGCAGTATCGAGTCGACGGGTCTCGCTTCGGAGTCAACCAACGGAGTGACCGCATGGTCCTCGGTGTTTAGAACATACAGTGGGAATTCGCCACCCTCCGTGCTCGTGTTTTCAACGAAGACGTCACACTGGGCGTTGGCGAGTACCGCATCGACGGTGGATCTATTAAGCAGCTGGTCTCCCCCCAGACCAACACCGCGCAAAAGTAGGACTGTGGTCTCACCGTCTCGGTCCGCGACTGCCAGAATACCGCTGGTGACATCTCTCACAACCTGGAGAGAGGCTGTGATTGGCGGAGCCGGAGCAAGTTCTTGCGCTACATCGATCATTTCCGCTAGCTGGGTGCGCCGTTTTTCAACGGCATCGATCGTGTCCGGACGGTCAGTGTCGTCCGATTGCCCGGTCTGTATGTGCTCGCGAACGGTTTCGAGTGTCGTGTCACTTGACACCGACTCGAAACCGAGGAGAAGCACTCGGCCATCGTTATCTGCTGCCATCGCAACGGCCGTCTGTAAAAATCGTCGGATATTGACTCCCGTATACGAGTCGAGAAGCGTCTCGGTAATCGGGACAACAACGAGATAATCTGGAGTCCGTATGACTGGACCGCTCCGTAAATTCGAATCTTCAGCCGACTCGGATGGTTCAGGTTGAACAGAAACGCGAACCGACGAGCCCTCAGGGTCGTTTGACATCGTTATGAAGCTGTGAATATCTCGGTGACACGGCTTGTTGCTCCATTGCCACAGAAGATTGTTACCTCGTCACCTGCCTGGATTTCAGTTTCCCCCTGTGGAATTATCAGTTCGCTATCACGAACGATAGCTACGATGATTGTTTCTTCGGGGAGTAGATCGTTCTTGTCTGCATCGATCAGACTGAGCCCATCGATCGGGGCACCCATATCGACGGTTGCCTCGAAGATTTCCGCGTCGCCAGCGATCGGCATAAACTCCTCTATTGCAGGGTGTTGGACAGCACGGTAGAGATATTCGCCGTTCAGCTGGTGGGGGCTTTCAACAATATTTACGCCAAGATCTTCGAAGAGATCCTTGTGTTCGGGGTCGTTGATTGAGCTCACCAGCGTCTCGACCCCGTACTGTTTGCCGAACATGGTGACCATGAGATTCACAGAATCGATTGGAGTCGTTGAAATAAGCGCATCTGCCTCTTCGACCCCAGCTTCAAGCAGGATATCTTTCGATGCGGCATCAGCGTTGATGACCAGACAGTCATAGGATGCGCTCACCTCCTCCGCCAGCTCTGCGTCGCGTTCGATAACGACCACGTCGTGGTCGTCCTGAGTCGCAAGGTCGATGACGATACGTCCGGTGCGGCCTGCGCCGACGACGATTATGTACATTTGTGGTGGTTTGCTGATAGTTTCTAAGCGATACGGTTAGAGAGAGTTACACCCGAAGGTGGACCGGGAACATCAATAATGCTGTTCCTGAAATGTACTTGGAAAAGCATGCGAGTTACCTCCGGAAGAGACTGCTAATCAGGACGAGCACGGGAATGATCTCAAGTCGCCCCATCCACATCTGGATGATAAATAAGATCTCAGCGATGACTGGCATACCCGGGCCAGTAATCCCCGAAGACAGGCCTACGGTTCCCTGTGCGGTTGCGACCTCGA
This sequence comes from Halorubrum sp. FL23, assembly GCF_052439115.2. Lineage (NCBI taxonomy): Archaea > Methanobacteriati > Methanobacteriota > Halobacteria > Halobacteriales > Haloferacaceae > Halorubrum > Halorubrum sp. FL23. The sequence goes on from NZ_JBQVRO020000010.1 coordinate 42,760, forward strand.
AGATCGCGTCGGCCAACGTGAAATCAGACGGGAGGACCGCCAATAGCACAAACAGAGATATGATCAGCACGATGAGGTACGTTGCCGCCATCGTACCCGCGGCGCGGATTTCATCGTTGGCCTCATCGGTTTTGAACCGTTGCCGCCCAATTCGGAGATCATCAACGGCGTGTTCGGAGAGGAACACACGAGAGATCTCCCAGATGATACCGCGGAGGATGATATACGCGCGGAGAATTTTGATCCCTCCGACTGTCGCGCCGGCAGATCCCCCGATCAACATCGCTCCGAAGACGATGAACATCACTGCGCCGTTGTTCCAGTCGCCGATAGCAGACGTCTGCCATCCGGTGGTCGTCTGTGCACTGATGAACTGGAAGAGCCCCTCGCGGAACGCCTGGCTCGTCGCCACTCGCCCGACGTACCCCACAGGATCGCCGTTATACGGGACCCCGACCCACCGGGCGAGAAACGCCGTTAAACCGATCACGCCAACGAGGAACAGCGCGAACATGACCCTGACCTGCGGATCGCGCGCAAACTCTCGGAGGTCACGTTCGGAGACCGCCGCGTAGTACACCGGGATCGAAATCGCGCCTGTGATCATCGCGGGGATGTGGACGAGGTCCATCGCGTAGGAGTTGTACCCCGCGATAGAGTTGTCTAGCGTGCTGAATCCACCGGTCGACTGGCCAGTCATTGCGTGGTTGATCGCGTCGAAGATCGTCTGTTCGATTCCGTATCCGGGGAGAACCAGAAAGGTTGCTACTGCGAGGTAGGCTGCTACGAGAGCAGTAACCCCGAGGTAAATCTTCCAGATCGCACGCGCGGTGCCGGCAATGCTCGGCCGTAGCTTCTCGCTGCGGCCCTCTGATTGATAGAGTGAGACACCAGCAGCCCCGAGCGGCTGTCGCAGTATCGCTAACGAGAGGACAATCATCCCGGCACCACCGATCCACTGTATCTGGGACCGATACCAGAGGAAACCGTGACCGATCGAGGGCTCACGGACGCTCATCGTCAGGCCAGTCGTCGTATAGCCGCTCATACTCTCGAAGAGCGCGTGGATCGGATTTTGGAAGTTGAGCAGACTTGATTGGTAGCTAGCTCCCGCTGGCACGAACGACTCAAGAACTGCCGGCGGCGTGATGTACGCAGCAATGATGAACGGGAGTGCGCCGAATGCTGCCGTAATGAGCCACCCGAGCGCGGCGACAATCATTGCGTGGTAGCGTTTGGGTTCCGGGGCATCCACACATGTCTTGTACGCGATTCCGCCTGCGAGTGCGGTAACGCCACTGCTGATGAGAAACGCCAGCCCACTATACCATTCCTGGTAAACTAACGACACAAGCAGCGGAATCAACATCAGACTGCCGATGAGAACCTGGAGGGCACCGATATCTCTGACAACCGTCTTTGAGGCGGTCAGAAAATCGAGCCGGCCGCTCTGAGAAGGGGACATGTTACCATATCACTAACGGTACGTATTTAATTATACTGCTCGGTCTTCGTAGTGACCGAAAATGTCTGTGAGTTCTGGGTCAGCGCCCGTCGCCGAATATACCGTCAACAGGTCACCGATCTCAATTCGGGTGTTTCCGCGCGGCGTCTGTGGTCTGTCTTCACCCTCACGTTCAATGGCCACGATCAAAGCGTCATCAGGAAGTATCCCCTCTTCACCGGCTTCTGTGAGATTCTTTCCAGCTATCGGCGCCTCTTCAGTGACCGTAATTTCGAAGACTTCCGCATCCTCTCCGATACGCATATAGTCGACAATCGCTGGTCTGGCGACCGCCCGATAGAGGTAGCCAGCGATGAGCTGTTGAGGATTTTCGATTGTATTCACACCAATCTGTCTGAACAGAGTCATATGCTCTGGATTGTGGACGACAGAAGTGATCCCCGGGATTTCCAGCTCTTTTGCGAGCAGACAGATCATGACGTTCGTCGCGTCCTGATCGGTCGTCGAAATGATCGCATCAGCCCGTTCAGCGCCGGCATCCGCCAGAGTTTCCTTCGTTGTCGCATCTGCGTTCAGTACCATACAGTCGTACTCACCCGCGACTGCGTCGGCTTTCTGGGCGTCCTTTTCGATGACCACAATTTCGTTTCCGGCTCGTGTTGCGATGTCGATCAGTGGTGTTCCGATGTCACCGGCACCGACGATGATTATGTACATGTGTGGTATGGGTTAACGATCTGCGGTTTGCTTGTTCGGCTGGGATGCTGCTGTATCGGCTTGCTGCTGGTCTCGGTCGGGAATGACCAGGAATGGCAGGTCACTATTGGTAACCTCGAGATATGGCCCGAGTGCCGTCGCGGTCGATACCGCATCGTCACGGTGTACGACGGGACAACGACTCGTTGGGAAATCGGTTTAGTCATCGCGATCAGTGCTCGGAGTCTCGGTTACTCTTCCAAGGTAATGCCACTTGTATCGACCCTCCCCGTCATCGATTTTAGGCTCCCACTGTACCCTATAGGCAAACGGTCCACGCGCTTCACCTACTTCGGCCGGACGTTCTACAACGACAATCGTGTATGCGTCATACTCCTCAGTCCGAACGATCTCCTCCCCGTGGCGCGCTTCAATAGCCTCCGTCAGGGGAGGATGATCCCTGAGAAGCCGTTGTGCGTGGTTGATGATATCTCTGAGCTGACTGTCATCATATTCCTCAAGCACAGCCGATAGTCCCTCGGGAAGGTCCTCAGGGGAGTCAATATCTGAGTGGGTCATGGTGAATCGGGTGTTACCGTTTTCGGTGCGGTATAGCAGTTTACGGCGTGGCTGCTAACCGGCCCTGCTAGCGGCAACTGATCTGTTGCTAGGCTGTCCGTGTCTCCCTCAATTCACCCTAGAACATAAGTATTGGCATGAAATTTTCTCGCACAGCGAAAGATCGCGCCTATATTTTTGTCCTTGTAACTGTGGCCGGAGGGATTCACCACAGAGAAAAAATAGGAGATTTAGTGTACTCCAAGACATATTTATTTAGTTAAATGATAAATTATCTCACTATTCCTGTCATAGTACGAATCAAAAACACAACAGAATAGCTCTTTCAAAACACAATCCATACAGAATACTTCTTATGTATACTGATACTAGAGCCAATATGTCCCAGCGAATCGATGAAATCGATAAGCGCATCATCTATTATTTAGCATTAGATGCGCGAAATACCGCAACAACGGATATCGCTGAAGAGATGGACGTGACCCCAGCGACAATCCGAAATCGAATCAACCGGCTTGAGGAACAAGACATTTTGCGGGGCTATTTGGCCGATGTCGATTATAAATCAATTGAAGGGTATGTGACGTACCAGTTCATATGTACAGCACCAATTCCAGATCGGTTCCAGCTTGGTCAGTCTGCTCGAGAAGTATCTGGAGTTGTATCGGTACGGGAACTGATGTCTGGTTCTACAAATCTCATTATTACAGTTGTCGGAGACGGTACTGACGAAATCAATAAGATCGCAGGCGAGCTTTCTGACTTGGGACTAAAAATAGAAGACGAGAGTGTTATTGAAGGCGAGTATCATACCCCATATAACCCGTTTGGTCCAGAGAATATCACGAAAGGGCCGTCACTAACGGATTTCATGAGTCTCGCTGGAGGTGCAGAAGTAGTTGAGTTTACCGTATCTGAGGGTGCGCAGATTGCAAATAAAACTATTGAGCAGGCTGTAGAGGAAAACCTGATAGCCGATGAAATGCTCGTCGTTGGTATCGAACGAGATGGAGAGGTTCTCACCCCGAAAGGGAGAACACAGATACAACCAGGAGATATTCTTTCGCTGTTCTCAAAGAGACCACTGGACAAGAGCTCTTTAGATGCCTTTGGAACTTGACATCCTCCCCGCGCTAAAGCGCGAGGATTCCTCCGTTAGGGGTTCGGCTACCGACCCACGGAGGCAACTTGCGGGTTTGTGCGCACTTCTTTGGGACTTTCATGAGGGTGTGGTTTCCCCGACCACTCGTGGTCGTCCCACTCGAATCGCACGGGCCGTGCCATCGGCCTGACTTCCGTATCGCTGTTTTCTCGAAGGAACGTCTCTGACGCCGTGAGGTCGGCATGTCCCTCGAATCCGCATGGACACGTCAGCGTATCTTCGTGGCGAACCGTCTCCTCGTGGTCGCCACACTCAGGACACGTCTGACTAGTCCACGCTTCCGATTCGGCTTCGAGGCTGATGCCGTACTCCTCACAGACACACGCGAGACGGTGGATGAACGTCTTGAACGCCCAGAAGTTGTGCGTCTTCTCGTTCACCCTGGCCGACCAGTGCGTTCTCAGCACGTCGGTCAAGTCGCCTACGTACACCGTCGCCACGCCCTCGTCGTACAGCCGTTCAACGAGGTCGCGCACCAGCGCGTTCTGTGCGTGGTCACGGCGCTTCGTCCGCTGTCGGTACAGCCGTCGAATCCGCTTGGAAGTGTAGCGTCCGTCTCGGAGTTTCGACTGTAGGCGGGCGATCACGTCTGTTGTCTCGCGGAACCGTCCGAACAATTTCCGCCCATCGTAGAGGTACTGGTTCCCAGCGGTCGTGGAACAGGCGACGAGATTGTTCGCGCCAACGTCGAGGGCGGCTTCTTCCGAAGCCAGTGGTGAATCCAGTCGAGAGTCAGGTACGGTGACTGGTTGGAAAGCCCTGAACGTGTCGCTAACCTCGTCGTACTCAAGTTCCAGACGACCCTGTTTGCCGTCCCACTTCGGGTTGCCTCGGACTTCGAGGCGGAGTCGTTCGTGGTAGCCGAGTCCGTATTCGTCTTTCAGTTCTTGCCCGACAGGGATTTCGAGACGGCTACGCGTGCCCCACTCAATCGTGTACTGGTCGTTGCGGATGTAGGTTCGGAGTTCGCGTCCATCCTCTTCGTTGCCCCAGTACGACGGTGGATTGGCGTTCTCGCCTTTCTCTTTGAGGGCGAAGAACGACCGCCACGCTTCGCTGTTCTTGCGCGTGACCTGTTGAACGGTCGCGCTTCCGACGACGCCGTTGTAGCGTCCTCGGTACTCGGAAGTGTCCCACACGTCGCCGTCACCGAAGTAGTTCTGACGACGTTCGTAGGTCAGTTCGTTCCACAGAGAGGCGGAGGCGTCGAGTAGCCGTCGAAGACACTCTTTGTCGTTCTCGGTTTGTGGAACCACCTCGAAGGTGTTGTCGCGCTTCATTCGTCGCCACCCTCCTGATCAGCGATGTACTGTTCGACAGCGCCCTTCGAGGCACTCCCCGCCGTACCGACGTAGTACGAACGAGTCCACTTCACGCGGTCGTCGTACCGCTGATTGTATTTCCGCGCCGAGATGCCCTTGACCCAGTTGACGATGAGCGACGGGGCGTTCTTCGGTGGACTCCCGATGGACAGGTGTACGTGGTCGGGCATGACCTCGGACTCGGCCAGTTCGAGGCCCTTGCCCTCACAGATTTCCGCGAAGATGGTTTCGAGACGTTCCTTCGTCTTCCCCGTCAGGTGCGAACGCCGATACTTCGGCACGAACACAATGTGGTAGTAGAGTTCGTATTTCGCGTGACGGGTACTCTTCACCATCTGAGTATACTATCATGGTCGGATAGCTTAAGCACTGCATTGGAACCCCGTCTATGCCACCGACAGCGGTTGAATACTATTGGTCGGCTTCATCCCCGCCCTGAAGCGCGAGGCTTTCGCCTCGTATTTTCCCGTAAGACCACTGAGATTGTGAGTCAGATCAGACGGAATTCAACTGCCATCGGACCGATCGTCTTCTCAGTCATGGTCTTCCGCGTGTCCGAACACGTCTGTTACCTCCGGCGTCACACCGATCCCCGAATAGACGGTGAGCAGGTCCCCGGCCTCGATACGGGTAGTCCCGCGAGGTGTTATCGGGGTCTCCGTGCCACTACGCTCAATCGCAACGATCAGGATCTGATCCCCTAAGAGGTCTTCCCCGTCCGCCTCACGGAGCGTCTTGCCGGCGATCGCCGCGTCGGCCCCAACGGTGATCTCGAACACCTCCGCATTCTCACCGATGTGCATGAAGTCAATGATCGACGGCCGACTCACAGCTCTGTAGAGGTATTCTGCGATGAGGCTCTGTGGGTTCTGCATTGTGTTGACGCCGATCTGTTCGAACACGCTCATGTGCTCGGGGTTGTGAACGACCGAGACGATGTTCGGAATCGACAGCTCTTGGGCAAGCAAACAGACCATAATGTTCGTCGCGTCCTGATCAGTCGTCGAAATGAGTGCGTCCGCTCGGTCAGCTCCAGCATCCTGAAGCGTCTCTTTGGTCGTCGCATCGTCGTTGAGCACCAGACAATCATACTGGCTTGAGGCCCGTTCTGCCCGTTCCTCATCTCGCTCGATGACGACAACTTGGTTCCCGCTTTCGGTCGCGAGCTTGATAAGTGGTGTTCCAATATCGCCCGCACCAACGATGATCAGATACATGCTACTAAGATGCAAACGGGAGCATTGAAAGGCTACCGTTCCAGCCTAGACGGACTACGGATGTCTTATCGCCCGCCGACCAGCCGCTCCCACAGGGACCGCACAGAGGGACGTTCTGCGAGTAACACTGGCGTCTCGAGGTTTTCTATCGTTTCGAACGCCAAGGAGCCGCGGACGATCCGCGAGAGCAGCCCGCGTTCGATCGCCCGATTATTACGAAGTCGGACTCTCGCACGACCTGGCCGATCGTCTCCTCGACGTCGCCCGCCTCAACGCGGAGTTCCGCATCGCCGAGACCGTGCCCGTCGGCCCAACCGGCGAGGAACTCGCGGCCGGACGCCTCTTCACCCGAGTCGACGACGTACATCAGGGAGACGTCGACGCCGATCGTGTCTCGGAGCGCGCGAGCGACCTCCGCAGAGAGATCCGAGGAGGGGCCACCGCCAGTCGGCACGAGCACGTTCGATAGATCCAGTTCCTGCCCATCCAAGACGATCTCCATACCAAGCTCGATTTCCTCGGCTTCACCCTTCTAAACCAGCGATATCGGCAGATAATGACGGAAAGGCGGAAACCCGCGTCTGTAGGCGCGGGAGGAAGCCGACAACCCATTCCGCAAACTATGTTCAATAGCACTGACTCCCAAACGTCTATTTCGTGAGATAAAACACACTATCTGTTTTTCAAACTATTTCAGCAACGCCAACGCAGAAACTGCTCATGAGTGGCTGAGATCGTTCGCTTTCGCATGGAATCAGCTTATCTGAACACTACCGGGCGTGGTAGCTTACTTGGATGAACGCAGACGTGAACGGTGCGGTGAACATCCGACGAAAGATGACTCAGACTCCCCTAACTGGGGATATGAGTAACGGCTGGGTGGCACAGCCCGGAGTCTTCCTGTTCGACCAGGTGAGCGGAGCGTTCACCACGAGAGAGCAGAGAGACTGCAAATCGTAACATCCCAACGCTCGGGACTTCTCCGCCTTTAGTCGGAAGAGAATATCAATGGGTTGTTGTTCTCACCTTCACATACCTCATGGCGACGGGTAAAGCCGCACACAGCCTGAAGAAGGTCAAGCACAAATCGCCGGCTCGACTGAGCAACTAAATCAGTCGTGAGAGTCGGTTAGCATCGACATTCCCTCTCGGACGGCTTTCCGCTGACCAAGGAGCGTAACGTGATCGCCACGATTGACGACCGTGTTTGCGTCTGGAACCCTAACCGATTCGTGCTCACTATCACTAAGGACGGCGATGAGGCAGGAATCGGGGAGCATTGGACCCACCTCTTGGATACTCTTTCCAACGTACTTCTCGTTGGTGACTGTGACTTGTTGGACATCACCGTTTTTCCCGATATCGGTCATCCAGTGAGCGATATCTGGCCGTTCAATCTGATTATCGAGGGCCCACGCGACCGACATTGCCGCGGAGATCGTGCTCACGCCGAGGTCTTCGAACGCCTCGACATTATCAGAGTTGTTCGCCTTTGCGAGGACTGTCTCGACATCGAATTTTGTCTTCGAGAGCTGTGCGACAAGCAGGTTCGCGTCGTCGTCACCAGTAGCTGCAACGACGGTCTTGGCGTTCGCTGCGCCGGCCTTCTGCAACACCTCAGTTTTCGTGCCGTCGCCGATAACGGTACCAAAACCGGCATTTCGTAACGATTCAACAGTCGCCTCATCTTGTTCGATGATGACGACGTTTTCGCCGCGATCTTCGAGACGTTCGGCGAGTGCGCGACCCACCTGTCCGCCTCCGACTATGATGACTCTCATGGGTATCACGTTGAGGTATTGTGCGATGTAGCGTGCCAGCCCGCCCTGAACGAGGGCTGTAACGAAGATAACCAGAAACACCGTCCCGATCAACAAGTCCGCTTGCTGCGCTAGTGTGGGGTTATTGAGTTCCGTAGCAGCGGTTCTGAGTTCGGTGGCAAAGAGCGTTGCGACTGACGCTGGAATGATCCCCCGCGGGCCGATCGCGCTAATAAATAATCGCTCTGGGATGGTGAACCGGTCGCCGACGGTCGAGATGAAGACAAGGAGTGGTCGGATCACCACCGCGACCACGACGACCACACCGAGTCCAGCGACTCCGACGTCAAATATCGCCTCTGGCGGCAGTTGGGCGGCGAGTGCGATAAACACAAACGCCAACACGAGGAGCGTGATGTCGCCTTTGAAATCGGTGATTTCCTCTTTGTAAGGGATGTCCAAATTCCCGAGAGCTAACCCAGCAGTAGCGGCCGCCGCGACCCCGGCCTCGCTTGCCAGCTGGTTCGCGCCCGCATACGCAGCCAACGCTCCAGCGAGTACGAGTAAGCGCGCATTCCGCGGCGCGGCTTCGGGCGAGAGGTCGACGTACCGAAGCAGGTAGTAGAGGAGTGCCGCGACGAGGAGACCGACAAGCAGTCCCTCACCGAGACGGAGGGCAAACCCCTGAATCAGCCCCTCAGAGGACACCGTCGGATTCACCGTTTCAAAGAGTACGACCGCCGTGATCGCTGCGGTCACGTCGTTGACGATCCCCTCAGTCTCGAGGACAGCCGAGACCCGATCTCTGACGGGGACGACATCCAGGATTGGGGTGATGACCGTTGGGCCCGTGGCGACCAGCAGCGCGCCGATCACGAATGAGAGCCCCCACGGGAGTCCTTCCAAGAGGCGAACAGCTACCGCAGTTCCGACTAATGCGATGGCGGCACCAATAGTGACGAGGCGGACGGCCGCACGTGGGGCTTTCTGAATACGCTCAAACTCGAGGTGGAAGGCTCCCTCGAACACGATGATCGCGACGGCGAGGCCGACGATTGCTGGGAGGGAGTCACCGAAACTCGCGTTCGTCACGATCCCGAGGCCCGGCCGGCCGATAATCAACCCGACAAGCAGGAAGAAAATGATACTCGGGACCCGGAGCCGGGCCGCGAGAACCTGGGCAAGGACTCCAAGCCCGATGATACCTGCAACAAGCGGAATCAATAAATCTCCTGCCACACTCAGTTCCTCGTGCGGTTTCTCAATTGATGGTGGGATATAAGATACTTGGTGAGCCACACTATCGTCCGCTGATTCGGTGGAAGTGTTAAGCAGGCCGTGTCGCTGGCTCAAAAGCGCTGTGCCGCCAGTCCAACGGCGGTGAGTGACCCGACTGGCCACGGGTTTCCCGGATGGAAGCACGTTACGCTTCACTTTTTGCGGGTTCATATGGACGCGACGCAGCTCGAAATCGTCGATTGGGCGAGCGAGATGGATCGCGTTCGTGGTCTGTTACAGCTCGCTCGAACGGCATTTCCCGCACCCTCAACGCTGTACCGGTCGTTCGAGAGGGTGCCTCTGTCGCCTCTGTCGGTGTAGCTCGGCTTCCTTCGGGAGTCCGCGACCATCTGCGATCCGGGCTCGCACGGTGCCATCGATGCCACGTTCTTCGATCGGGAAACGGCATCGAGACATACCAACACCGCTCGGATCGTCACATACGCACGCTGAAAACGACGGCACTCGTCGATACAGACTCGTGTGCCATCCTCGATGTTCACTGCTCGGCACACTGGCCTCACGACACGCAAACTGGCCGTCGAGTCGCCCTTCGTAACACCGGAAAATAGAAAGTATCGCCGGCGACGAAGGCTATGACGACCAATCTCTCCGGGACGCCCTCCGGTCAGAGGGCGTCCGACCCTTGCTGCGCCATCGGCTGTTCGCTGCGTACGATCACGCCCACAACGCACGGTTGGGCAGCGAGTTATACGGTCAGCGCTGGATGGACGAGAAGGCGGTCTCGGCCATCAAGCGTCGGTCCGGCCCCGCTGTCCATCCTCTCGCTTGGCACCGCGAGTTCCGCGAACTCGTGGTGACCACCGCAGTCAGCAACTTCGAACAGGGTCTCAAACAGTGACCCCCACGCCGTTATCGGATTCAACAGAGCAGATTAGACTACTGAAGAGGAGAACACCTATCAGATAGGTCTTAGACTCATGTAGTATGCGGTACACGAACAGTATGTCTTCTCCGTTTGAGGGTTGTCAATGAGTAAAGCGGGCCATCACAGCATTAATGGCGAACTGGTGACGGCTCCGTTCGGAACACGGAACGTCAAAGCAGCAGCACGCGCTACTTACGCAGACTATCTTGAGAAGCACGATTCTGAGGATGTACTCGTCATTACTGGTGCACCGACGAGCACGGACACGTTCCGGGAGACCTTGGGTGAGGAGTTGCCGGGTGCGGCGACGCCGTACGTGACGTCGCTCGTTGTACACGCGACCGATGTTCTCAATCAGACCGATGACCGCGTCATTCTCTCCGACGCGCTACGACGAGAACTCCTTCACCGATTCCTCGCAGACTACGAGTGGGACACAGCGTACCTCCAACACGCATCTGAACAACCGTCTTTTATCGAGGATGTAGACGCCGTGATGAGCACGATCTCTTGGCAGACAGTTACGCCAGAGGCAACGCCGGAACTCCGAGACATCACGGGTGCCCTCGATGCCTTCCAAGAGTGGCTGGCCGAGCATGATCATATGGAACGCGGCCAACTCATCTCTGATGCGCTCGGCGTCCTCACCGGAGATGCCCGTGACGAGGTCGTCGATTTTGATGCGGTGCTCGTAGTCGAGTTTGAAGAGTTCATGCCCCTCGATCGCGCGTATCTCGACGCGCTCGTAGGGGACTGTGAGCTCGTCTGTATCGGCGAAGAGAACGCGAGTGTGCGCCGCACGTGGGTCGAACCAGGGCCAATCACGGAATACGTCGCGTTCACCGAGTCACGACGTGAGGAATCAAAACCGCCGTCGTCACGACCGGCCGCCACAGCAGCCTACTTCGCCGAAGGGACGGTCCCGACAGATCCGGAGACCGGGTCGGTGTCCGTCCTCGCTACAGACTCCAGTGACGAACAACTCGCCGAAATTGCCAACGAGATCGAAGCCCTCGTGGCGCAGCAGGACTGGAGGTACGGCGACATCGCTGTCGCCACCAAACAAAGTGGGGGTACCGTTACGGACACCATCGAAGCGCTCGAACGCACCGGTATTCCAACAGACTCGACGACTGTCACGGGGTTCGGTGACGACCCTGCGATTCGAGAGCTCCTCGCTGCTGTTCGGTATCTCGCGGCCGACGACGAAGATGAGGTAGCCGACCACGGCCCTGATCTCGATGCGGAGCGATTAGCCTGCGTCCGGGAGATGGACAACCTCGAAGAGGGGATTCGCTGGTGGGCGACAGACGCGGGATTGAAAGAACGAATCGCAGAGCGCGCGTCGCCGCTCGACGCACGGGCGCAATTCGGGAACGTCCGGCGAGCGTTCCGGATGGCCGGGTTCCTCGAAGACACCCAGTTCCTAGATGCGACGTGGGAATCTTTCGAGGAGATGCTTGAACGCGCACACGAGTACGCGCCGCAGCAAAACCAGACGAGTGCCACGGATCTCGACGGCGGGGTCCGCGTCGATCACTTGCAAGCGATCAAGAACGAGTCCTTCCGCGCGGTGTTTCTCGTGAATCTCGTGGACAGTGAGTACCCGGGCGATCCGTTCATGACGCGGCTGTTCCCGACTGAGCGCGTCGCATCGATGCCGGATTACCCGGGTGCCACGGACCTCGACGAGTTGGACGTAGATGCGACGTTCCCGACGACGTCAACGGCGTCGAGTCGGCCGTTCGCGCGGTATCACACGGAACACGCGCGGCGACGCCTAGCGGTTGGGGCTGGCGCTGCGGACGAGCACTTGTACTGTTGTCTCTACGAGTACGAGGACACCGCGTTGGAGGAGCGTGCGCAGGCGTCGCGGTTCCTCACGGACGCGTACGACCGCCTTCCGTGGGTCACCGAGTCTGATGACCCGCACATCACGAGTGAGCAAGCGGCGGAGGAGTTCCTGTTGTCGCGGGTTGACGAGGCGCTTGCGGCGGTGCGCCGCGCGAACAGTCAAGGGGTGACGGTGTCGCTCGACGAGGTGGAAGCGGAACTCGGCGAGATTCAGGATCTGCTCGATAAGAGCGGGGCGCGTGGCGACGAACTCCGAGAAGCGTTGCGTGCGCGTGTCGAGTTCGCTAACGGCGAGGTGCGGCGATGAGCGAACGTGCGCTCTCGCCGTCGCGGCTGGCGACGTACGCGACGTGCCCGCGGCAGTACGAGTACGGCTACGTTCAGGACGTGAACACGCCAGACCGGACGGAACTGTACTTGAATCAGGGAACGATTTACCACGAGACCATCGAAGACGTGTGCGACGCAACCGAGCGAGACGACGACGCGTCGACGATTCACGAGCGAGCGATGCGTGTCTTCGACGAGAAGTGGAACGAACACAGCAGCCGAGACGACTACGAGTCGAATGCGCACCGAGAGTACCAGCGCGTGGAGAACCGCGCAGCTATTGACGCGTTCTTCGACCCGGACGGCGGCGACGGTGTCGAGCACGCGCGCCAGTCGGTCGCCACCGAGGTCTGGGTGACGTGCGAAATCGACGGGCGAGCCCTTCACGGAAAGGCGGACAACGTGATTCGAACCGACGATGGCCTCCACGTGTTCGACTACAAGCGCAATACGCGCGGCGTGATCTCCAGCGGAACGGCCGAGTATCTCGCTGACCATCTCGACGGTGAGGCCCACGAGCCCAAGCGCGTGCGGAATGCGTTCCAGACGGCGACGTACGTTGAGGGTGTGAAGAACGAACCGTTTTACGAGGACGGAACGACGGTCCGGTTCAGCTTCTACGGCCTCCTCAACAGGACGTCCTTTGAGAGCACGCCCGACGGTTATGAGGTGTCTGTCCGTGGGTATCCGCGGGAGACTACGGATATTTACGAGGACCACCGCGACACGATCTGGGCGCTCATACGAACGGCGCACGACGGCATCACGGGCGAGGCGTTCGCGCCGGAACCGTTCGAGATCATCAACGAAGAGGCGTGCCCGGACTGTGACTATCGAGAGATGTGTCCCGAGCGCCTCTCTGAGGAGGTCCGCCGATGACCAACGACGAGTACCCGTCGTGGTATCCAGTCACAGAAGAAGACGTGACGGCGGAGCCCCAACAGCAGACGATCATCGATTCGGAGGCGTACCCGATGCGCGTGCTCGCCGGCGCAGGGACGGGGAAGACGTTCACGATGGTGCGGAAAATCGAGCACCTCATCGACGAAGAAGACGTCTCCCCGGACCGGATCCTCGCGTTGACGTTCACCAACAACGCTGCGGATTCGATGCGGGAGAAACTGAACGCGAAACTCGGGACCGCAGGGTACGACATTGACGCGTACACGTACCACTCGATTTGTAACGAGATCCTTACCGACTACGCATACGAGGCGGGGATCGACCCGGACTTCGAGGTCGCCACGGACGCCGAGAAGTACGCTATCGTGCTGGATGTCTTGGATGACATCGAGTACCGGTCTGTGAAACCCAACGTGTACGGTAGCGACGGGTACGCGTCCGGCGCGGCGTCGAAGCTGCTCAACTTCATCGGATCGATGAAACGCAGCGGCATCACCCCCGACGACATCGACGCGTTCCTCGGGCCTGCTGATCGCGTCTACGAACTCGCTGACCTCGCAGAGCGCATCGAAACCATCGCCGGCGACCATCTCGGCGGCCGGTCGGTATCAAGCGTACTGGATGCACTGCCAGACGCGCGTGCTGATCTCGTTGCGGAACGCGATGCACTGGAGACAACCGGGATGGAGGGTAGCGCACGCGACTTCCTCGATCGACTCGTGGGTCTTTGCGACGCGCTCGAAACAGCGTTCGAAGCCCACGAAGCGGGAGACCGGGAACTCCCCGACAACGCGTACAAGCTCCCGAAATACCTGCTCGGTGGGTACGCCAGCGGTGCACCGACAGGCATCCCGGCTGATCTCAACCTCGAACTCACAGATCACCTCGACTCGTTCCTCTCGGACTGCCTCACCGCCCGTGACCTGACGGCGGGGTACGCCGCGTACGAGCGTGAGCTCAACGAGCGGAATCTCATCGACTTCGACGGCTTGGTCGTCGAAACGGCGGCATTACTGGACTCGCCTGTTGGCGAGGAAATCGCCGACCGGTGGGACTACGTGTTCTGTGACGAGTTCCAGGACACGGACCGCCTCCAGTTCGACCTCGTCACGTCGCTCGTCACCGACGACAACCTGTTCGTCGTCGGTGACGACGATCAGGCGATTTACGAGTGGCGTGGCGCACGCGTCGCCAACATCACCGATGAACTCGACCGCGCATTCAGCGCGCTCGAAGACGAACCGTTAGAGGAGAATTTCCGCTCCCGACAGCCGATTCTCGACCTGGCGAACGAGGCGATTCAGAAGCTCGATCACCGTGAACGACACAAGACGCTGAAACGCGTCGACGAACCCGCGTACGACGGGGACACTGTCGCTACCGTTGAACTGCCGGACGAGGACGATGCGGATGGTGCTTCCCAACTTCGAACCGTCGTGCAGAATCTGCTGAGCGGTGGTGCAGCGAATCTCGACGAGGCGTACGACCCGGGCGACATCGCGTTACTTGTCCGGAAGACCGATCACGCGACGCCCGTCATCGAGGAGTTCGAAGACGCTGGCATCCCGTACCAGGTTGCTGGCGATCTGGCTACGGAGTCCGTCGGCGTCGGCACCGTGACTGCGTACCTGAAGGCACTCGCGCGACCCGACGACGAGGTCAGTTGGAATCGCGTGCTCTTGATGCGGTACCGGCTTTGCGACGCCGACCTTCGCACCCTCAACGCGGACGACGACCCGCTCGTGGACACGCTCCGCGAGACGCCGCTCAATGAGTTCGAAGAGCCCGACCGCGTCGCGGAAGCCCGCGAACACACCACGGAACTCCTCGACATCCGGGACTCGGCGTCGCTTAGCCACCTGTACCGCGAACTCACGGACTGTACGAACATCGAGTGGTATCTCAGTGAGCAGGAGCGCCGTGATCTCGCCCAGCTGGAGGATGTCATCGAACGGTACGGGGACAGCGCGGTTCGACCTCCGCTCACGCCGGAGTTCATCGACTCGCTCGAACATTACGACTCCTTGTTCGACGAGAGCGGCTCCTCGCCGACGAGTCAGCCGGACGTCGCCGACGACGCGGTCAACGTGATGACCATCCACAAAAGTAAGGGGCTGGACTTCCCCGTCGTCCTCATCCCGCAAGTCACAGCCGACGAGTGGGCACCGAGCTCACGCACCTACGATGCGCTCGAAACCAACCTTTCGGACGGCGCTGAGGCGGCGTTCGCCGAGGACTTCGTCGAACGTGACGCCCGTGAAACACGTCGGGTGTTCCATGTCGGCATTACGCGTGCCGAAGACGTCCTCGTTCTTCAGGGTGGCAGCGAGGACGACGACGCTGCCGATGTACACCCTGTTTCGGAGGTCGTTGACGAGATGCTCCCTCCCAGCGTCCCGTGGCAGCCAGAGCGCGGGGAACTCCCCCTGTGGACCGACGTTGAGGAGTGTCTCCCGGATGACGCAGCGGATTGGACTGACACGCTGGCGAGCGGGACTGTCGGGCACGTTGGTGGGACCGTCAATCACGACGGTGAAGAACTCACGGTCCAAGCTGCGCGCGAGCGCGTGTTAAACCTCGCAACAGCCACTCTCAACGGAGAGCGTTCCCCAAGAGCCGAGCGGGAAACCATTCAGGTGCAGTCACTGACTGAGCCAACTCCGCCAGCGCCAGCGCTCTCGCACAGTTACACGTCGCTAGCGGCCTACGAAGAATGCCCGCGCAGCCACTACCTCGATTACGTCGTCAACGCGTTCCCCGATTACAAAGAACCCGCAAGCACATCCGAGAGCAGTGTGTCACAGCGTGAGATCGGGGTACTGTTTCACGACACTGCCGAGCAAGCTGCGAAACACGACGTTGATCGGCGTGAGGGGTGGTACGACATCTGCGAGCGACTCGCCAGTCAGCGCCGCGCCGAGGACGCGCTCCCGGCAGCAGAACAGTGTATCGACCGGTACTTCGAGCTGGACCTTTCCGAGTACGAGATTATTGACGCCGAACGTGAGTTCGAGCTCGATGTCGATGGGCACGAGCTCGGCGGATACATTGACGCTGTCTACCGGACACCTAGCGGAGAATTGGTCGTCATCGATTACAAAGCAACTGAACGCCACCGTGACCTGCAGAAAGACAAGCAACTCCCGATCTATCTTTTGGCCTGTCGTGACCTGTATGATGAGCCGATCGCACAAGCGGGGTACGCGTACGTGGGTGAGATCGGGCCACAGGTCGAATCGCGGACGTTCGGCGAAGCCGAACTGGAATCAGTCAAAGACGACGTGACGGAGTCGATGAACCGTATCACTGAGTTCTCGTTTAGCCGGTACACTACAGACGAACACTGTCAGTGGTGCCAGCACAACCGGCTCCCCTGTGCGCCGGAGTCCCGCTCTGTTGAGGATAGGCAATAGGGCGTGGGTACGCCCCAATCATCATTCTTGTAGAGCGTCAACGCTATCAACAAGAATGTCGCATCAGGTACGACTTGAAGACGACGTGTACGAGCGCATCAAGGCGAACGAGCGGGATAGTGAATCGCTCAGTGACGCCGTGGAGCGACTCATCGGTGGACGAGCGCTCCGGGATCCCCGCGGTGTGTTTAACGAGGACCAAGTGAGCGAGATGCGGAGTGCGGTTGAAGCTGCTGACGAGACGGACCGCGACGAGGTTCGCGAGGTCGCGGAGCGGTTCGAATAACTTTCGTTACGGAGAATCGAAGAGAAAGCCTCGCGCTTTAGCATGGGGAGGATGTCAAGGGGGTACTCTCTCGTAGGTACCAGACAATACATCGGCAAACACAGACATTTAATTGAGTCAAGCATATCGTGGCTGGTGCATGACAAAACCACTGAAAGCAAGCGGTTTCCTTGGTCTTGCAACGATGATGGTCGTCGGTCTCTACCAGTTCACCTTGTTGGCTGGCGGTAATGCAGTCCCCGGCTGGATGATCGGCGGTCACGCCCACTTGGGTGTGATCTCAATTCTTGCTATTGTGATGGGATTCGCTGTCCCCGTAATCGGCGTTACGGGACGACTCCGGACAGCGGTGACAGGCATGTTTATCGCCGGACAGTGGGGGATACCAGGTGTCGTGTGGATCGGCGAAGGGGCGGGGCTCCCCTTCCTGATGCCGACCGCGTTCCTCTGGGGAATCTGCCTCATCGTGTCCATGCTAATCATGCTCTATGCAACCCTAACGCAAGATTCGTCGGGAATCGGTGGCGAGGCGACTGGAGTCACACCGGCTGACGATTGAATCGGGTCCGCTCAAAGCGGTTGAGAGCCGTGTCAAACGAGTTCAGATCAGTTCACAGCGGCTTCTTCTCGCCGGTCAATCGACCAGTAGAGATCGCTCCCACCTGTTGAATCGCCATACCGTGCTGAGTGATTCGTGAGCGACCCGTACTGACCATCGCCGATCGGAATAGGTCTCTTCCTGAGGATTTCAACAGAGCTATTTCTCTGGAAACTCCACATCAGTGAACTCGAAGCGAGCGCCTCCCTCGGCGCTTTGCTCAACGTCAACCTCCCATCCGTGAGCAGTAGAGATCTGCTCGGTGATGGTGAGTCCAAGACCCGCGCCCACACCGCCGGTGGTGACACCGTCTTCAAACACCTGCCCGCGAAGGTCGTCTGAAATACCTGCGCCGGTATCTTCGACGTAGAATCCGTCCGGGAGTGCCCCAACCCGGACGGTCACATCCTCGCCGCCGTGCTCGATCGAGTTGCGGAATAGATTTTCCAAAATTTGTTGAGTTCGGCTCTCATCGGCGGAGATCTCTAACTCTGTCTCAACGTGTAGCGATGCGTCCTTCGTATCGACATTGCCCCACGCTGACTGACTCACCGCGTCGAGATTCACCGGCGCAACCTCGTCAATCTGGTCGCCGGCCTTCGTTAACGATACGAGATCGGTGATCAGCGTATCCATGCGTTCGAGCGCAGCATCCGCCTTTGCAAGGTGCTCGCCGTCGGAGTTCTCACGGGCAAGCTCAATCCGCCCCTTCGCGACGTTCACCGGGTTTCGGAGGTCATGACTGGCAACATCAACGAACTGGTCCAGCTGTTCGTTCTTCATCGCGAGGCGGTTGTTCGCCTCCTCAAGTTCAGAGACGGTCTCTGCGAGCAGTTCATTGGTCCGGTTAATCCGAGCTGCGTACACGCCGATCACCGTGCCGAGTGCCGCACCGACAATTAACGATCCGGCGATCGAGAGCAAAATCGACGTATCTGCTCGCGATGCCATCTCCCCGAACCAGAATCCAAGAATCACAAATGAGAGAAACCCCGAAGTAGTCCATTTCAACACTGTCCGGTGTTTCGCCGCGACGACACTGTCTGCGCGGAACCAGCCGTAGCCAATCAAGCTGATCCCGATGGCCGTCGGAACCGCAGCTTGGAGTAAGAGTACTTCCAGATCAACATCTGCGAGTACGCTCATCACTCCTATTGTGGCGAGGCTCAGCGCTCCCACGATAGTGACAGAATTCACCTGCGTGTCGGGAGCCATATTCGGATACACATATCAGTATCTGAGATATAAACTATTACGATAAATGCGAGCAGTTGTCCGTTCTCAAACCGATTGAGACCGCTTAACAAGGAGCAAAAGTAGCCTTTTTGATGGGTATAATTAGTTAGTCTGCATTTGGGTAGCCAATAGTGTCATTTTGAGTGTCATTCGTGTACCGGTCACACAGCGCCTGCTAGAGTGGGGTAGGTCGGGGTAAGATCTTTGCTACTCGGAACCCTAAAGGTCAGTTCAGGATTGGATTGATTTGCTCTGTTGAATAGCAGTGTTGGCCGAGGCAATCGGGATTTGAATCGGCTTGTGACCGGTTGATACTATGGTCTCCGGATCGATATCGTTGCCTCGTGACTCAGAGGCCGCTATTCAACACGGCAATTTGAACGGGTCCCCGATCACGTTTCAATCCCATCCCGAGAGCATGCGCGGTCGTAAGCTACCCCACGGCTAAAGCCGTGGCTTTCAGCGTGGGCTCCCGCTGTGTCCGATTTATGCCCTCGAGTGCAACTTCTTGTTGCCGGTCTTGCACCAGTCCGACTCCCGCACATCTGCAGGCCAACTCACCGCGAGCGTGCCAACACCACGTTCGACACACTTCACTTAGCCGGTAGCGTGGACCACGTACTGGGAAGGTCACCTCCTTTCGGTCAAGAGAAATACTATGTGCCTTCACGAACAGAGCAATGTATGAGTTCGGCTCCGCCCCTCGCGCAGGTTCGGGACGCGATTGAGGTACTTGGACCGCCTGGCACACCGTTTACGACGTCAGAGGTAGCCACGACATTCGACTGTTCCGACCGAACAATCTACAACCGACTTGAGACGCTCGTTGAAGATAACGTATTGAAGACAAAGAAAGTGGGAGCTCGCGGTCGTGTCTGGTGGCGGCCGATAGAAGAGCACAGAGTGACTGATCAAGAGACGGATGAAAAGTACCGGAGAGTGTTCGAATCCATCGAGAAGGGATTCTGTATTGTCGAGGTGGTGTTCGATGGTGAAGACCGGGCAGTCGACTATCGATTCCTCGAAACAAACCCTGCGTTTGACGAGCTCACGGACTTACGAGACCCAGAGGGCAAACGGATATGCGAGTTGGGACCAGACTCCGAAAACCGGTGGTTCGAAAAATACGGTGCTGTCGCACAGACTGGTGAGCCCGTTCAGTTTACTGGGTATGTAGAACATCTTGACGAACGGCAGTACGAGATTAATGCATTCCGGATTGGTGACCCTACTGATCAGACCGTTGCCATCCTATTTGAGGATATCTCCAAGAGAAACCATATCGACAACGCGGTAGAAGAGGGTGAACAACGGCTCGAAGCGTTGTTGGAAGCCACCACAGATGGGATCTATCGAATAAGTCCTGATTGGTCTGAAATATATCAAATCGCTGGAAGTGGATTTCGATCTGACGACCACCCTACCACGTGGAAAGAGTATATTCCGGAAGGGAAACACAAGCGTGTCGGGCAGGCAATCGACGAGGCGATTGAGACACAGAGTCCGTTTGAGTTGGAACACCGCATTAAACGTGCCGATGGAACCGTCGGGTGGGCGCGTTCGAGGGCAGTACCGATATTGGAGGATGGCGAGCTCGTCCGGTGGTTCGGCACGGCGACAGACATCACTGAACGCAAGGAGCGTGAAGAGGAACTAGAGCGACAGAAAGTGTATCTCGAAAGCGTCTCAGATCTTATCACTGTCGTCGATGAGGATGGGACCATCCAATACGACAGCCCGAATATCACTGCGACGCTTGATTACGACCGCAATGAGCGAGTCGGCGATTCAGCCTTTACCTACATCCATCCCGAGGACCGTGAACGAATTGGCGAACGATTCCAGAACCATGTTGCGGGGATGGGTACTCCTCAATCAGTAGAATACCGTACTCGGACAAAAGATGGAACGTGGATCTGGGTCGAGAGCCGTTCTCACGTGCTGTGCGATACTTCACGGGCCGAAGGTATCGTCATCACAACGAGAGAGATCGCCGACCGTAAAGAAGAGCAACGGGAAAAAGACATCCTCTGGCAAGCAATCGAGAAGGCAAACTCTCCCCTTCTAATGACGGAACCGGGAGGAGATGATAACCCCATCGTGTACGTGAACGAAGCCTTCGAACATCTAACTGGGTATACAGAATCAGAACTGATTGGACAAGATTGTCGTATTCTTCAGGGAGAAAACACTCAACAGGAGCCAGTCGCGGAACTCTCAGAAGCTATCGATAACGAGGAGCAGGTGACAGTAGAACTCCGTAACTATCAGAGAGATGGAACGGAGTTCTGGAACAGAGTCACCGTCTCTCCGGTGTACGACACTGATGGTGAACTTGTTCGATTTTTGGGGACACAAGAGGATGTCACCGAGCGCAATAAACAGGAGCGCAAACGGAAACAGGTGATCGATCGGGTGACTGACGGGATCTTTGAGACAGACGCTGACTTGCGGTTTATATTTGTCAGCGAGGAGGCCGAAGCATTACTGGACACGTCCGAAGCGGAACTTGTCGGTCAGTACATCTGGGACGAGTTTGAAGACGCACGTGACACTGCCTTCGAAAAACGGTACTCCGAGGTGATGGAGACACGGGAATCAACTTCCTTCGTGGAGTATTACTCGGGGCTCGACAGCTGGTTCGACGTACAGGCGTATCCCAACGACGACGGTGGAATTTCCGTCTACTTCCGAGATATCACCGAACGGAAAAAGCGAGAGCAGGCCCGACAGCGAGCAGAAAAACGTTACCAGAAACTGCTAGAACTGGCTCCAGTCCCAATTGTCGCTGTCGATCCTGCCACGGAGGAGGTCATCGAAACGAACGACGCTGCTGGAGAACTCATCGGCTGTTCAACATCTGATCTCATCGGCCGAACACGGGCTTCCTTCCATCCCACTGAAAAAAGCGACGGCTATGACACGATATTTAGGAATATCATAGAACGGGGGGGAACGTGGCGACAGTTGCCCGATGGATCTCCAACCCAGATTGTCACAGAACAGGGTGAGAAGATCCCAGTCGAAATCACTGGGAAAAAGGTTGAACTGGAAGGCGAAGACATCGTCTACGGAGTTTTGCAAGATATCAGCGACCAACTCGAATACCAACACCGGTTGGATACATTCAATGAGGTAACACAGGAGTTGTTCGATGCCGGGACTGAACACGAGGTTACCCGAACGGCAGTCGAGGTGCTGGCAGATGTTCTCGATGTCTCTACTGTCGCGTTTTATTCGTTCGACGAAGACGAGTGGGAACTCAGGCCGGCTGTTCACGTGACCTCGAGCGAAGAAGCTGAAGAAATTGGGGACGTCCCTGTATTCGAACCAGGAGTTGGTGTGGAGTGGCGTGCATTTTCCGACGAGCAGACAACGATTGTCGATGACTTCCAGACCCAGGAGACGGACTACGAGTTCGACAGAACGGTTCGGAGTGAATTGGCCGTTCCAATCGGTGATCGGGGGGTCCTTTTCGTGGGCGATACGCGCCCGGGCATGTTCGACGATTGGACGGCGAATCTTGTGGAGACATTAGGTGCCACGACTGAGGCAGCACTCGGCTATACCAAACGGGAACAAGAGCTCCGAAAACAGCGCCAAGAACTGCAGGAAATCGAGTCGTTGAACCAGCAGATCCGCGATATCACTCATACAATCGTTCAGGCGGACACACGCACAGAGCTTGAACAATCGATTTGTGAACAATTGATCGCGTCAGATGCAATCGAGTTCGCCTGGATTGGTACTGTCGATCTCGAAGAAAAAGAGGTGATTCCCCAGACGCAGGCTGGAGCAGGCAGTGACTATCTGGACAGTATATCTCTCACGTTAAATGGGACTAACGACCCAGAACCGTCAGTAGAGGCGTTGCAGTCACGAGGCGCGTGCAGCAGTTCGAATATCGCGACTAACATCCAACATGGCGACTGGCGAAGTAGAGCAATCGAACGGGAGTTCCGGTCTGTTCTAAGTGTCCCGCTTATCTACAGGGAAGGACTCTACGGTGCGCTCACCGTGTACTCACGCTCGACATCAGGATTTTCGGATGCACTAACATCTGTCTTGAAAGAACTCTGCAATTTGACCGCCCATGCGAGTGCTGCGATCGAACAAAAAGCGGCCTTGCACACGAAGCAGACAGCGGAACTGGAGTTTGAGACTCGAGATGAAAGTGTCTTATTCTGTCGATTGGCTGCTGTACTTGACTGTAAAATCGAGATCGAGAAAATTGTGTCCCAGGGAAAGGAGTCTACACTTGCCTTCGTCAGAGTAGCTAATGGCACCCCCGAAGAAGTACTCAACGGGGCCAAACGGCTGGATGGAATTGAGGAGGGACATCTAATCGAGCGTCCAAATGAGACGTTTATCCAGTTACGGATCGCCACACCGTGTATAGGATCGGTTCTTTCCAACAGAAGTGTAATTCTACAACAACTAGTCGCTGATGGTGCTCGCTGTCGGTTGACAGTCGAAGTTCCGGAGGCGTTCAGTATCCGGCAGGCTGTCAACATAGTTACGTCGCACTACGAAAACGCGCAATTGCTCGCCAAACGAGAGTCTGATTCTTTGTCTGATTCGAGAAAGAAGTCTCTTAACACTGCGATAGAGGCCCTCACTCCCCGCCAACGCGAAGTCGTGGAGACAGCCTACCGGTCCGGGTACTTTGATTCTCCTCGGGGTGCAAGTGGGAAAGAACTTGCAGACATGTTCGACTTTTCCAACTCTACTTTTC
The DNA here is from genome assembly GCF_052439115.2 of Halorubrum sp. FL23. Classification (NCBI taxonomy): domain Archaea; kingdom Methanobacteriati; phylum Methanobacteriota; class Halobacteria; order Halobacteriales; family Haloferacaceae; genus Halorubrum; species Halorubrum sp. FL23. The sequence goes on from NZ_JBQVRO020000010.1 coordinate 66,483, forward strand.
ATGAGCACATCCGAAAAGCAGAACAGACACTGTTTGAGAACCTCATTGAGGACGCTAACAATTCACTCGTCACGTAAATCTGATTAAATCGAACCCTGCAATCGCCACCTCCTCTGCCTGAAAGCGCGGATATGCTCCTTGCTCTTTATGAGAGCGACATAAAATCTACACACATTTGATAAAATCTAAATGTTGTGTATATTCAGATGATTAATTTCAATCTCGCTTAAGAGGCTACCCCACATATAAGGTTTAGCCACCAACTCTACCTCAGATATTCTGCCACTATTTGATATGCATATGAATCACATGCAGTGATTGTGAGAAATCAAATAACCGCTGCTAATCGAAAGCAAGTAGACGGTGCACAGTTAGTAGACGAGATAAAAATCGACCAGAAACAGATCGACTGGCGAAAGGATTTCACGAACTTTGAGCAGGCAGATGAGCAACGGCTCGAAGATCTCGGTAGCGTTGTTGAACCGGCTATTGACGACGCAGTCGAGGGGTTTTACGACCACTTGGAATCATACGATGAAACCACCGAAATCTTCGGGCGATCAAGCAAGGGGATTGAAGCACTCAAAGGGAACCAGCGTGAGTACTTACGAGACCTATTCGACGGCCAGTACGGACAGGAACACTTCGAGAGCCGTGCTCGGATAGGCAAGATTCATGATATGCTGGATCTCGGACCGAAGATCTATCTCGGTGCCTACAGCGTCTTCTACCGACACCTAATCGACGCCGTCGTTGATGATCTGAAAGCAGATCTCGCACAGGCGGGTGACGGCGACCCGGTACAAGAAGGTTGCACACTCACGCCGGAGAAGGCGCTCGATACACTTGCCGATCGAACGCGATCGATGCTGAAGCTAATGAATCTCGACCAGCAGGTGGCTATGGATACCTACATCCATTCGTACAGTGCACAACTCGAGGCCGAACTGGACCAACAAAAACAGGTCATAACCGACGTTGACGAGCAGGTGGCACAGGCCACACAGTCAGCTGAGAACATTACGACGAGTACGGATAGACTCAGTGAACAAGCCCACGACCAAGCAGAGTCGATGAACCAAGTCGCAAGCGAAGTCGGGGACATGTCTGCCACTGTCGAGGAAATCGCATCGACTGCCGATGAAGTGGCTACGATGAGCGAGAAGGCTGAAGAACTCGCTCAAGAAGGTCGAGGGGCTGCAACCGATGCCATCGAAGTGATGAAGCGAGTTGATGACTCTGCATCGACTGTCGCGAGCGATGTCAAACAACTCCAAGAGCGAATCGACGAAATTGATGAAATAGTCGAGGTGATGAACAATATCTCCGAACAGACGAACTTGCTCGCGTTGAACGCCTCGATAGAGGCTGCTCGTGCGGGCGAGGCAGGGGACGGATTCGCGGTCGTTGCAAGCGAAGTGAAAAATCTCGCCGAAGAATCTCAAGACCACGCGGGGACAATCGAACAATTAGTATCGGATATCAAAGAAGACACCGCAGAGACAGTCGCCAGCCTAGAAGAAACCACTAAGCAAATCGACCGAGGTATCGATCAGGTTACCACTGCGATGGATACACTCCAAGATATCGCTGAATCGGTTCAAGATGCGTCTCACGGTATCCGCGAGGTGTCCGATGCGACCGACGACCAAGCCGCCAGCGCCGAGGAAGTTGCGAGTATGGTCGACGAATTGGTCGAGCAGGCAGATGCAGTCGCCGGCGAGGTCGAAAGTATTGCTGTGGCAAACGAACAGCAGGCAGAAAATGTCGGCCAGATCAGCGAGACAGTTCAGCAACTGACTACTGAATAATTAACAGAGATGGAGGGTTCAGAAAGATCATCATCGCATCACCGACAGCCACCGATGGTCCAACGCGACGATTTCGACCTCGTCTTGAACACGAGTCAAAGTACTATGTCCAAGCCAATCGAAGTCCTCCATGTTGATGACGACGAGAGTATCTTAGATCTGTCTGCCGCGTTTCTCGAAGAGAATCACGATCTGTTATCGATTCACAGCAAACTCGATGTCAACGAAGCGCTCGAGTACCTCGAAACGAGCGAGATTGATTGTATTGTCTCTGACTACGATATGCCCGGCCTCAACGGTATCGAGTTTCTCGAACGGGTACGTAAGACGCATCCTGATATCCCGTTTATTCTATACACTGGCAAAGGGTCCGAAGAAATCGCAAGTAGGGCTATCTCGAAAGGGGTGACCGACTACTTACAAAAGGGAATGGGTTCGGAACAGTACGAACTTCTGGCTAACCGGATCGATAATGCCGTTGCTCAGCGTCGGTCGGAACAACGTGCCAGCAAGATCGAACGCTGGCTCATAGAACTCGCCGAGGAGACCACAAACATCCTCTGGATCTTCTCAGCGGACATGGACGATGTCATATTCATCAACTCCGCTTTCGATGACCTCTACGGCATCCCAATAGACCGTCTCCGCGACGATCCATTAGCCTTTCTCGACGCAACCCATCCCGAAGATCGACAGCAGGTGGCGCAGGCAGTCGAACAGTTACGGAGCGGACAAACCGTTGAAATTGAACACCGGGTCAATAAAAGCGAAGACTACCAACGCTGGGTATACGTTCAGGGGAAGCCGATCCGAAATGACAACGGCGAAGTTATCCGCATCGTCGGCTTCATAACAGAGATCACCGAGCGCAAAGAACGCGAACAGCAACTCCAGAAGTTCCAGCGTGCCGTCGAATCCTCGGGTCATGCGATTTATTGTACGAAGCCTGACGGTGTTATCGACTACGTCAACCCAGCCTTCGAGGAAATAACGGGATACACAGCCGAGGAAGCAATCGGAGAGAACCCAGCTATCCTCCAGTCGGGCGAACACGACGAAGCGTTTTACGAAAACCTGTGGGAAACTATTCTCGACGGCGATGTCTGGGACGACGAGGTGATTAACGAACACAAAGATGGCAAACAGTTCGTCGTCGACCAGACGATCGCTCCGGTGACCGACGAGTCGGGCGAGACCACGCACTTTGTTGCGGTCAATACCGACATCACGGAGCAACGAGCTGCCGAGCGCGAACTAGAGATTCACCAGACAGCGATCGACAACGCTCACGCGCCACTCACCTTGACTGATCCACACAAAGACAACAACCCAATGGTATACGTCAACGAGGCGTTTGAAGATCTCACCGGGTATACAGAAGCGGAGGCTCTTGGACGGAACTGTCGATTTCTGCAGGGAGACAGTACCGACCCCGAAACCGTAGCTCGGTTGCGGGAAGCGATCGATAACGAAGAGCCGATCACCGTTGAACTCCGCAACTACCGCAAGGACGGCACTCAATTCTGGAACGAACTGAGCGTCGCACCGGTGTACGACGCCGATGACAACCTCATCCGGTATCTTGGCATGCAGCGAGACGTTACTGACCAAAAAGAACGTATTCAGGAGCTGCAGCGCCAGAACGACCGTCTTGATGAGTTCGCCACCGTCGTCTCCCACGACCTTCGTAATCCACTTAATGTGGCTGAAGGATGGCTTCAGCTTGCCCAAGACGAATGTGAAAGCGAGGAGTTGTCGCATGTCGAGGGCGCACTCACTCGAATGGAGGTGCTGATCGACGATCTACTGAGCCTTGCTCGACAGGGAGAAACTGTCACTGACTTCGAGTCGGTTGAGCTTACGGGACTGGTCGAGCAGTGCTGGGCCACTGTCGAAACGACGACCGCATCGCTCGCGGTCGAAATCGACAGTACAACCTCGATTCGAGCGGATACGAGTCGGCTGAAGCAGGTGCTCGAGAACTTGATGCGAAATGCGGTCCAACACGGTGGGCCGCATGTCACGGTGACGGTCGGTGAACTGGATGACGGTTTGTATATTGAGGATAATGGACCCGGAATTCCCGCGGAGGACCGCAGTCGGGTCTTCGAAGCGGGGTATTCGACAGCTGACGAGGGGACTGGGTTTGGGTTGAGCATCGTTGACCGAGCCGTCAGTGCTCACGGGTGGACTATCCACCTTACTGAGAGTGAGGCCGGCGGTGCTCGCTTCGAAGTTACTGGCGTCAATAGTGATGGATTTTCTAGCAGTGAACGGGTTGGAGGGCTCGGTGGGGGCGGTGAGTAATATGATATCGGCACCTCGTCTACCCGCGGGTCGGACTAATGTGTGAATTGGCTCTGTCGAAATCCTCAGCAAGTGTCAGAGTTGGGCCTGCTGTGGCAGTACAGGAGATCCATAGACTGAAACGTTCTCTAAGATCTTGTGAGTGTTCTTCGCTCCCTGTTGCACTCTGGGTGAGACTTGCTGGGAGCCCAGTCAGCGTGCCTAGGCTTCTTTTATAAAGAGCAAGGAGAATACCCGCGCCTTTAGGCGCGGGATGAATCCGACAACCCTCTCCACAGTCCACCGCCGATAGCACGGCTGGATATTCTACACCCTCAATCCAAACTTTCCAAGAGATTCGAATATAAGGTATTATACAGCGTTTCAGATGTTGACAGTCCACAGAACCCATCGGGCGACAATCTGCAACCACGGACAGGTAGGGGATTCACTCGACCGACACGGGTGGTCGGCCAGTAAACTCTGGAACGTCGCGAACTACTACGCCCGCCAAGTGTGGGATGAAACGGGTGAAATACCCGATCACGGCAGGCTCAAAGACGAGTTGAAGACACACACCAACTACAACGGACTCCACTCACAGTCCAGTCAGCGCGTTCTGGAAGAGCTCGCTGAAGCCTTCACCTCGTGGTATGAGTCTGATGACGACCGAGACAATCCACCCGGCTACCGCAAAGAAAACTACTACGACGATCACGGCCGCCGCGTCCACGAAGAACACCCCCGCAGTACGGTGACGTGGAAGCAAAACGGCATCAAACACGATACCACGAACAATCGTGTTCGCCTCTCGAAGGGCGCGAATCACAAAGAACACCCAAAAGCGTGGGAGTACATCCTTGTCGAGTATGAAACGCGCCCCGGCGTTGAGGTTGAGAACCTGCAACAAGTCAGGGCCGTCTACGACAACGCGAACAACCGCTGGGAACTCCATCTCGTCTGCACACATGAGGTGGAAACACCCGACGCGCCCGGCACCGAGACAGCTGGCGTCGATCTCGGCATCTGCAACTTTGCCGCGGTCGCATACAGTACCGAGGACGCCGACCTGTACCCCGGCACCCGTCTGAAACAAGACGGCTACTACTTCCCCAAAGAAATCGCCAAATGCGACGACTCAGACGGCGATCGGGCCACTCAGTTGCACCACACGTGGTCAGAACGCCGCACGCACTTCTTCCACGGTCTCGCTAAACACATCGTAGAACGGTGTGTCGAGAACGAGGTCGGTCAGATCAACATCGGAGATCTTGAAGGCGTCCGTGAAGATGAGAACGGCAGCTCGAAAAACTGGGGCAGGCACGGGAATCTCGATCTTCACGGCTGGGCGTTCGACCGCTTCACCTCGATCCTTGAGTACAAGGCGAAAGTGGAGGGGATCGAGGTCGTCGAAGTATCTGAGCGCAATACGAGCAAGACGTGTTCAATATGCGGCACTAAAGACAAGAGTCAGCGCGTTGAGCGCGGTTTGTATGTGTGTGATAACTGCGACGCTGCATTCAATGCAGATGTAAATGGGGCGGAAAACATCCGTCTCGGCATTACCGGCGAAAGTAACTCCGAGTCTGCACCTGATTTGGGTGGAGATAGGAGTACCGGCTGGTTGGCACAGCCCGGAGTCTACCTTCACGACTTGTCCAGCGGATTCCAACCGCAGGAACAAGTGGTAGACTGCGAACCCTAATATCCCAAACGCGGTCGGGATTCCTCCGCCTGAAGGCGGAGGAGGATGTCAACCGTGGCTGGGCGGAGATGCTCGCAGCGGATCTAGATGCGGAGCGGGCGAACAAAGCAACGGTCATCAGTGCGGCGGCAACGCGATTGCTCGATTTGACTGAGGCCGCACAGAAGATCGAACAAAATCGCGAAGTCTCGCCCGAGTTAGAGCCCACGGACATCATCCCGCTGATCAACCGCACCGTCACTGAATGTGAAACACGCTATCCAAACGCCTCGATAACGGTTGATACGCCGGAAGAAGCGATTGCGGAGACGCTTCCACGCTTCGAAGTGGCGCTGTTCGAACTCGTAGACAACGCCGTAAAACACGGCGGCGATCCCGAATCCGTCGTGGTCGATGTGAGCGTGTCCGAGCGACTGATTACCTGTAGGGTGAGCGATAGCGGGCCGGGGCTTCCGAATACGGAACGAAGTATTTTACAGACCGGCGCAGAGACACCGCTCGTCCACGGGCAGGGACTCGGACTCTGGTTGAGTTACTGGATCATCACGACGTTGAACGGTGAAATCGACGTCATCAACTCCGATCGCGGGACGACCATCGAGATCCAGCTCCCGAGACCAACAGGGGAAACAGATCACAGATCGTCGCCGAGTTGATTGTCGACGGTGACACTGATGTCGTCGATGTCCCCATGCTCGCCGCCGGCGATTTGAATGCGGTTCCTCACTCGACGAACAAAGCGGCGTGAACTGCGGTCGAATGCCGGTAGCTATGGGATAGTCGCACGCGGATACGATTCCGGTGAGATCGACATGCGGACTACATCGTGTCGGTCGAGAGCGAATCGCGGGCACGCCGGGCGATGTACGGGAAATCGAACGGCGGCCGTGCGTCGGGATCGACGGGGTCGACGTGGCAAACGATGACGGTGACGCTCGCGGATTCGGTGGCGTCTCGGTAGGCGTCCGCGAACGCCTCGGTATTTCGAACGGTGACCGCGTCGAGACCGCTATTTTCAGCGATCCCGGCGAAGTCGGTCTGGCTGGCTTGAAGCGACTGACCGCCCGTCGTTCCGTAGACATCGTTCGCCCAGACGACGACCGTCAGGTTGTCAGGGTCGTATCGCGCGACAGTCGTGAGCGTGCCAAGCGACATCAACAACGACCCATCACCGTCGAGGACGGTGACGGGTTCGTCGGTGCTGATGGCGAGACCGAGGCCGACTGCCGTGGTCACGCCCATGCTTCCCCATTGGTAGAAGTTTCTGGCGCGTTCGGAGTCTGAGACGCTCGCGAGAACGTAGGACGCGACGCCGAGATTCGAAACGACGGCCGCGTCCGGAGTGATGTCAAGGACGGACTCCGTACAAGCGTATTGGTCCGCACGTGCATCCGTCATTCTGTAGCCTCCGACTTCCGCCCGGTGACGGTCTGCTCCAACAGGACGACGTATGGGGACTGCGTGGAGAACGCTGTCTCGCCCGCGAGTGCTACGGTTTCCCGGAGGTCCTCCGAATCAGTGACGACGGAGTTGCGGACACCGACATCGTCGAGGAGCTTGTCCATGTTGTACCCCGCGGGCACCTGCGCGATGTTGAACTCGCCCAGGTTACCGCGGCGCGTCACGACCCCGAGGAAGGGGACGCGCGCCGGGACACTGAGCGATCCGATGGCGTTGAACGTGTTCGCGAGACCGCTCGACTGACAGAGTAGTGCGCCACGGTCGCCACCGACCCAGGCGCCCACGAGTACGCCGATAGCCTCCTCTTCACGGCTGACCAGCACGGTCTCGAACCGGCTGTCATCAACGACCTCATCGATGAGGGCGTCCATCTTCGAGTCCGGGAGATACGCGATCAGATCGACGCCGGCGTCTGCCAGCGCCTCCGCGGCGTCCTTACTCCAAGTCATCGACGAAATGGGATCCGCGGGTCACTCGTGAATCACCTGCCGGTGGGGTCGAGCTGTCGGGCCGGGACATCGACGCGTCGCCGACGGGAGAGTGAGGATGGGTCCTGTCGCGTGTGGTTGCTCGCATACCGCAACCTTCGACGAAGCCATATTCAATGTTCGGGCGGCCGGTGGGGCGATTACCGAGTCGGGGTGGAACAACGCTTATATCGCCACACTCTGTCGGTTCTCTCAGCGAAACGGGGCCACACTCCGGAGTTAACAATACCAATGACCGAGACAGGGAGCACGTTCATACTCGACGCACTGACTGCCGAAGGCGTCACGACACTCTTCGGCCTCATCGGGGAAGGGAACGCACACCTCATCGACGCGACGAACGACCACGACATCGCGTTCCGGTACGCGCGTCACGAGCAGGTGGCCGTCTCGATGGCGGACGGCTACGCCCGCACCACCGGCGAAGTCGGCGTCTGTACACTCACCCACGGCCCGGGCGTGACGAACGGCGCAACCGGTATCGCCGCCGCGGACCGCGATAACGTGCCACTCGTGGTTCTCGTCGGAGACACGGGGTTCAGTGGCCGGGAGACATCCCTCCAGTATCTCGACCACATCACGTTCACCGATCCGATCTCCGTCTATCAGACACGGGCGGAGACGTCAGACACGATCGGCGAAACGCTCCGTCGTGCGTTCTCGGAAGCGCGAACCGAACGTGGTCCCGCCATCGTCGAACTCCCCGGAGACATCCAGAAAGACCCGGTCCCCGACGATACCTACGATCCACAGTCGTCCACGGCCCAGCGCGTCCACGCCGACCCCGAAACAGTCGACGCCGCGGCCGCCGTCCTCAACAGCGCGGACCATCCTGTCATCCTCGCTGGCGGCGGCGCTCGTGCGTCCGCCGCCGCTGACGCCCTCACCGCGCTCGCAGAACGACTCGGCGCACCCATCGCGACGACGTACTTCGCGAAGGGGCTCTTTGATCACGATCACCCGCTCCACTCGGGGATCGCGGGCACGTTCATGACGCCCGCCAACGACGCGTTGCTCTGGGACGCCGACGCAGTGCTCACCGTCGGCGCACAACTGTCGGGGAAATCCACCCGCTATGGCGCGCTCTACGCGGACGCTGACATCGTTCAGGTTGACCTCTCTCCCGACGCACTCGGACGATACCGCGACCCCACGATCGGGGTGCTCGGAGACGCCCGCGCGACGGTCGCCGCGCTCGGAGACCGCATCGGGACGAACCCCGAACGCGTCAACAGGATCGAGGAGACGATCGCGGAAACGGGTCACGTCATCCCGTTCGACGAGCAGTCGGACGGGCCATGCGTGGACCCGCGTGCGCTCACGCTCGCCGTTTCCGACCGCACCGACGGCGACGCCGTCGTCGCCGTCGACTCGGGTAACAACACGGGGTTCCCGGCGGTCTTCCACGAACTCGACGCCGGCGGCCAGATGCTCGTGAACGGGAACTTCGGAACGATGGGGTACGCACTCCCCGCCGCGCTCGGCGCGCAGTACGCCGATCGCGACCGAGATGTCGTCTGCTACATGGGCGACGGCGCGTTCATGCAGGTCGTTCAGGACGTCGAAACTGCGGTTCGTCTCGATCTCCCGGTCGTCTTCGTCGTCTTGAACGACGAGAGCTACGGGATCATCCGCCACCGCCAAGACCTCGAATTCGACCGTGTGACCGCCGCCGATTACGAGAGCCCAGCGTTCGAGCAGGTCGCTCGGGGTCTCGGCGCGCGCGCCGCAACGATACGGTCGACTGATGATCTGGGCGTCCTCGACGAGTTCCTCACGGACAAGCCCGATGTTCCGCTCGTCCTCGACGTGCGCACGAATCCGGATATCGCTCGCCCCGGATTTCCACCGTACTAAAGGTCGATTCGGAGGTTCCCGTCCTCAGAGACTTCTGCCGTGATCTCCGGCGGCAGGAGACTCGTACACCCCGATTCCTCGAGGATTGCGGGACCATCGACCGCCTCACCGACGGCGAGCGCGTGTCGGTCGACGATTGGCGTTGCCACGAACCCCCGATCCGCGAAGTACACCTCGCGTTCACGGTGGGTCTGTTCGCCGCCCGCAACGGGCACCTCATCCTCGACCGGCAGCGTCTCGACCGTCCCGGTGGCACGGAGTGTGACGAGCTTCACCGGCTCGTCCTCCATCGCGTACCCGTAGAGCTGACGGTGTTGGTCGTGGAACCGCTCGATTCCCGCCTCGAAGTTCGCCGCCGTGAACGTCTCTCCAGGGAGCGCGACGGTCAGCTCGTACGCTTGGCCCGCGTACCGGAGATCGAGTTGCCGGGTCACCAGCACGTCCCCAGCGTCGAATCCCTGATCGGTGAACCGTTCGGTGAGCGATTCTTCGAGCGTTTCGAACTCTACGCCCGCCTGCTGTGCATCGAGCCCGTCGCCAGTGTACGCGCGCGACTCGTCCATGCGAACGTCGGCGAGCAGGAGGCCACGTGCGGAGAACACGCCCGGGCTCCGGGGGATCACGAGCGAGTTCATGTCCATGTTCTGGGCGACTTCAGCGGCCTGGAGCGGGCCGGCGCCACCGAACGCGACGAGCGAGAACTCGCCGGGATCGCGGCCGCGCTCGACGGTAACGCGGCGCAGCTCGCGAGCCATCTTCGCATTTGCGACTTTGACCACGTTCATCGCCGCCTCCTCGAGGCTGAGCCCGAGTGGTTCCGCGATCTCGTCAGCAAACACCTCCCTCGCCTTCTCGATGGCCGGTTGTACGTCGCCGTCGAGGAAGGCGCTCGGGTCGATGCGACCAAGCACGAGATTCGCGTCCGTCACCGTGGGGTCGGTCCCACCGCGGCCGTAACAGATCGGTCCGGGATCTGCGCCGGCGGATTTCGGGCCGACACGAAGCCCGCCACCAGCGTCGATCCACGCGATACTCCCACCGCCTGCTCCCACGGTGTTGATGTCGACGAGCGGGGTGTTGATCGGCAGGTCGTTGATCTCGCCCTCCGTGGACCGAACGAGGTCGCCGTCCTCGACGACGCTCACGTCCGCGCTCGTGCCACCCATGTCGAGTCCGATAGCGTGTTCGAGGCCTTCCGTCCGGCTAACGTCACGGCAGGCGACCGCTCCCGCGGCCGGTCCGGAGAGGACGGTCCGAAGTGCGAAATCCGTCGCCTGCTCCGTCCCGAAGATACCGCCGCCGGAGTGCATCACGTTCAGCGGCACGTCGATACCGCGCTCCGCGATCCCGACGTCGAGGCGACCGAGGTAGTCTTGGATCGTGACCTTCACCGCCTCGTTCAGCACCGTGGTGACGGTTCGGTCGTACTCGCGGGTCTCCGGGTAGACGGCGGAGGAAAGTGCGTAGCTGAGGTCGGTTTCTTCCGCGATGAGTTCGCCGACCCGGCGCTCGTGGTCGTCGTTCAGGTAGGAGAACAGCATCGAGACGACGACCGAATCGACACCCGAGTCCGCGAGTTTGTCAACGGCCGCACGAACGGCGTCCTCGTCGAGCTCGTCGACGACGTCCCCCTCCGAGTCGATACGACCGGGGACGCCGAGTCGGTGACGCCTGTCCACGAGCGCGGGTGGTTTGTCCGCCTGTAAGTTGTAAAGCTCAGGACGGGTCTGGTCCCCGATCTCCAGGACATCACGCAACCCCTCGTTCGTGATAAGTCCGAGGTCCGGTATCTCGTTTTCGAGGACAGCGTTGGTTCCCACCGTCGTCCCGTGGCTCAGGAACTCGACGCGGTCCGGGTCGGTGTCGGTCTCTTCCAGGATCTTGTCGATGCCGTTCAACACGCCGCGGTCGAAGTCCGGGGGGGTGGACGGCGTCTTCGTGATGTACACCTCGTTCGCGTCCACGTCGTAGAGGACGACATCGGTGAACGTCCCACCGGTGTCGACACCGATGCGCACGCTCATGCGTTCTCACCCGTCCTGTTCGCGGCCACGTCACGGAGCTCTCGACGCCGCTCCGCGGTCGCTTCCTCGTCGATACTCTCGTCTTCGATGACGACGCCATACTCCTCGCGGGCTTTCTCCGGGGAGACCTTCTCGTCGAGAACGTCGTCGAGGACGTCGGTCGGGTCTCGCTCCAGGGGGTCCCCATACCCGCCACCGCCGGGCGTCTGAACGCTCGCGACATCGTCAGCATCGAGCTTGGTCGTCGACTTCGACGCCAACACCTCCTCATCCGCCGTTCCCGGGTTCCGATAGAACCGGGAGGGCCGAGCAGAGTGCCCGCCGAAGATCCCCCACGGCTTGGAGCGTGTCCGGTCCGTGAGCAGCGAAAACGACGCCTCGTGATCGTAGAACTGGAGGTCGCGGCGGACGCCGAGCCCGCCACGCTGGCGACCCGCGCCTTCCGAGTCCTGAATCAGTTCATACCGGCGGACGTAGACGGGCAGTTCGTCCTCCAGTTCCTCGATAGGGCTGTTCGCAGTGTTCTGGAAGTGCGTCTGTACCGCGTCCATCCCGTCTTTCTCCAATCGTCCGCCGTAGCCGCCCGCGACGGTCTCGTAGTAGACGTAGTCGTCGTCGTCCCGAGGATCGGTCCCGCCGTACGCGACGTTACACACCATTCCTTTCGTCGCGCCGATGGTCTGCTCGGGGACGGCATCCGCGAGCGCCTTCGTCACGAGATCGCCCGCGCGCATCGGGATCTCCCAGCCGCCCGCCACCGGGCGGTTGTAGGAGGGGTTCACCATCGTTCCCTCAGGGGTTATCGTCTCGAACGGCCGGTAGAACCCGTCGTTCTTCGGCAGATCCTCACCGATGAACGCCATGATGACGGCCATCGTTCCCGCGAACGCCATTGCGGGTGTACAGTTCAGTGGCCCTTCGTTTTCCGCTGCGGTCCCGGTGAAGTCGATACGCATCTCGTCGCCATCGACCGTCAGCGTGAGCACGAGCGTCACGGGTTCGTCAACGATACCGTCGCCGTCCATCTCATCGCTCGCCGAATATTCGCCGTCCGGGAGCTCTTCGATAGCTGCGCGGACTCGGCGTTCCGTGTAGTCGAGCAGTTCATCCAGGTAGGTCTCGACGCGCTCGCGGCCGTTTTCCTCGTGGAGTTCTGCGAACCGCTGTTCGCCGATCCGGTTCGCCCCGAGTTGTGCCTGATAGTCGCCGCGTCGCATCTTTGGCTCGCGGACGTTCCGCAGGATGAACGAGAGGGTGTCCTCGTCGTACTCCCAGTCTTCTACTGCGTGAACGCCGGGGATGATCAGGCCCTCGCCGTAGAGTTCCGTGCTGTCGTTGGGGATACCGCCAGGGGTGCCCCCGCCGATATCGACATGATGTGCTGAGTTCGCGGCGTAGCCGATGATTTCGTCGTCGTGGAACAGCGGCGAAATGAGCATCACATCCGGAAGGTGGACGGCGCCCTTGTACGGGTCGTTGATAAGAATGCCATCGCCCGGTTCGAGGTCGTCCTCCCAGTCGGGAACGTTCCGCGGGACGACGGAGACGAGGGACCCGATGTGTTGGGGGGCGATGTCGTGTTGAGCGATATGCCTGAGGTCGGCGTCGAACAGTGCACACGTGTGGTCGCGACGAATCTTGATGTTCGTCGAGTACGCGGTTCGTTGGAGCGTGACGCCCATTTCCTCGACGACACTCTTCAGTGAGTGTCTGAAAATTTCGAGGTCGCCAGTATCTACCATACCACCTCCTCCCATACCAGACGGAATAAACGTGTGGGTGGGTCGCGGAAAATCCGAGGCGAAAGCCCCGCGCTTAATCGCGGGGAGGAAGCCGGCCAACAGTATTCAACCGGCGACGATGGCACAGACGGAGCTCCAACACAATCGTTGGTCAGTTCTCCTGCATCGGTAGTTGCCTTCGTTGGATCACCAAGGACACCGTTTTCGGTGAACCAGTCCGCGCACCCTGCCGTCCGCGGAGTTTGCGGACAGTCTTGTCGCAGAAAGAGTTATTGTGACCTGTTATCACATGCCTGTATGACTGACATCGAGAGCTACGACCAGTTCATCGACGGCGAGTTCGTCTCCTCGGAGAGCGATGACCGCGCCGAAGTCAAGTTCCCGTACGACGGCGAACCATGGGCGACCGTTCCGCTCGGAACCCCCGGCGATGTCGACCGCGCCGTCGCCGCCGCACGGGATGCCTTCGACCGTGACGACTGGGGCGGCCTCCAACTGAGCGAACGCGCCGGCCTGCTCCGAGAGGTCGCCGCGGTCATCGACGAGCATGCGGACGAACTCGCGGAACTCGAAACCCGACAGAACGGAAAACTCATCCGCGAGATGAGCGGACAGATGAACTCGCTCGGCGATTGGTTCCGTTACTACGCCAGTCAGTGCGAGACCCGTGAGGGCGACACCATCCCCGTCGAAAGCAAGAACGGCGAGATGTTTAATTACGTTGTCAGCGAGCCGTATGGCGTCGTCGGCGCCATCACCCCGTGGAACTCCCCGCTCCTCCTCACCGCGTTCAAGCTCGCGCCCGCGCTCGCCGCCGGCTGTACGTTCGTCCACAAACCCAGCACGCAGACGCCCGTGAGCGCGCTCCGTCTCGCCGAACTCCTCAGCGAAGAGGCCGGACTCCCCGCCGGCGTCTACAACGTCGTCACCGGCAGCGGCAGTACCGTCGGCGACGCGCTCGTCAATCACGACGGCGTCGACAAAGCCTCCTTCACCGGCAGCACCAGCGTCGGCCGCCACATCGGGAAGACCGCGGGCGAGAACCTCATCCCCGCCTCCCTCGAACTCGGCGGGAAGAGCCCGAACATCGTCTTCGCCGACGCGAACCTCGACAATGCAATCAACGGCGTCATCAAGGGTATCTTCGCCGCGACCGGACAGACCTGCCTCGCGGGTTCGCGCGTGTTCCTCCACGAGGACATCGCCGACGAGTTCGTCGATCGGATCACCGAGCGCGCCCGCGACATCACCCTCGGCGACCCACGTGATCCTGAGACCGAGATGGGGCCGGTCGCGTTTCGCGGACAGTGGGAGACCGATCGGGAGTACATCAGGACCGCAGTTGAAGAGGGCGCAACCCTCCGGTTCGGCGGTGATCAGCCTGACGACCTCCCCGGCGAGTGCTTCCTCGAACCGACCATCCTCACCGACGTGGAGAACGACATGACCGTCGCCCAGGAGGAGATCTTCGGTCCCGTCGCGAGCGTGCTCACGTTCGACGACGAGGATGACCTCGTCGAACGGGCGAACGACACGGACTTCGGGCTCGCCGCGGGCATCTGGACCGAAGATTTCCGGAAAGCCCAGCGCGTCGCCGAAGCCCTCGAAGCGGGAACCATCTGGATCAACGAGTACCGTACGCTCACCTACAACTCCCCGTTTGGTGGGTACAAGGACAGCGGTCTCGGCCGCGAGAACGGTCACGAGGGGTTGGAGGAGTATATGCAGACGAAGAGCGTCTGGGTCGACCTCGCCGGGGAGGTCGAGGATCCCTTCACGCTCGGCTGACGTGGACCGCTTCCGTCCCACGTCGTCGATGCCCGTACGGCTTCGACCGCAGAAGACGCCTAGACGAACGACGTGGCTCACGGGTCGGTCGTCGGGTGAACGGCAGCGAAGATGCGGACGCCGGCAGGCGGGTCCTCGGTGGGGAGTCGGAGAAGCGCCCTCTCGACGGCGTGTTTTTGCTCCGCTGCCCGAAGGTATTTAATAATAGATTCACCTCCTTTCGCCGTATGCACATCCTCATCACGGGGGCGAATGGCACAGTCGGCAGTGCGATTATCGATCAGCTCGGAGCGACGGACGAGTACGAGTTCACGTGTCTCGACGTCGAGGACCACCCCGACCGAGAGACCGTCGTCGCGGACATTACGGATCGAGACGACCTCCGTGGCCACTTCGATGACGTAGACGCCGTCATCCATCTCGCTGCCGCCGTCGACCTCAGTGGATCGTGGGAGAAAATTCTCCAGAATAACATCATCGGAACGTACAATGTCCTCCAGGCGGCCGCGGAAGCCGAGGTGGAGAAGTTCGTCTTCGCGTCATCCATCCACACGGTGGGAATGTACGAGGTTGAACTCTCACCGGAGATCTACGACCCGGAGTACGATCTGACGGTCACGCACGAAGACCCGGTCCGGCCCGACTCCTTCTACGGCCTCTCAAAAGTGTTTGGGGAGGGCGTGGGACGGCTATTCGTCGAGAGTCAGGAGAACCCGCTCGGCGACCTCCACCCGACGTACGTGACGAACACGCGAGAGTACCCGACGAGCTTCTACGCGCTTCGCATCAAGACCGTGCTCGGTGAGGAGTACGACCACCCGTACGGGCTCGCGGAGATGGGCGTCGACGAAGGGTGGTGGGAGCGCGACAGCGAGGAGTACGGATACATGGCGGACCGGCTGAAGTGCACGTGGCTCTCGCACCGCGACCTCGGCCAGCTCGTCGACTGCCTGCTCGGACACGACGAGCCCGGGTTCGACATCTTCTGGGGCGTCAGCGGCAACGATGGGACCTGGGTCGATCTCACGTACACGCGGGACCGTCTGGGATACGAACCCCAAGACAACGGGGCAGAGTGGGACGCTCCGCCCGAATAACGGGAGAGTCTCCGCGGGTGTGTGCAGCGATCGATGCTCAGTCGGACGTACTTTCGAAGCGGCGATCGGCGCTGGTCTCGGTAGCGTTGCCGTAAGGGATGAGACGGTCGACTCTGTTGAGAGTCTATGCTACAGAGACAGTGTCGTCTGAGACACCCGGTCGCTGAAGAGTGCTTATTGATCGAAGTCGCTTCGACATAGGGTATCGCTGATTTCCAGCTTCAGTTTTCTGATGTGCCGAGGTACCCCGCCGCCTTACGGCAATTCTCTATAGCCATTGCCATCCAAGACGGTGTATCACGATAACTGCCAGTGCTCCAAAAACTACCAGAGCCGCCATGTAGAGGATCATTATTACTCCCATTTGTTTCATTGTCATCTCGCCTTGAAGGGCATCTGAAATTCTCATAAGATTACATAACAGCCCGACTTAATAAATCATCACGGAGTTCTATACACTCGACGACGCATTATAAATATTATAACAATTCATCCAGTAACATACGCGGCTACCTCGGAGAAAGCCGCAGTGCATTTGCCCGGGTGTCTGTCGGTTCGTAGCCTGTACTGACCACACCCGGTCAGAAGAGATCATTTCCTAAGGATGTCAACAAAGCCAGGCGGTCAAAAGATCGAGTGCGCTATGCACAGGTTCGAGCGCCGCAGCCGGAATAGCGGTTGTATCGAATCAAATTTTCTGGGACGAGCGACGACGCCCGAGTCGGCGATGAAGTTCGGTATCCAACTCTATCTAGCTGAACTATCACTTTTGCGTACAGTGTATGTTTGGACAGCCGGGTGTCGGTCACCATCGAGCCTCCGTCCATCGGCGGGCGCAAGAAACCGATCTACAGCCGACAGACGGTGTCGATCCGAATCATGTCGCGGTCGATGAACCGATGGTCCAGCTCAATCCTGCGCGATGTTGGCTGGACGCTGCTGTCGATTCCGACATGAACCGCCTGCTCTATCTCCGACTGTAGTCGACGAGCGATACTGCGGTTTCCTCACCGTTTCTCGCTGGATTACGTGAGAAACGTCAGATTGAGGACCGGATACTTCCCGTCGGCGGTGCCCCGTGGTTGCAGGCGACCTGTCATCGTCACGGGCTCCGAGTCCAACACGTCACACAGGGGGATCGGAATGCCGTCGAACATGTCTTTCGTGAAGTAAAACGGTAAACAGATAAATTTCCAAATACGTTTAGCCGTTGCGAACCAGCCACCGCTGAGAATTGGTTACAAGCGTTCGCCTTCGCATGGATCAGCGTGTCTAACCACTGTCTGTTTCCTGACACAAGTTTTATTTAATCACATTCAGGTGTTCTAGTACAGATGTTATCTAATAACAATACACATGCAAGTCGTCGCGCGGTTGTCACCATCACCGGGGTCGGCGGTATCGCGGGTCTCTCCGGCTGTGTCGGGTTCGGGGGGAACGGCGACGGAGGCGACGGAGACGACGGAGGGAGCAACGGCGGAGACGGCACCGACGACACCGACGGCACCGACGGTGGAACGGGCGATACCGACGTCCCCGAGACGATCACGCTCGGACAGCCGGCGTCGCTTAGCGGCCAGTGGGATTTCCTCCAGCCTGGCATCTCACAGGCGACTGACGCCGCCGTCAACCATATCAACGAGGCGGGCGGCCCACTCGACGCGGAACTCGAAGTCGCCCGCCGCGATACCGCGGTCGATCCACAGGAGGCGCGGACCGTGGCGACACAGTTGGTCGAGAACGACGATGTCGCGGCGATCGTCGGTCTGTTCTCGAGTGAGATCAATCCGCTCTGGGATTTCCTTCAGGATCTCTCGACGCCAGTCATCACTCCGTGGCCTGGATCGACATTCCTCGATACTCGCGGCGGCGATAAGGGCACCCCGGAGGACATGAGTGACGACGAATGGGTGTGGCGAACCGTCGTCGGCGACACGGTCCACACGAGCGGGAGCGCCGCCTTCGCGATCGAGGAAGGACTCAACACCTTGGGTGTAATCAACGGCACCACCGAGGGAGAGCGGAGCTACGTCGAGGGATTCGTCTCTGCCTACGAAGCCAACGGAGGGACGGTCGCCGAACGGGTAGAGGTCGAGCTCGGTGCCTCAAGCTACCAATCAGCGCTTAGCCGCTTGTTCGAGGCTGAGTTCGACGCGTTCCTCATGAGCCTCCCACAGGAGTCGGCGATCACTGCACTGAGCGATTGGTCCGACGGCGGATACGGTCGACAGCCGATCCTTTCGGACACGCTGACATCGCAGGCGGTGCTCGATCAGGTTGGCAGCGATCTCAACGGTGCCTGGGGAGCCACGCCCGGTCAATCCGGGCCGAATTACGACACGTTCGAAGAGATCTACACCGAGGCGGGTGATGCGGATATCAACGCTTGGACGCCACCGGCTTGGGACGCGGTGCAAGTGGCTGCGCTCGCGATCGAGCGAGCGGGCGAGGCCACGCCGGAAGCGATCCAACGAAATCTCGGTCCGGTCAGCAGAGGCGAGGGGACAGCGGTCAGCACGTTCGCCGAGGGGAAAGAGGCGCTCGCGAACGGCGAAGAGATCACCTACCAAGGCGCCGCAACCCCGGTCAACTTCACCCAACACGGCAATGTGTTCGGAACGGTCAGCATCAACACGGCACAGGACGGCGAGTTCACTCAGACGAGTGAGGTCTCCGCCGCGGACGTCCGGAGTTTCGTCGAGGAAGGCCAGTACTGATCTCGATGGGGCTACTTCAAAACATTATTTTCGGGGTGATAACGGGCTCGTACATCGCGATCGCGGCGATCGGCTTCAATCTGATCTACGGAATCGTGAACATGATCAACTTCGCGTACGGCGAATACCTGACCCTCGGTGCATTCATCGGGTTGTTCGCGGCGACCGCGTTGCCGATCCCGCTCCCGGTCGCCGTGCTCGTCGCGATGGCCGGCGGCGGACTGGTGAGTATCGTACTCGCACGCGCGTTCTTCACGCCGATAAATCAGACCGGGCCGGTTCCGTTGCTGCTGACGTCGATCGGTCTCGGGATCGCCCTTCGAAATGCCATCCGCCTCGTCGCGGGGCGTGAGGCCCGGTACTACGACACCGAGACAACGACGTTCCGATTCGATGCGGTTCCGGACCTCTCGGTCGGCTCCGTGGATCTCCTCGGGGGATTCTTCGTTACCTCAAAACAACTGATCGTTGTCGCGTCTGCAGTCACCGTCTTCGTCGCGATTTACGGACTGCTAACGCGGACGGACGTGGGGATCGCGATGCGAGCGATGGGCGACGACGAGAGCCTCGCGCGGGTTCGGGGAATCGATACCCAACTGATCCGTGACAGTGTTTGGGTGCTCGCTGGCATCCTCGCCGGGCTCTCGGGCGTGCTCTTGGCCATTCAGACGAATGTGAGCGCGACGACGGGGTTCAGTCAGATCCTCCAGATCCTCTCGGCGGCCATCCTCGGCGGTGCGGGGAGCCCCTACGGCGCGATCGTCGGAGCGTATCTCATCGGAATCGTGTTGGCGCTGTCGACGGCGTTTCTCCCGTCGGGGATGAGCGGCCTCTCCTCTGCGATCGCGTTCGGCATTCTGATCCTCGTGTTGCTCGTTAAACCGAGCGGGATCGCGGGAGCGGAGGTGCGTGAGGCATGAGCCTCCTCGATCGGGTCCCGACAGGCAACGGTGACCTGGCCCTCCTTGCGGGGGTCTGTTGTGTGCTCATCGGCGGCCTGTTCGCGTTGACGCCGCTTCGGGCGCAGCTTCCCAGCGCGCTGTACGTCTTCGTGGAGGTCGGGATCCTGTTCGTTATCTACGGGCTACTCGTGCTCGGACTTGACCTCCAGTACGGTCACACCGGCCTCGTCAACTTCGGTCACGTGGCGTTCTTCGCGGTTGGCGCGTACGGGACGGCGATGCTCTCTGCACAGGACACCTTCGCTGGCATCGGGCTTGGATACCCTTGGCCCCTCGCCCTCGGCGTGGGCGTCGCCGCTGCTGCGCTGGTCGGACTCGCCGTCAGCGCCACCTCGATCCGGCTCCGAGGGGATTTCCTCGCCATCGTGACTCTCGCCGCCGCCGAGATACTCCACTCAGTATTTGTCAACTTCGAGGGGATATTCGGAGGCAACGTCGGAATCCTCGGCGTTCCGCGCCCGATCGCTGCGCTCGCCGGCGACGCCGATACGCGGCTGATCGCGACGCTACTCGTTATCGGCGGCATCACGTTGGTGGCACTTGCCGGTGTCACCCGACTCACAAGCGCTCCGTACGGTCGCGTGCTCCGGGCGATCCGGGCGGACGAGCTCGTCACCCGGTCGGTCGGCAAGTCCACAGTCACCTACAAGACCCAAGCGTTCGTCTACGGGGCGGCCCTCGCGGGGCTCGCTGGTGGACTGTTCGCGCTCTACAACGGCGCGGTCGCGCCAGGGTTCTTCACGATCCAAGTGACGGTTACGGTGTGGATCGGGATGTTGCTCGGCGGCGCCGCGAACCATCGGGCTGTGCTGGCCGGGTTGGCGATAATCATGGGGTTGCGGCTCATCTCGCGGTTCGCGCTCGACGTGACGCCGGTTCCCTCTGACGTGTTCGCCTCGATTCGGCTTATCGTGGTCGGGCTCATCCTCGTCACCGTGATCCGGTACCGGCCGGCTGGTATCTGGGGCGATGCTCAGGAACTGGGGGTGGACCGATGAGTCTCCTGTCTGCCGATGCACTCGTGAAGGAGTTCGGGGGCCTGCGAGCCGTAGACGGGCTTTCAGTGTCGGTCGATGCGGGTGAACTCGTCGGCGTGATCGGCCCGAACGGCGCGGGGAAATCGACCTTGTTTAACTGTATCAGCGGCGTCGTCACGCCGGACGAGGGGGTTGTTACGTACGACGGGACGGAGGTGACCGGCGACCCGCCGGAGGCGCTTGCCAGGCGCGGGCTGGTTCGAACGTTTCAGGCCACGAGAGAGCTCGAGACGATGACCGTTCGTGACAACGTTCGGCTCGCTGCTCCCGACCAGCCCGGCGAACAGACTGTCCCTGCGCTGGTTCGAACCGAGTCGATGCAAACCGTGGAGCAGTCCGTGCGAACTCGAGCGGACGAGTTGCTTGAGACGTTCGAACTCGATCATCTCGCCGACGAGTACAGCGCGAACCTCTCCGGCGGCCAGCGGAAGCTTCTGGAACTCGCTCGGGCGCTGATGTTAGACCCCAGCGTGCTCATGCTTGACGAGCCGTTCGCTGGTGTGAATCCGACGCTGACAGATGAGATCGCCGAACACATACGCGAACTCAACGAGAACGGCATGACGGTCGTCATTATCGAACACGAGCTCGAGACGCTGACCGAACTGGTCGACCGACTGGTCGTGCTCCAACAGGGACGAGTCCTCGTCGACGGACAGCCGGAAGACGTGTTGTCGGACGATCGCGTCATCGAGGCGTACCTTGGGGGTGGAGTGTGAGTCTGCTTGATATCGACGACCTTGACGCCGGATACGGCGACATCAAGGTGCTGTCCGGAATACATCTCCACGTCGAGGACGGAGAGTACGTTACCATCGTCGGACCCAACGGTGCGGGCAAATCGACCGTGATGAAGGCGATCGTCGGAATCGCAAGCTGTCTCAGCGGAACGGTCACATTCCGAGGCACCGATATTGCCGGGATGGCACCTGAGGAGATCGTTCACGAGGGGATCGGCTACGTTCCTCAGTCGAACAACGTCTTTCCGACACTGACCGTTGAAGAAAATCTTCGGATTGGGGCGTACGTGCTGGAGACGGTTCCAGAAGAGCAAAAACAGGCGGTATACGACCGATTCCCAGTCCTTGCGGACCGTACCGACGAGAAGGCCGGATCCCTCTCAGGCGGCCAGCAACAGATGCTTGCGATGGGATGTGCGTTGATGCTTGATCCCGACGTGCTGTTGTTGGACGAGCCGAGCGCGGGGCTCGCGCCTGACCTCGTCGGTGACATGTTCGACCGTATCGACACGATTAACGACGCGGGAACGACCGTGCTGATGGTCGAACAGAACGCCAAGGAGGCACTTCGACGCTGCGATCGCGGCTACGTCCTCGCCAACGGTGAGAACCGGTACGAAGATGACGGCGACGCGCTACTCAACGACGAGGAGGTCCGGCAACAGTTCCTCGGCGGGTGACCAGCCGTCTCCGGTTCAGTTTCCGTGGACGGGAACTCGTTCGACGGAACGACGCCGATGGACCGACGGCCAAGATGGGCGAGTTCGTCTTCGTCGCCGTCTCCCGGAAGTTCGTGAATCCGCCCACCGCATTGACCCCGATCAAAATTGGCCGTTCGGAGCCGCTTCAATCGACAGCCAGTGAGCACTGAGAAGGTCGACCCTGACAGTATTGATCGTAATCTCCCGAAAAGAAACACGCCAGCGGTGGGCGCAAAAAAGAGGATGCCTCCACGTCGTTGCGTGTCCAGCGGGAAGTCGGATACTACGAAGAGCTCGACTGTATCTTTCTAACTTGGTCTGAACACCGTTCCCGAAACGACATTAATTTTTAGTATATTAACAAGAAAAGCCGAGGCATGGTAGACGCTGAGATACACGTCATCGACCGCGGTGGGTTGTACTGCGATATGAATTATATGATGGAGGCCAACACGATCGGCTCACATGAGGAGCCGAATCCGGACACTGAATACGAGGAGATCCCGGTGTGGAGCCTTGTCATTGACCATCCCGAAGCAACAATTCTGTGGGACACCGGCTCCCACCACAAGGCGGCCGACGGTCATTGGCCTGAAGGACTCGTTCAGGCATTCTACCCGCATGATGCCAGTGAACACCGACTTGACGACGACCTAGAGGCGGCGGGATATTCGATCAGTGACATCGACGCGGTGTTCCAGAGTCACCTTCATCTTGACCACGCCGGTGGGCTGGAATTCTTTGCTGGTACCGACACGCCAGTGTATGTCCACGAAGAGGAGCTGAAATTCGCGTACTACAGCGCAAAGACAGATGAAGGCAGCGCCGCGTACGTCCTCGAAGACTTCGATCACGACCTCAATTGGCACGTACTGCACCGTGACCGCGAGGAGCACTTCACCGACCTGGAGTTCGTCCGGTTCCCGGGTCACACGCCAGGGCTGACCGGCTCTGTGGTCCACCTTGACGACGACGGGACAATCGTGTTCACCGGTGACCAAGCGTACATGGACGAAAACTACAACAACGGGACACCTCTCGGCGGACCCCTCATCTGGGGCAAAACAGAATGGGCCGAGAGTATGGATCAAATTCACGAGTTAGAGAGACGCCACGATGCGGAGGTCGTCTTCGGGCATGATCCGGAGCAGTTTGAAGCGATACAACCGGGGTGGGGGCTGTGAGCTACAATCGTTCCGTCTCAGCTGATCCTCATGAGCTCTCGCCGGAAACCGTCTGGGAAGTACAGATGCCCGCAATTCGCGTCGGTGCCGGCGCGGCTGACGAACTCGGCTATCAACTTGATCAGATCGGAACGACCGGCGATCAGCGGGGGCTAATCGTCACCGACGAGAACCTGGTTTCGGTAGGCCACGTTGGCCGGATCGTCGACGAACTTGAATCTGATGGCTTTGACGTCGATGTGTTTGACGGTGTTGAGCGGGAGCCCAGTATTAGTGCTGTGGAAGCGTGTATCAACTTCGTCCGTGAAGAGATGGGTGAAGGTGGATACGACTTCTATCTCGGGCTCGGTGGGGGCAGTTGTATGGACACCGCAAAGGCGACCCGAGCGGTCGTCGCTAACGGGGGGGACGTACTCGACTACGTGGCAGCACCGACGGGTGCTGGCGAAACACTCACAGACTCTGGAGCGCCGCTGATTCTGCTGCCGACAACGGCGGGGACCGGGTCGGAGATATCTCCCGTCGCCATCCTCTCAGTCCCCGAAAAGAACATTAAGGAGGGGATTTCGAGCCCCCATGTCCGCGCTGATGCGGCGGTACTCGATCCGACACTCACGACGACTCTCCCTCCGGATCTCACGGCGAAGACCGCGATGGACGCTCTCGGCCACGCGATTGAGGGATACACAACGCATCGCTATGACAATCTGCTACGAGCCGAAGATCCGGCTGACCGCCCCGTTTACGCCGGACGGACGGGATTCACAGAGATGTTCAGCGAGAAGGCGATCGAATTGCTCTCTTCGAACGTTCGCCGCGTTGTCAACAACGGCGATGATATCGAGGCGCGGGGCGCAATGTTGAAAGGAGCGCTATTCGGGGCAATCGCCGGGCTTACGGCAGGTGCGAGCCTCGCACACGCGATGGCTTATCCGGTTGGAAACAACTATCACACCAACCACGGCGAGACAATCGCAGCACTCACGCCCGCGAGCACGCTGGGCTACAACGTCGCCAGTGATCCGCCGCGATTTGCAGAAGTTGCGGAGATGCTCGGCGCTGACACCTCCGGGATGAGTACACACGAAGCTGCGAATAAGGCCCGCGAGGAGTTCGTCAATCTCCAGCGTGACCTCAACGTTCTGCCGAGTGGACTCAATGAACTCGCTGGAATCACCACCGACGATGTTGGAGAACTTGCGGAGAGCACCGTCGAGAGTCAACAGCGACTTCTGCGGTGTAATCCGCGACCCGTGACAAAAGATGATGTCGAAGAGGTGTTCCTGGACGCGCTTCACAATTGGAAGTGACGGTGGGTTCTCTGCGTCGTGGAACCCCTCAAATGTCCCATTCGCATAGGCGTTTCGCCGCATGTTGGGAACGGCCCCTGCGACTTATACTCGCCCAGAGGACTGTTGCTGGTATGAACGACGAGCTGTTCGAACGCATTCTCATCCCGATCGCGAGTCCCGAAGACGCAGAGGCGACGGCGCGTGCGATTCGCCCACATCTCGACGCGGGGACCACGCTCATCGTGACACACGTCACGCAGGGGACGGGTGCCGAGACGACGATCAAGACCGGGCGAGACCAGTTCGCCGGAGAGACCTACGAGACGTTTTCAGACATCCTCTACCGTCGTGACCTCCAGTTCGAGTGGGTGACCCTCGAGGCGCGCGAGGTCACGGAGGCACTCGTCGACGCAGTCGGGATGACTGAGGCGACACTCGTCGCCTTCACGCCGCGCGACATCGACACGTGGAAGCAGACGCTCGCGGGCGACCCTGGGAATCGGCTCATTCGCGAGGCAGACGTGCCGGTAATGGTCTTCCCGAACCAACAGCCCTGAGAGACCGTCTCGATCCTGTACGCGGGAAATCTCTCAATGCCATAGACTTTCCGTGCGGCACTACTTGCGATCGTATGACGATAGCTACTGGCGATTCTGTGACGCTTGAGTATACGGGCCGACTTGATGATGAAACGGTATTCGACACCTCCCGGAAGGCCGTCGCCGAGGAGACGGGGCTTGCCGAGGCCCAGCCCGACCGAGAGTACACCCCGTTGACGGTCGAGATCGGTGACGAACAGATCATCGAAGGAATGGAAGAGGGGCTGATCGGCTTAGAAGCTGGAGAGACAGAAACCCTGACGATCCCGCCGGAGAAGGCCTACGGCGAGCCCAGCGACGAGAACATCCAGGAGTTCGAAACTGAGGAGCTCCGAGAGATGCTCGGCGGCCAGACGCCTGAAGAAGGTTCGTACCTCGAGGCCCAGAATGGGAGTCAGGGAGAGGTTGTCCACGTCGACGACGAGGTTGTCCGAGTGGATTTCAATCCGCGTCTCGCCGGCGAAACGCTGACGTTCGACATCGAGATCATCGACGTCAACTGAGTTCAAAGGAGACCGTAGCGGTTGGTTGAATCGGTATCGGCTGGAACACACCGTGCGATGCCTAGGCGGTCGGGCTTGAAGCATGCCGGACCGCCGGGTCACGCGATCCGATCGCGTCTGCTGAGCGGACGGAGGGTTCGTGACTGGGGGTTGCGCTCCCGTTCAGCAGGAACCGGGATCGGAATTCAAATACCCGAATAGGTCTAACAGTAGATGTTCAAATGACAGAGGATAGCAGTTCTTCCCACGTCCCCAGTCAGCCGGTTGTTGTCCAGGAAGACACCCATCAAAACGAGATTCCGGACAATATCGACTCAGAGCTGTATTCGGCAGATAGTCCGACCAACTCATTCCACGAGTTCAAAATCGAGCGTGGAGATGATCTTGTTGAGGCACTCCGCAACAACGGCTACACGGTGGAGTTCAGAGACCGATAAATCGGTATCGTAGTTGCTACCGTGTGTTATCCCGTGTGACGATCGTACCACGCGACACTCGGTCAGGCGATCACGCTGGGCCCGGTTAGCTCAGATTCAGCCGCACGTCACCCATCTCCTTCCCACGGGCGACGAGCGAAGTGCCGTACGCGGTGCGTGTTTGGTCCCATGCCGCGAGCGCATCGGTGACCGATCCGTGATTTTCGAGGGCGTCGGCGAGCGCGGTCGCATCGCCCGCCGCCTTCGCCGTCCCGGCTGCCGTGTGCGGGCGGGCAACAAACGCGCCGTCACCCAAGAGACACACCCGATCGGTGACCATCGACGGCACCGTCAGGTCATGAATCGCCTGGACGAAGAGGTCCGGTGTGTCGCCGACGAGCGTCTCGAACACGGGCGGGAGCGTCGCTGCGCGCTCACGCTGTCGCTGGCGAACCGGATCGCGCAACCGGCCCGGTGAGACGGAGAACCGTCGTTCGGTACCGCTCGCGTCCGTGAATACCGCACCCCGATCGCGCCCGTCGAGCGTGTCGTACCACACCCAGTTCAGTCGGCGCGAGCCGGGAGCTGTCTCGCCGTCTGCGCCTGGGATGAAGTACGCCAGAATGAGCTGATCGGTCCCCTGATAGAACGTGAACGTTCCGTCGAACGCCTCGACACACGCAGCCGAGAGGTCCGCTTCGTCGACAACGCCACGCCACGCGACGTAGGAGGCGAACGCCGGTTCCACGTCGGGGTACAGTTGCGCGCGCGTCGTCGACTGGCCGCCCTCGGCAGCGACGATCAAGTCTGCCGTCCGTTCCGTTTCGTTCGCGATCGTGGCGGTGGCCGTCTCGGGCGACACGGTCGTGACTGTTGCTCCGGTTCGGTACTGCTCGTCGGGGAAGGCGTCCCGGAGCTGTCGATAGAGCGCGTCCCACGACGTGAACACCATCGTCTCGGACACGGCGCGTCCGACATCCCCGCTCTCCGTGAGAAATCGACGTTCGTGGGACCGCGTCGTGATCGCTTCCGGGGCAACGATGTCGTGATCGCTGAGAAAACGGCGGATGTTCTGTTGGGCGACGATACCGCCGCCGCGGCTTTTGAGCGCGCCTGCCGACCGCTCATAGATCGTCGGGCTGTGGCCCGACCGCGCGAGCGCAATCCCGGTAAAGAGACCACCCATCGACCCGCCAGAGATGAGTACATCGAGGCCGGGAGCAGATGGACGGGACTGGTCCTGAGACACACTGGTTCGTTGGTGCGTGACGGGTGAAAGCCTACGGATTCGTCGACCCAGAGTGGCTTCCTGCAGTGGACGACGTTCCACTCCGGGGACGTATGTACCAATCGTGCGGGCCAGTCTCGATCAGGCGGTACAAGCGTGACCGCGTGAAAATTGTCGGGTCGGGGATCCGCGACCGCTGCTTGGCCGGCCCTCGTCGACGACGCTGTCCGTCGTCAACACGCATCTCGTCTATGCCGTCCCGCGATCGGGCGCCGAAAGGTCCTCGGCGACAGCAACGTCGTGCCCGGCGGCGTACCCGTTCAGTTTGGCGGCGATCGGCGACTCACGCAACTCGTCGTCGCCGTATCCGGCCGCCGCAAACGCGTCCATGAACGAGGAGACAGACCGGAGCTTGTACTTCTGGTGATACTCCTCAGCGGGGTAGAAGCGCGAGAGCTGTTCGATGCGCGTTCCGATTCCATCGGCAGTGAGTCCCCGTGTCGAAAGAAACTCATCGAGGACTGCTCGCTGGTCTTCCGTCCCGGCGAACACGATGTTCTGGTACTGTGTCGTTCTGGTCTGGTGCTGTGGGTTGTGTGAGTTGAAGATTCGACTCAGGAGGTCTCGGTACGTGACCGTGTCAGGGTCGAACTCGACTTGGACCACTTCCGTGTGGTCACCCAAATCGTGATACGTCGGATCGAGTGTTGTTCCGCCAGCGTAGCCGACACGGGTGCGAACGACGCCGTCGATCGCACCGAACTGGGCGTCGGGGCCCCAGAAACAACCAATTCCGAACGTCGCCGTGGCAGTCTCCGCAGTATCCATCGCACGGCGGTCGTACTCGCGTATTTGTGTCTGTGTGAGCGTCATTGGGGTTACCAGCCTAGAGAGTCGTCGCAGCGCG
Source organism: Halorubrum sp. FL23 (assembly GCF_052439115.2). Classification (NCBI taxonomy): domain Archaea; kingdom Methanobacteriati; phylum Methanobacteriota; class Halobacteria; order Halobacteriales; family Haloferacaceae; genus Halorubrum; species Halorubrum sp. FL23. The sequence goes on from NZ_JBQVRO020000010.1 coordinate 95,028, forward strand.
GGTCGTGGATCCCACCGCGTCTACTACCAGTCAGGCTCGCAGACGTATATGCTGCGTGTCGATCTCGACCATGGCCGGCCACGCGAGCGAGCATACGCGCTCGGAGACGTATGGGTGGAGTTCCGTGAGGTGCTGCTGAAAGCGATCGCCGCCGGAGCGTGAGATATCCGTGAGATCAACCGCAGTGTGCCGAAACTACAGAGCCGTCCGGCGCAAAGACTGAGTGTTCGCCCCGCGAGAACGAGTCGTGTCGTACACCGCCAACTATCCCGACGGTACGGGAAGCCCCGCCGTTCACGGCGGGGAGGACGTCACGCTGTCTTCTCCCAACAGAAACCCGCCCAGACCCGTCACCCAGACCAGCAACGGGTACACTACCCAGCGTTCGATACCGCCGAACTCCAGCCCGGCAAGCGGCCCAGAGGTTCCAATCGCCAGCGCAGACGCCAGCGACGCCAGCGAGAACCCTCCGAGGAGCACACTGACGGAAGAGAACGGGTCGGGGTCGCTCGTGCGGCCAGCACCGCCGCGATGCCGCCGCTCGTGAACGTCAGGAGTGCAAAAAGGCCGTGCCAGGGCGCCATATCTCCGGGAAACACACCGACACCGAAGACGCCGAACCCAAAGATGCCGAGCGGGAGCCAGAGTACGCGCGGTCGCCCCACCCGATAGAGGAAGCTACGAGAACCAGCGCACCGCTGGTCAGCATGGTGCCGTTGAAGATCGTCGCGGTCGGCTCGTAGCTGACTGGATTCGGCGGCGCTGTTGAGCCTAGATCGCTGATTTCCTGGGTCGTAGCATAGTCGGGATGATATGCCTCGGCGGTGATGATCCCGAGGAGCGAAACCCCGCCAGTGATCAATAGTGCGACGCCCGCAATGGCTGTGTCGGCGATGCTGCCGCCGAGCGATTTCAGATACGCGGACATAGGGATATAGTAAGACCGGAAACTGGCAGCCGCTGTCGGCGGTAACGATGGAATAGAAGTGACAGACCGTAGAGTTACTAACCAGTCAGAATCCTTTTGACTAACCGGTTAGTAAGTGAAGATAGAGAATGGAATCGGAGACAAAATCCGAGATCATCAATGCGACGAACCGGGTACTCTGCGAACACGGGTATGCCGGGCTCACGATGCAGAAAATCGCTGACGAGTCGGCGATGACCACCGCAGCGATCCACTACCATTTCGACACGAAAGAGGAGTTACTGAACGCTTTCCTTGATATCCTGATCGAGCGGTTCAAAGCGAAAATCTCCTCCGAAGCGACCGACCCGCGCAAACGGCTCACAGCGTTCCTCGATGGAGTCTTCACACCGACAACTCCCGACTCGGACGGCTTCCCCGTGGCGATTATGGAGTTGAAAGCGCAGGCACCCTTCCACGATCTCTTCCGAGAACGGTTTCTCGACCTCGATGAGGTGATGCGCGAGGTCGTTGCGGATATCGTCGCGGACGGCATCGACGAGGGCCACTTCAAGCAGACTGATCCGGACGAAGTCGCCAGGCTCGTCACAACGACGATCAACGGCGCACACACACGGAAAGTGGCACTCGGGGAGCCGCTCGACGAGACGCGTCACGTCCTCGAAAACACGCTGGAACTACACCTCGGATGGCAGCCTGGATCGGAGGTGGTCGCGTGAGCTTCTTCAAGGGTCAAGAAGAACTCAACCTGACAGAAGGTGGCATCGTCAAACCCCTGCTGTTCCTCTCGCTGCCCATCGTCGTTACGAACCTGCTGCAGACCGCCTACAATTTGGCGGACACGTTCTGGCTCGGCCAGTACTCGACGGAGGCACTGGCGGCGATCAGCTTCGCGTTCCCGATGGTGTTCCTGCTCATCTCGCTCGGAATGGGGCTCTCAGTGGCGGGAAGCGTGCTCGTTGCTCAACACACCGGTGCCGAGGAGACCGAACAGGCCGAGTATGCGGCCTCACAGACGGTCTCGTTCGCGTTCATCGCCTCAGTCATCCTCGGGGCGATCGGTTATCAGTTGGTTCGAGAGTTCCTCGCGTTCCTGGGTGCGTCGCCAGAGGTCCTCCCGGGAGCCACCGCGTATATGCAGGTGGTTGCGCTGGGCTTGCCGTTCATGTTCGGGTTCTTCGTATTTATCTCGCTGATGCGCGGCGCGGGCGACACCATCACGCCGATGCTCGTCATGTTCGGGACGGTCGTCATCAACGTGATCCTCGACCCGTTCCTGATTAACGGCTGGTCGGTCGGCCCACTCGCGTTCCCCGAGCTCGGCATACAAGGAGCGGCTATCGCCACGGTCTTTTCGCGGGGGCTGGCGATGATCGTCGGAGTCGCGATCATGCTGTCGGGAACACGGGGGATTCAGATCAACCTCGCCGACATGAAACCGGACCTCGAGTATCTTCAGAAGATCCTGCGAATCGGCGTTCCGGCGTCGATCGAGGGAACCGGACGTGCGCTCTCGATCAACGCGCTGTTGATTGTTGTTGGGCTGTTCTCCACGTCGGTGGTCGCCGCGTTCGGCATCGGGACGCGAGTCTTCTCCGTCATCTTCCTGCCGGCGATTGCCGTCGCGCGGGGTGTTGAGACGATGACCGGGCAGAACGTCGGGGCCGGCAAGTACGATCGCGCACAGGACGCGAACTACGTCGCCGCAAAAGGCTTGTTTGGCATTCTCGGCGTCGTCGGCGTCGCCATCTTCTTCGTCCCGACGCCCATCGTTTCGGTCTTCACAAACGACCCGGCCGTCCTCGATGTCGGAGCGGAGTTCCTGCGGTACGTCGCACTGTCGTTCGGGTTCATCGGGATCCAACGGGCGTTCACGGGTGGGTTCCGCGGCGCTGGCAAGACACTGATAGCCGCCGTCATCTCCGTCACCACGCTTGCCGTCATCCGACTCCCGATCGCATACGTCGCCTCACAGGGCGTGCTACCAACGGATCTGTGGTTCCTCGGACAGCCCGATGTTCGCGGCATCTGGATCGCGTTCTTCGCCTCGAACGTCACCGGGGCAGTCATCGCGTGGCTGTGGTTCCGACGCGGCACCTGGCGTGGCGGCGACGTTCGTGGGATGTCGAGTCCCGGCGACTCCGGACCGGACGATGCAGACGCCGCCATTGGAGACGATTGACCATGGTGGGGCTGTTTTCGCAATACCCCTCCAGTTCTTCGTTGATCGCGAGGCCGTGAGGATAATCAGGGTTGCCAGAACGGTTAATTCATGTGATACTTGCTCACGCGATATCGTGCAACATACATCGAAGTGGCCCCGGCGAGACACGCGAGTGTGGCCGAAGCGACCGTCCCACTGAAACCGACCACAAATCGCTCAACATCAACAAACGAGGCAATCGCATGCCCGGCAATACTAGAATGGGCGATAACAGCCGGGAGTGCAATCATAAGCACCACGACTGAATAGATCACGAAGGCGAAGATGCTCGGAACAATCGCCTTGCTGCTCCGAGAGACGCTCACGGCCTCAAAGCGGGGGAACCCGACGCCGATCCCAGTCGCAATCGCACCCGACACGACCGACAGGACGAGTGCCGACACGCCAAGGCTCGCGACGACCGGTACCGAATGCGGACTCAGAAGCCCTGTGGTTACGGTCGCCACGACGGTCACCGGCGCGATCAGGAGAGCACCGGAGACAACGTGTCCGGTGACCAGCGAGCGTTCAGGCGATTCTGAGAGCAGGGTGATGGGCAATGCCGCACCTTCTTGACCGACCACGTTAAGCGCGAACAACGATCCAGCGATCCAGGTCCCACTAAGTAGTACCCACAGTGGGAGGCTCGTTCCAATCTCACCAGTCTGGACAGCAGTGACGATTGGTCCGGCAAGGACGATCAGCGGGTACAACGCGAAAGACAGCGAGAGCGGCGACCGGCGGGCGCGTTTCCAATCGACTGCGACAACGCTGAAAACCGGTTGTGAGAGCACTCGTGAGAGGCCGCCGAACCAAGCGGAGCTGTCGGCCGACCGCTCAACCTCATGAGAGATGTGAACCCCGTCGGCGTACCAGAGCCACTCCGCGAGTCGAAACAGCGATACGACCGCTGTGGCGACGAATACAGCCGTGAATAGTATTGCGCCGATCGCTCGGATCGGTGACGCTCCGATACTGAGTCCCATCGCGGCCAGATCGCCAAACCAGTCGATCGGCGTCGGTGCGAGCACGCGATAGATCGGTTCAAGCACCGACGCGAACGCGTTCGTGAATATTACCGCGAAGTACCCGATCCCGAGGAGGATGAGAAACAGCGCTCGGAGCCGGCTGAGCAGTTGCGATCGAACGCCGGCGTTGCGTATCCCCAGCGCGAGGATGAACCCGGCCGGAATCCCGGTGATGAGAAGGAGAAACAGTGTGAGCAACAGGGCAGGGATAGTGAGTAGTGAGCCGGCACCGACGGCAAACGCGACTGTGGCGGCGCTCCCAACCGTGAGGAAGAACGCAGACCAAAGCACGAGCTCGGTGAGGACGAGGCCGCCGATCACCGCCCGGTGTGACACCGTCGTCAATAAGCCGTCGAGATTGTCGGGACGAAGCGCGACTGCGTAGGCACGATATCCACCGAATCCGACGACGAAAATCCACCCGTAAACAAACGCCATCCGAACCCATTCGATGAGCGGTTCGGTTTCGCTCCCGGCGACGAACCCTCCGGCAAGGTACGCTCCGAACACCCCGCCGATTGAGAACGGAAGCAGCATAACGACCACGAACGCCATCGCCAACAGCTGCGTCGTGTTCGCTTTCATCGTCCGCCACCGACGGCGTAGTTCAGCCCTAGCGATGAGTCGTGGACGGTTCGCCCGTGTCATCTGTCTTCGAACCGTCCGTCCTGTGATTCGGTGGCGGCCGGCCCACGTTCGGCGGTGACCGAGAGGAATACATCCTCCAGTGTCGTCCCCGCCTCCGATTCCATCCGTGCGGTCAGTTCCGCGGGGGACCCCTCGGTAACGAGGTCACCTTCGTAGAGGACGCCAACCACATCCGCGAGCTCCTCAACGACCGAGAGAATATGCGTCGAAAGGAACACCGTATGGCCATCGTCGGTCAATTCATCAATGACATCGAGGACGGTCCGGGCCGCTCGCGGGTCCAACCCGCTGGTCGGCTCGTCGAGAAATACGAGATCGGGTTGGTGTAACAACGCCTGAATCAGACCGACCTTCTGACGCATCCCCTTGGAGTAGTCGTCGATCCGCTTGTCGGCGTCGTCGGTGAGATCGAACCGGTCGAACCAGTCTGTAATCCGAGTGTCCATCTCTTCGGCTGGAAGGTCGCGAAGCCGACCGAAATATTCGAGCTGTTCACGGCCGGTGAGTTCATCAAAGACCGGGGGTTCCTCGGGAAGGTAGCCGATCGATGCCCGGATCGCATCCCGATCCGAGACAGGGTTTCCGTCGATCCACGCTTCACCGTCGGTCGGCTGCGTCAGTGATGTCAACATCCGCATCGTGGTTGTCTTTCCAGCGCCGTTCGGTCCGAGAAAGCCGTACACTGTACCGTGATCAACGGTGAGATCAAGCCCGTCGACAGCACTTTTAGTCCCAAATCGTTTCGTCAGGCTTCGCGTCTCGATGGCGTCTGTGTCTGGTGTCATCGTAAGGGTGGAGTAGTTGGTTTGGTACTGTGGTCTTTCATAGGGCGATACCTCCGAGCCCGACAACGACGAAAATCAGCGCGATCACCATCGGAACTGACGCCTTCCAGAGGCGTGTAAGTGCGAACTGCCTCGGAGAGCGGTCGGTAATGGTGAGATCGCCGGTAAGCATGGTCTCGTTCTGTTGGTGTTCTGTGCGGCCTGCAATGAGATACTCCTCACCAGGATCGATCCGTCGTTCGACGTATCGCCGCGTGCCGAGTCCCGGAACAATTCGCATCCATCTCGCGACGGGGTTGAGCTCGTCTCGTACGTCAACGAACCGTTGGATACGCTCGGGTGGCGTTTCATTGGCACGGACAGTGATGATCGTCGATTCCGTATCGAGTGCGAACCGTTTAGCGGACGGGACGACATCAAGAGTCCCACTCGGACCGTCGAGGGTGAACGGGCGCGTCGCCACGCCATCGTCGAGATAGGCCTGAAACCACGGAACCGCGATTCCGAACGGTTGCCGTTCGGTGACCTCAAACTCGAACCCGAGACACCGAGATTCCGTAAACGGAGCCGTAAGGATGTCGCCCGATTCGCTTGCAACGCCGCAGCACACGACGAAGGATCCGCTGTCCGTCACCTCGCTGGGGGCTTGAACGTTGGTACGGAGGATGTTCGGAACCCTCACGAGTGACCGGATTCCGTACCAGCCGATCGCGAGACCGAAAGCGATGAAGCCGATCCCGGCGGCCGTGTACAGCATTATTGGGAGAAGTGTGAGAAGTCGAACCGATTGGGACAACGGTCGGCCATCGTTGTATCAGAGTGGGACGATTCCTCACATGTCTCCGCGGGAGAGATCACCAGAGCGAGTCTCGCAAACGGTGAAGTTTGGAAAATGCCACCGATCGTTATTGGGGCGGACAGTATCGGTTGCTCACGTGCGAGGCTTGGGGCTTCTCGGAAGGGCTCGAGGAGGGCCATACCCAATGTAACCGCGAGAGCCCAATATAAAACGAGGGTACGATCGAATCTCAAATACCGAGGCTATCTTTGATTGCCGAGTCGATCTTCACCATGTCTGATGACGGGACAGATCCAATGTTCTTTTTCACACGTTCGTCGATGTCGACAACCCGGACTTGACTTAGATCTGCCACTGAGTCGTGATCGAGGGCACTATCCGAAGCTAGTACTTCCACCTCGAACGGGTACGTGTCTCCAGACGTGTACTGCGTTGTGAATGGAGCAATGATAGTTGCCGGTGAGTACTGATTCCCAACATCATTCTGGATGACAACACAAGGCCGGCCCTTTCCTTGCTGCTCACTCCCTTTCGTGGGATACAGTTCAACGATGACAATGTCGCCGCGGCGTACCTGCACACTTGACTCCAGAATTCACTCGCTCCAGCCGGGTGCGTCACCGAGATGCCCGGTTGCTTCTGAGGATGCTTCTTTCATTTCTTCGGTCAACTCACGAGACCGCTCGGCTCTCTTTCGGTATCCTTCAGCAAGCCGTTCCTCATCTGTCGGCGGTTTGATTATGAGCTCATCATTCACTTCGACGAATTCAACTTCGTCACCCCCTTCGATGCCATGACGTTCCCGCAGTTCCTTCGGAATCGTCACCTGCCCCCGATCTCCGACTTTCCGTTTGTATTCGGACATTTCTATTCATACTTTTTTCATACCGATATAGATGTCGGTGGCATGGTCATTCAATTCGCCCTCTTCAGCGACTCCTGTTTCAGGAGAGAATATATCTGAAGAATAGGATTTCAACAGAGCCACTAACATTAAATCTAGGCGTCCTACTGCGCAATCAACTTCTGTCCACGCAGCCAGTCAGAGCGGTAGAGAAATAGACTAACAGATACTGCAACAATGATTGTCAAGACAGCGGCGAAAACTCCTGTAGGGTCAGGCACAAACAGAGGGCCGATATTGACATCCTCCTCCGCGTTCACGCGGAGGAATCCCGAGCGGTGGGAGTTTCAGGTTTACAGTCCAATCACCGGACTACCACACCTTTCGGGCACGGATAGTCCCACAGCGTCGATGTGGTGGACTGCTGGCGGTGCCAAGCCGCCGTTACCCCTATCCTCGACCGTGTACGGCGTCCCAGTGTTGTTTTTGCCACAGGGACGCTGGCAGGCATCAGCGGAGTTGGGGGTATCGCAGTGCGAGCTTTGAGCAGTCGGCAGAGACACACCCTTCAAGAATGTGGCGTTCACCGACTGATCTTTCGGATACTGCCTCGTTACGTGGGCGGACAGGCCGCCTCCGAAGGACGGTTCGGAATCCGCTCCGTTCCGACCAATTCCTACCTTCGCATAGAGTGGCCTGTCAATTAAACCTCGGTATGTGAAACTCGGTTCAGACGTTCGGCTAGTGGATTGCTTCCCACCATGTCGGCTTCATCACCCGCCTAAAGACGGGTGTATTCGCCTTCTAGTCTGTATAAACCCTATACAGATTCCGGTTAGTAGACAGACGGCGGTGCGGACTGCAGAACGAGCCATATTCACAGGACTGTACTACTCATTTATATGGCTTCTGTGAGTTTCTGTGCGTAGTTCTGACAAACAGCCGATCCAGTATGAAAAGTCTCGAACCCATAGGATTGATTGGGATATCACACTGAATACACAGCACGAATTCGTCAGCGGTCCCCCTGCTGAAAAGCGGGACTGTGTATCGGATTGATCAAATTTTCCACACCGGAATTGATTTCGGCTTAACTAATCGGTTAGAGCGGCGGAGAGGGGGGCTCTGTTGAAACATATAGGTACTTATATTTTTGAGGCGTTTTGCTGAATACTGAGGTTACATCCGTCAATCGCGATTGTCAGCGTTCTCGCAGGCGTGGGGATCCGTCGTATACCAGATGGATACGTCACCGGTGCGGGACTGTTCGATGTCTCCGATCTGGATTTCCAGTCCGATGCATGATGCGTCTACCTCGCCGAAGTCGAGCATCTCCCACTTCGAAGTCGATTGGTTATCGCGCCACGCATAGAGCAGGGACTGCCCGACCTCGGCTGGGAACCCCTCGAAAGAGCCATCGCCAGCCGTCGCCACGCTCGAGGAATCGTCCGTTTCCGGTTCAGCTGCCGAGATGTCCATCTCCGCCCAGTACACCGGCTCTTCGTCATCGAGTATTGCTACCGATACGGTGTGGGGCCGGAAGTCGCGGTTCGCCACTTCGATCTCGCCAAGCGTTAGCGCGGGGGAAGCGTCACGGTCGAAGGCACTACACCCTGCGAGGCCAGCTACGATCACGCTTCCGCCTGTTTGGAGGGTCTTCCGGCGGGTCAGACGGACCATAATGCTAGAAAGATGGAGACGACCTGAAAATTCACGGGGTTTCGAACAGCAGCCGTGACCGCCCACCCGGACGAAGACACACTCTGTATTCAGCACGCCATCCCCGTCAATTCTGCGTCAGCTAGAGTTTCTGCGTCTGCGAGGCATCGACGGGATTCGGTGTCGATCCATCCAGAGTGTCGTGCCCGTCCCGTAGTTGGAGATACGCTGACGCGATGATCGCGTAGTACGGAAGGAAAAACACTGTCGTGAGGACGATCGTTGCGATGTCAGCGACGACCGGCACGCCGGCGAGATCCAGCAGCGGTGACACGGCGCCGATGCCACCGCCGAACAGGCCAGAGACAACGACGAGGACGCTGAGCTTGAGCCGGGACCCGCGGGCGAGGCCCCAACTCCGCTTGAGGCTACTGATAAGTCCACGATCTTCGACGGCAACTGCGAAAATGAAGAACAAGAACGAGGCGGCGAAGAACAGCCCAGGGAAGAACAGCAACACGAAGCCGATCAGCACCGTGACACTCACGATGACCCCACCGACGAATGCGGTCGCCGTTGCGCGTCCGAGTCGCTGCGTCGACGTGGCGGGGAACGTGGATGCCTCGCTGAGTGGCTGGGCAAACGTTCGTGAAAGGATCACAAAGTACGCCGAGCTCAGGACGGTGAGGACACCGAAGAGAACGAGTCCGACCCTTCCAGATATCGGAAGCGTGAGGCCCGCGTTGCTACTGAACTGTGCTGCGGCTTCGGGTGGGAGATACCCGAGTACAGCGCTGTTGACCGCTGTTTGAATCCCGAGCTGAATTACCAGGAACCCAAGAAAGAGGATTCCCCCAGTTCGAGTGAGTGTACGCCGAATACCGTCGCTAACCGCATGGCTGAGTTGGAGGGCCATACGATCAAGGGATTTCATCCAAATTATATAAAAACAGCGGAATACGGAGGAGCACATCGCAGCGACGGTTTGGAGCGGCCCTACAGCTGGTTCTTGATGGTGTGACTCGACACCGCTATTGGACTTCCACCCTTTATCACCCCGACCCGCGTATCAACACGTGGTGTGTTCACATGAAACTCGCATTGATCGGAGTCGGACAGGCAGGTGGGAAGGTGGTCGACGAGTTCCTCGCCTACGACGCGCGAACCGGTGCGGACATCGTCCGTGGGGCTCTCGCCGTCAACACGGCGAAAGCGGATCTCCAAGGAATCGATCGGCTCTCGAACGATCGTCGGATCCTGATCGGGCAGTCGCGAGTGAAAGGGCATGGCGTTGGCGCCGATAACGAACTCGGCGCGGAGGTTGCCGACGAGGACATCGGCGAGATCCACGGAGCGCTCGACTCGGTACCGGTCCACGAGATCGACGCGTTCCTCGTCGTTGCAGGGCTCGGCGGTGGAACGGGGTCGGGAGGGGCGCCCGTCATCGCCAAGAACCTCAAACGGATCTACACCGAGCCCGTGTACGGGTTGGGGATTCTCCCCGGGAGCGATGAAGGCGGGATCTACACGCTGAACGCCGCCCGGTCGCTCAAGACGTTCGTCGATGAGGTGGACAACCTCATGCTGTTTGACAACGACGCGTGGCGTCGATCGGGCGAATCGGTCGAAGACGGATTTGACGCGATTAACGAAGAGCTCGTCAACCGGTTTGGCGTGCTCTTCAGTGCCGGCGAGGTAACGGAGGGAAGCGATATCGCTGAGAGTGTCGTCGACTCCTCGGAGATCATCAATACGCTCAAAGGCGGCGGCATCTCCACGCTGGGGTATGCGGACGCCGCGGTTGACGAACCGGAGCGGGCGGGGTTACTCTCGCGACTCCGCGGGGACTCGGACGCCGAGATCGACAGCACAGCGGCCACGAACCGAATCACGAGTCTCGTCCGAAAGGCGACGCTCGGTCGACTCACGTTGCCTTGTGAGGTGAGCGGGACGGAGCGGGCGCTGCTCGTCGTCGCCGGTCCGCCGGAGCTTCTCAACCGGAAGGGGATCGAACACGGCCGCAAGTGGCTCGAAGAACAGACCGGATCGATGGAAGTCCGCGGTGGTGACTATCCACGCCGCGGGAGCGGGACGGTCGCAGCGCTCGTGTTGCTCGGCGGTGTGACGAACGTTCCACGGGTGAAAGAGCTCCAGCAGGTCGCGATCGAAGCGCAACAGAATCGCGGGGAGATCACTGACGAGAGCGAGGACCGCTTTGCGGAATTGTTGGATAGTGACGGGGAGTTGGAGTCGCTATTCTGAGGGCGAGTGGGTTTCTCGCCGTATCGGTCTCCCGAGGTATCCGAACGCGCTTCCCCCCTCACCCGCTTCGCTCGTGCGTTGAGGAAGGGGACTCCGCACTACCGCTTCAGTTGAAGCTCTGTTGTTGTACTACGCCATCCCATATCGGAGTCGTCACCACGTGCGCTGGATGCTCGTCACGACCTCCTCAGCTACAGACGAGTCGAGTCACGGACGCCTGACCTGCAAAATCGCACTTAGCGTGTCGGGATTTTAATACAGCCATCTGACAAAGTGCCTCGTATGGCTGCGTCATCTACGATCGACCCCGAAACTGCCGACTGGTTAACCCTCGACGAAGATGAGGAGATCGTCTGGTCCGGGAAACCCCACGAGAGCAGTTTGATCCCAGCGCTTGTCGTCGGATTGCCCCTCTCTCTCATTCTCATTGGATTATTCATCATTGCCGGGGCCTATCTCCAGCGCGAGAATACTCAGTTCGTCGTGACGACCGACGGGCTATACAAGAAGAGGGGAGTCCTGTCACGTGACGTCCAACGCATCGATTTCGGGAAGGTTCAAAACACCTCCTACAGCCAGGGATTCTTTGGCTCTCGGTTCGGCTACGGAAACGTCGACATCTCGACCGCTGGGGGCTCCGGCATCGAGATGCAGTTCCGGTCAGTCCCCGAACCGCGCGAGATTCAAGAGCTCATCAACAAACGTGTGAAGGGCAGTCGTGGTGACCCGACGACGGAATCGGGTGAAACGAAGGGGGACGTACTTGACGAGATCCTCGTCGAACTCAGAGATATCCGCGCTACTCTCGAAGCACAACAGGGGGCTACAACAAACACAGCAGACACGATGTCAAACACCGGCAATGCGGCGGACGAGCAATCGGCTGATGAAGAAACCACCAGCCGTAGTGAAGTCGTGAGTAGCGACCCGAGAGCCGAGAACGCTACTGCCGACCAAGAGTCGACTGATGAGCGGTAGCCGTCCATGACGGATTCGATCGACCCGGCTATCCCACTCGGCACCAGCGAATCGGTCGAATGGTCCGGCCGCCCGCGACTCACGACCATCCTTCCGGCAGTCGTGATTGGGGCACTCCTCCTCAGCTCCGCAATCGTCGTCAGTGTTACTAGGGAGACTCCGCTCTTCCTCACAGTCGTTCCACTCGGAGTGGCGATCCCGATCTGGAAGTACTTCGCTCTCCAAGGCGTACAGTACGTGATAACGGACCAAGCACTCTACGTGAAACGCGGCGTTTTGACCCGGTCTGTCACACAAGCAAACCTCGAAACCGTCCAGAACAGCTCTTTCGGGCAGGACATCACGGGGTCGATCTTCGGATACGGCTCAGTTACGTTCGAAATCGCTGGTGGGGACGACCTCTCGTTCCAGGCGATCGAAGACCCTCGTGCAATCCGAGCACTCGTCGATCGAACAGCATCGAACAGCGATGGTATCGGTGGGGACGGTCAGCGTGACTCCGTTATCCCCGGAGATCTGACGCAGTGGCAGCAAATTCGTGACGAGATTCGAGCGATTCGCAGCTCTCTCGAAGAATAGGTGGCGTTGCCCGCGCCCGCAGGCGTCTCAAACGTGTGAACTGCCGATCGAAAATTACTTTGAAGCGATACAAATGAGGCGACGGCATGACAAAGATAGGAATATCGAGTAACGTCGTCGAACTTCTTGTTAGTTTCGGAGGCACTCTGTTACTGTTCCTACATACGGCCAACGAGTATCACTCAGCTATCCAAGACATGGATTCAACTGATGCGGTAGCGCGGAGTCCCCTCCCTCAAGGAACGAGCGAAGCGAGTGAGTAGGGAGGGGAGGAGCGCGTTTGTATAGGACACAAACACCAGCTTATAACCAGCCTACTACTTACATTGAATGTGTGGCAGACGACTACGTGCGTCGGACGGCAATCACCCGCCTCTCGGTAGACGGTGAGCAACGGGAGTTGCTTGAGGTAACTATCTCCGAGTGGAAGCGTGGTTGCCAAATCGCCACGGACATGGCGTGGGGCAACTGTAACACAAAAAGCGACGTTCAGCCCCTCGCCTACGACGACGTGCGCGAACACACCGACCTCGGTAGTCAGCACGCGATTCTCGCCATCCACCAAGCCGCACAAGCCATTACCAGCTGTATCGAACGCCGATCTAAAGGCAAGAAAGTCAGCAAGCCCACGTTCACCGCACCCACGGTGAAGTACGACACTCGGACCATGACGCTGTTCGACGACGGCACAGTTTCTCTCTCCACCACGGAGAGTCGTGTCCGGTGTGAACTTGCTCTGCCCGACGCTGACGATGGCTACCAACGGCAGTACCTCGACTCGGACACGTGGAGCGTCACCGAAAGTACGCTCACCGCCCGTGATGGCGACTACTTCTTGCATATCGGCTTCCGCCGACCCAAAACCGACACCGAGCGGAACACCGCCGAGGACGGAACGGTCCTCGGGGTTGACCTCGGTATCGAAAACCTCGCCGTCACAAGCACCGCCTCCTTTGTCAGCGGGCGAGAGTTAACACACGACCTCCGCGAGTTTGAGAAGGTACGCGCCGGACTCCAACAGACCGGGACGCGAAGCGCCCATCGGACACTCGAACAGTCGAGTGCCCGCGAGCTTCGATACATCCGTGACGTACTCCACCAAGCGTCCAACGCGATTGTGGATGAAGCACTCCGATACGAGTGCGACGTGATAGCGTTCGAGGACTTAACCCATATCCGCGACCGGACGGGAACGTCGTGGGGTCACAAGTGGGCGTTCCGAACGCTGTACGAACAGGTGGAGTATAAGGCCGAAGTGGAAGGTATCTCGGTGAAGCAAGTGGGTTCGGCGTACACATCGAAGCGGTGCGCCGAGTGCGGATTTACGGCTGACGAGAATCGCCCGACTCGCACCGACTTCCGATGTGTGAAGTGCGAGTCAGAAGCGAACGCGGACTACAACGCAGCGAAGAACATCGGGATGCGGTATGTTCGTCGGGGCCAACAGTCGTCTCGGCGGACGGGCAACAGTCAACTTGCCCTAAAGTCTGGAACTGTGACGCCGAGTGGCGGATTTACCGCCCATCCGGAAGGGTTTGACGCCGAGTCCACGGACAAGCCCCACCCTCAAAGCGCCGAAGGCGCTTAGGGTGGGGTAGTTGACTAGCTGTTGCGTACCTCGGTTTAATCCTCCTTGGGGTGTCCATATCAGTCACAGGCGTCGCAGTTCTGTTAAACAGGCTCTGTTGAAATCCTCAGGAAATGATATATTCTGACTGGAGGTGGTCAGTACAGGGAACTTATCTACCGTGAGATTTACTTAAAACAAGCGCTGAATCCGGATGGATGTCCCTCCAGAAAGCAGTCCTCATCGAGGTGTTTGCGGTACTCCTGACCGTACACCGAGGGATTGCGATGCTCTCCCCTGATATGTATGCCTCACCTGGTTCACTCCATCTCGGACTCCTTATCGGTCTTGTTGGTCTGATATACGGTCTTGCTGGAGAGGCGATCGAGAATGCGCCCCAAGGCGAGTGATTCGCAGCTCTCATCGACTGGCTGTTTCATTCCAACTTATGTCTGAAGAATGGTATTTCAACAGAGCCGTTAAACAGTAATCCGAGGTGAGGTGGACATCGTCACGGCACGGTAGTGGCCAACTCACACGTAGGGGGATCGTTCACGGGTCTTCTATCGACGGTCGTCGATCGCCGAGGATGTCGAACGACTCCTCGATATCGCCGAGCACGAGCAACGCATAGTACCGAAAATACGTCACGACGGGAACCTGTGAGAGCGTCCCGACAACGAGCATGGACAGTCCGAACAGAATCGCGAGTGCAACGATGACGACAACCCCGACCGTCGACGTCAACGAGACCGTCACGTGCGTGATCGCGGCCGCGATGAGGACAGGGATGAGAAGGACGATTGCGACGACCCCGACCACGATCGCGGTGATGATCCCGGCCGCGATCGTCAGCAGGAATGCGATCACGATGTACGCCAGATACTGTTTCCACGCGGTCTTGATCGACCGCCAGAGGCGACGCCATGCCGCAAGGACACCCGAGTCTGCCTGAATCATAAGCGGCACGACGAACACGGTCGTGAGCCCCGACACTAACGCGTACACGACGCCGATGAGAAACACCACCGGGATCCCGACAAGGAACGCCGTGGCGGGGATTGTGGGATCGCGTCCGGTCAGGATCGGAACGATGAGCAGTGCAAGCCAGCCGGCGAACAGCGCGATCATCGGGAGCCCGATTGCGAGTCGGAACCCGAACAGGCGGAGCCCCTGCCGCCAACGCTGACGCCAGTAGCGTCGGAGCGACACCTCACCGGTGCGAAGCGACTCGATCAGCACGAACTCCATGATCGCTCCGATCAACGCGAATATCCCGACGAAGAGGAGTCCGACGGCGACGACCGCGACAGCAAGCGTTACCGCGTCGACCGGGAGATTGAACGGGATCTCACCGGGAGAGACGTCTCCCGGCGGCGTCGACGTGTTGGACTGTGCCGTCGGGAAACTCACGCCGCTCCCAACGAAAAACACAACGATCGCAAGCTTCAGCCAGCGACGCACGGTAACGGGAGTCAGAAACTCCCGGGTAACGTCGAACGCTTCCTCAACGTTTTCGACTGCATGGAGGGCCATGGGTCGGGATACTCAAACTCAATAGTTAGCCCTTCTGGTGGGGGAGTGTGCAGACGAGGAGGCGCTGTTGAAATCTTCTTAAGGAGACAGTCATGACCCGGTTGCGGTCACTGCAGGAGGCCCACGAATCACTCAGTACAGAAGACTCAGATAACAGTCCCAGACGATGAGATTCCCATAGTCTGTGAGTAGTGCCGTGCGGGATACAGAGAGTGTATACTGAACCGAGTTCAGATGGACCCTACCGACCGTTTGTCCTGATTCGGAATAGATACTCGCCCCCGCCAAGGATGGCGTAGAGAACGAGAGGGATTGGCGAAAGGTAAACTGCGTAGAGGGCGAGGCCGAAAATTGTCTGGAGTGAGAGGATACCCTGTACGGCACCGACGGTGAGCCACCCGAGAATCACGACCACGAGAACCACGAGAGGTGTGAGTAGGTCAAACCGGAGGAAGATGGCGATGGGGAGTCCGACGAAGGCGATGGCGAGGGCAATCATGGCCAGAAGATACCCGAGAGCGTCGATCGAGAGATGAGCGAGGAACTCACTAACGCTCCAGCCTGCGATGAGTAAGCCGGCACCGAAGTACAGAGAGACCACGGCGAGACCAACGAGAATACCGCTGAGCGCTGCAGCGGGAGTGGAGGAGCGGCTTCGTGCCAAGAGAGCGACCATACGACACACTACATCGAGAATGGTCATAAATCTCAGCGTCGATTGAAACAGTGATGGGGACGTTGCTGACTGTGCGCACTGTATTCAGCACGCCCTTCTGAATGGCAGCGAGATCGGAAAGGACCGACAGCGGCCTATTCGAACCGCTCAGCGACCGGCTGTTTTTCAGGTGAGAACCTGTCCGAAGAATGGAGTTTCAACTGAGGCAGGCGTTTCGCTGAACGCGTCAGTGGCCCATGCCGCCGAGTGGCTGATAGTGCGGGAGCATCGGGTGGGGGAGGTGGACGCCGAGCGCCATCAGTCCGTGCGCGAAGAGCATGTACCCCAGTACGACGAACACGACGCCGAGCAGCCGGTGGATGCGACGCCGGTGCGCAACATCGATCGACTGGATGATGGTCCCATAGAGGAAGACGGCCGGAATCGTGCCGAGGCCGAGCGCACCGAGGGCGATCGCGCCGGTCGTCGGGGAGCCGCTCGCAAAGGCAAACAGGTACGCGGGATACAGCATTGGACACGGCAGGAACGCGTGAACGGCGCCGAGGCCGACGATACTCGGGCTGTTCACGTGGCGATGGACTCGCGCTGCGAGCCACGACGTGACGCGTTGAACGCCAGGGATTCGAATATCGCCGCCGCTGCCGCCGATCACGTACCGAACCCCAGTCAGCACGATGAACCCGCCGACCGCGAGGCCGACAGTCCCTCGCAAGACATCGGCGATCGGCGTCAGCTGATCGGCGGTAACGAACACGACGCTCCCGAGCGCACCGAAGAGTGCTCCAAGAGCGGCATACGTCGTCGCCCGCCCGACGTTGAACAGGACGTGTTGTCGGACCTCGTAGGTCGTGAGATGCCCCGACCGTCCGTCGCCGACGGTCGTTGTGCCACCGTCTGGATGCGGCGTCATCTGCTTCGAGTACATCGTCACGAGCGGACCGCACATCCCGATGCAGTGTGCGCCACCGAACACGCCGATGAGAACGAACAGTGCGACATCAAGTCGGAGGAGCGACTCGATCATACGTGGAGTTCGTTGCTCCCCGGCTTGTGTCGTCTGGTGCGATCCTCGACAGACGGCGTCCGCTCCCGCGCGCGTTCGAGAACCGCACCAGATACTTCAAGCGATCAAAATCGGTATCATGAGGTATGGATCGTCGACGCTTTTGTAGCTCAGTCGGGGCGCTTGGAGCGACCGTTGGAACCGCGGGTTGTATGGGCGCACTTGGTTCCGGTGGGTCCAAAAAGACCGTCCTCAATCCTCCCGACCAGGACTTGAGTGAGGCCGCTCATCCGAGTTACGGTGATGAAATGCCAGCGTTCACTGCTCCGGATCCGATTACCGATGAGACAGTATCGATCGAGGAGTACGAGGGGGAACAAGCCGTTGTGTGGACATCGTTCTACACGAACTGCCCGGATGGAGTGTGTCCGGCGCTGATTCTCAGACTCCGTCGCGCACAGGAGGCTGCCGCCGAAGACGGATACGGCGACGACATCTCGTTCCTCGCTCTTACGTTCGACCCCGAGCGTGACACGGCTGCTGTGCTTCGTGAATACGCGAACCAGCAGGGAGTGAACCTCGATGCGGGCAACTGGCACTTTCTTCGCCCGGACAGCTACGAACGGGGACAGGAACTGTTAGACGAGAACTTTGGGCTCCTGATCGAGAAGGCGCCGGCCGATCAGTACGACAATCTTGAGTACCAGTTCCCGCACTACGGATTGATTCTTCTCGCAAACAAGCAGGGGATCGTCGAGCGCGCGTATCCACGTGGCCCGAAGACGGACATCGAACAGCTCGTGGAGGATGTCAAACGGGTGGCCACCGCGTGAACTCGTAAGGTCACCCGTTAATCTCGGCGAGCGCCCACGATGCCCTCGTGCGGACATCGGCGTTGTCGTCAGAGCGTGCTCGGTCTTGCAACGGTGGGACCGCGTCTTCCGCACAGAGGTGCCCGAGCGCCCAACAAGCGTTTCGCGGACAATCGGGCTCTTGTCCGACAGCAACTAGACGACACCGTCCCCGTCGACCACGAGAAGCCCCGTTCCGAGCACGTCGAGACGATCCTCGCGGAAACGGAGTGTCTCGCGGACCCGGACCACAAGTACCCCACGCGCCGGGAGGGGTAATCGATGTCACAACTCGACTCACGCGGATCCGTTCGCAATCCCGCGGAGATCGACCGTGCCGTCCAGTCGGTAAACAGGTACGCCCACGCCGTCGACGGTCCACGTGACCTCGAACGCCTCTCGTCGCCGCTCCCGGCGGCGCTCGGCGGTTCCCTGCTGGTCGTGTCCTTCGTCGTGTCTTGGCTCCGGAACCACTGACCAGCGTCGTCGAGGCGGCGGCGTGGTTCAGCGATCACCTCGAACCGCGGTCAGTCGAGTGAGTCGGCTCAGCGCAGGGGCGATCTGTGACGAATTAGGGGGCGTTCTTCAGACGAGTTCGGCTGGGGTCAGTAAAACCGATGGCCGGTCTCGACGCCGAGGACGAACTGCTCATTCGTCCTGAGCGTGATGGCAACGCTGGAACCGACCGCGCCGTCCCACGAGTACCAGCCAGTTCGCCGCCCGCTCGGGACCATTCACCCGCTGTTGGGCCGTGCCGACGAAGCCGCTGGTGTCGACTTCGTCGCCGAATGGGTCTCGCTGGACGCCCCGCGCAGATTCCGTTCGGGATACCGGTCACCCCTGTCCGGGAACGGGATGACGACCACGTCCTCGCTGTCGAGGACGCCCATCGACGCCAGCCGGTCGACCATCGCCACACAGGCCCCGCTCGACGGACCGACGAGGAGCTCACCGTCGACTCGGAGATGCTCGCGGACGAACTGTCGATCCCATTGTCCGGGATCGGCGATGATGGGGGATCGGTCGGCGTAGCGAGCGTGTAACCAGCGGGCGTACTCGTACGCACGGTCAGTGGGAAGAAAGGACAACGTCTCGACGGCCGCCGGCTCGTAGGTTCCCGGCACGTAGTGGTCGGTCGAGTGACTGTGTTTCAACCCCGCGATGTCGTGTTCGTCGGTCGCCGGCTCGAACCCGTAGACGTCGACGCCGCGGTCATCGAGTGCGTTGCTGACACCGACGAGCGTACCGCCGGTTCCGGCACCAGCCACGAAGTGTGTCACGGCGCCGTCTGTCTGGTCCCAGATCTCGACGCCGGTCGTTGCCGCGTGGACCGCCGGATTCGCAGCGTTCTCGTACTGGTTCAAGTAGCAATACGCGTCGGGTGCTTCGCGGACCAGATCTCGACAGTCCTCGACGTAGGCGTCATAGCCCCGATCGCTGTCGACGAACGTCGTCTCGGCACCGGCGGCCTCGATCGCCGCGATCTTCCCAGCGCCAGCATCGTCGGGAACGACGATCTCGACATCGAACCCCCGTTCCGCACCGAATCGAGCAACTGCGGTCCCGGTGTTGCCGCTCGATGCCTCAAGGAGCGTCCGGTCCGCGACCGGTTCGGGCGCCGCGACCGCCGCGTCGACCATGGCCTTCCCGATACGAGTCTTGATCGAGCCACCACCGTACCCGGCCCCAATCTGGTTGAACCACTCGACTTTTGCGTACACGGTTGGGGAGACATCGATATCGAGTTCTAGCAGTGGCGTCTCCCCGACAGCCGCTGGATCAGCGGTCATATCGTGTGCTTTCCCTTTCGCCCATCAAAAGACCCGACCCAAATCGGGTCGCGTTGAGTTAGGGAATGAGGCGTTCGACTTCAGAGTGCTTATAACCGAGATCGAACGCCGCGCTGGGCCAGTGAAACGGGAACGATGGACAGGGTGCGTAAGAGCGGATGTAGCTATTGACCTCCTCCCGCGCCTGAAGACGCGGGAATCCCACCACGGGATTTCAGGCTGAGCGTTCGCCCAACCCTACGGTTTCAAGACGCATACGTTCCAAGCGTCGCCTGCTGGGTCTCAGCATCGGCTTGGCTGTCTTGTGGCGCGGTCAAACGCGCCCCATCCTCAGCCGAGTCATCGTCGGTCTCGTATTCTCTGGACCGACTCTCTCCGCTGAGGTAGCGGTCTGCGATGTTTATCGCGCCGTTCACGTCCGCTTGGTACTCGCCCATCCAGCAAGCGTCGTTCGTACAGGTGAAAGTTGCCTGCTTCGGACGATACCCCACCTCACCGCACGCATGGCACTCCTTCGACGTGTTGCGCGGATTCACCGTCTCGACAGGAATCCCTTTTTCGACGGCCTTGTAGCGTATCTGCGCGTGGAGTTTGGCGAACCCCCAGCCGTGGAGACGGCGGTTCATATACACGCCGTAGTCCATCGACTCCCGGATGTACGTCAGGTCTTCTAGAACGAGAACGGGATTCTCGACGGACTCAGCATACTCCACGACTTCGCGGGTGACGCGATGGAATACATCGTCTATCTGGTTCCACAGGTCGTTCCCGAAGGACTCCGCGATACGTTCGCTTCCGCGCGTCTGGAGCCGTTTCGTGGCGGTAAAGTAGGTCTTCCGGAGCTGACGAACCGACTTCCCTTCGTCGGCCCATAGTTCAGGAGCGGTCGGAGAACCGTGGTCGTCGCGGTGACACACCGTGACGAGTGACGCTTCCCCAATATCGACACCGATGGGTGTCCGTTCTTCGCCGGACACCTCGGAACCTCCCTCCACGTCGCGGGTGGCGGTGACGTGGAGATACCACGTTCCGCCCCGCTCGAACAGCCGACTCTCGCCCATTTCCGCATCTCCCGCGTTCAACGCTTCCAACCAGTCTCGCTGTTCGGGGTTCGGTTGTGCTGGCATCCAGAGGTGGTAGTCCTCGTGGTGCGGGATTTTGACGTACCACTCGATCGCGTTCTCGGACTTGTGGTCAAGCCGTAGTCCTTCGTTGGTGAACCGAACAGGGTGGTCGTCGTGAAGCTCTCCCGCGTTGTACGTCGTTGTGAGTTGCGGGACGTACTTCTTGAGCGCGTTCTTCGCGTATCCGGTCAGGTCGTAACTGACCACCACGTCGTTCGCTTCGGTTTGCGTGGTACAGCCAGCGTCAAAGGCGTCGTGAAGCGCCCGCTGGTACGCCTCGCGCGTCTCACGGAGTTTCCGCCGCTTGTGTGCGTTCGGCTGAACCAGTTTCAGTTCCAGCGTCTTCGTGAGTTCAGTCACGACCCGTCTTCCTCGTGACGCTGGATGTAGTTCTTGACCGTCTCGCTCGATACCTGCCCTGCTGTCCCTGCGTAGTAGCCTCTCGCCCATCCGATTTTCTCGCCGTCGTGGTCGGCGTAGCGGTGGTTGTACTTCCGAGAGCTGATACCTTTGAACCAGTTAGCGAGAAGGGATGGTGCGTGTTTGGGTGGGCTACTGACGAATAGGTGGACGTGATCGGGTTGAACGGTGAGGTCGAGTATTTTGAGGCCCTTGTCGTCAGCTATTTCGTGGAGGATGGTTCGCACACGGTCTGCGACCTCGCCTTTGAGTACCGAGTTGCGGTACTTCGGCACCCACACTATGTGGTAGTTGAGGTTGTAGGTCGCGTGCCGTGTGGTCTTCATCCGTGATACACACTATGTGGTCGCGGAGGTTAATACTGGCGGTGAATTGGTGAGAGATCCAGCCGTGGCGTCGTCAGCGGAAATGTACGCTATTGTCCGCTTGACCCCCGCCTAAAGACGGGGGTATGCGCTTATAACCCTATCACCTGACGCGTCACATCCTCGGGCCGTTGTCGACGAGCGAAGTCAGATAATACAGCTGAAGTAGAGAACAAAGTAGAACGAGTTCCAAGGATTGTAAATCGGACACCCCTCTATCGATGTGTTCTTAATGTATTGCATCTAACGTGATGCTGCAGACGAAACCTGCTTCTGAGCAAGTGGTGGAACTCATTCGTCTCTTACTCGAGGGTCGAAGACATACACCCCTCTATCGATGTGTTCCAGACAGGTGTAGCCGGTTCTGCCATCGGTTCGAATACGATCGGATTTCGGATATTGAGTAAATACCGGCGTAGAGGCCTGATACGGCGACAATAGAGCAGATACGCCAATTAGATATTTGTCAGGATGAAGGCGACAAAATGCGTCTTGTCTGAACACATCGAACACATCGATAGAGGGGTGTGTGTGTTGTGTTAATAAGAAAGAAGAAATAAGAAAGAAGAAGAGATGGAAATGGCCACAAAACGACTGGCTTAGAAGTTTGGAGAAGTCAAATCGTGCGTTGCTAGCGTCTTACTACCGAGTCTTTGTGGACGCTCGCTCAGACATTCGTGTAGATCACTCCCCGCTCGAGGACGCCGAACACATCGATAGAGGGGTGTGTCTGTCGGTGCCCGTGGGAGAACACATCGTTACACGCCGCAGGACGTGCTTTGGCTGTGAGAGCAGACATGGACCTAATCAAACGGTAGAAGCGCCTAAAACGGTTAATCACACTTCGATAGAGGTGCCAACCTTTTTGTTACTAGCCAATATCGTCTGGGGCATGGGTACAGACGACTCCGACGATCCCGATCCGGGATTGCTGGAGGATGAGACGGCGGGCCAAACCAACCTCTCAGACGCCACAGCGGAAACGCCAGCATCTTCATCACCGTCCCAAGAAGCGAGCGAGGATCGATCAGCCGGTGATTCTTCTGAACATTCGTCGCAATCGATTGAGGATATGCTGTTAGAGTTCGACGAGCAGCAGGGACTTATCCGTGATCGGTCACTGCTCGACCCGAACTATGTGGTTGAAGAAGACCGTATTGTGGGCCGTGACGCACAGCTCCAAGAAGTAACGAAGATGCTTCGCGTCGCGCTCGGTGACAACCGACCACCGAATCTGTTTCTGTACGGTCCGTCTGGAACGGGAAAATCGCTCATCACGAAAGCCGTCTGTAACAACATCAGCCGGATCTGTGTGTCTCGAGATATACGGTTCGGCACGATCGAAGTCAACTGCCAAGATCTCGACACACTCGGTGTTGCCGTGTATGAACTCGCACAACAGGCTGCTGATGAAGCCGGTATCGAGGTCCAAGTGCCGAAACACGGAGTTGCAACGAAAGAAAAGTGGGATGAGCTCTTCCGCATCGTCAACACGCATTTCGATTCGGTCGTGTTCGTCCTTGATGAGCTCGACATGCTTGTCGGACGGCGCGATAAACAAGAACCCGCATTTTCACGACTGCTGTATCAGCTTTCTCGAGCGGGGGCGAACGACGAACTTGACGCGTACATCTCTGTCGTTGCTATCTCAAACGACACGAAGATGATGGAGGCTGTGGGGAGCCGCGCAGTGAGCTCATTCACACCGGAAGACGTCCACTTTGACGACTACGATGCGGATCAGCTCAAGTCTATTCTTCGTCGACGCCACGACGCATTTCACGACGATGTCCTCGATGATGACGTGATCCCACTTGCAGCAGCGTTCGCAGCGCAAACACACGGTGATGCGCGGAAAGCGATCGATCTCATGCGAGTCGCTGGCGAACTCGCTGAACGAGAAGGGGATGCTCGCGTGCGCGAAGAACACGTCCGGGCCGCCCAGGCAAAGGTCGAAAAGAATCGTGTGT
Organism: Halorubrum sp. FL23; assembly: GCF_052439115.2. NCBI lineage: Archaea > Methanobacteriati > Methanobacteriota > Halobacteria > Halobacteriales > Haloferacaceae > Halorubrum > Halorubrum sp. FL23. The sequence goes on from NZ_JBQVRO020000010.1 coordinate 119,043, forward strand.
TGGAGGTTGTTCGCGGTATCAGTACACAGAAGAAACTGTGTCTCTATGCCACGGCGGCGGTCGCATCCCAAACGATAGATGGGACAGCGCGGAGTACAACGGGGTATCGGGTGTATCAGTATCTCACCGACGCAATCGGTGCTGATCAGTATCATCAAGAAACCTACGTCAACAAGATGAAAGAGCTCACAACGTACTCGCTTGTTGACTTTGAACGGCGGAGCCATGGCCCCAGCTCTGGGATGTTTCTCGAATTCCGGTTTGGTGAACGTCCAGAAACAATTCTCGAGACGCTTCGAGAGGATTCCCGTATTGAAGCTGTATCCGAAGGCGAGGTTAATTCTGTCGTCAAAGCACAAATCAGAAACCAGACGTAACTCCAGTTGACAATGGAATAGTAAACTCTGGGTTTACGAGACACCCCTCTATCGATGTGTACAACCCGTCTGGTAGCAAATCACAATTACTGAAAATTCACATTTTCCACCAAATGCATTTATTGACCATTCCTCGTCCACACCCCTTTATCGATGTGTGATGTGCGTTTAGAAGGCTTGAACAGTCGAATTATAGGTGTCTAATGTTAACACGACTGAGTAGGATTAGCTATCCTTCCAATGACCTGCAGCCAGTTCGATGCCTAGCCGACACCCCTCTATCGATGTGTACGAGTGTCTGTTGACTGGATACACACCTCTATCGATGTGTACGTGCTAGATTGTACATGCCACCGCTAAACAACCCCTCTGAGTCTGCTATTCGTCTGAGCTGACGGGCCCTTTATATTGAGAACGGATTTTTTCGCCATCTCTCCACTGCCAGTAGTAGTAGCGATTGTCGTTGATCTCCTTGATCGTGATCGCTGCTTTAGCAGGAACGTCGGCCGGGAGGTCGTCTGGTCGCTTGTCTTTCTCGTTGTCACCTGATTCCTCCTCGAGGCGCGCCTCACGAGCCTTGTGCTCCGCCAGTTCCTCGGCGTAGCGCGCGACGTGTTGGAGCTGGTCTGGGGAGTAGTCGTTGAGCGTATCGACGGTATCTGTCGAGAGATCCGCCGGCGGCGTCGGTGGCTCGTAGGACATAAGCGACCGTGTTAACCAACAAAGCGTGTAGCGCCATACATTTGTTGGTTAATCAGATACGCTCTTGTGTAGAGTTGCGGAAAACGGTCGATCGCCGATGAGAGGTATGTAGTTGAAGAACTGTTTGACGGCTAGCCTCGGCAGAATTCACTCCAGCGAGAAAACACACTAACAGCCACTCTACTGCGGCTCTCCGCGTTTCTACATCAGAGCGGACTCAATTAACCAACGTGGCGATGGATTTCTTCTACTCTGTTGGTTAAGTTTTCAGCGCCTAAGAGAGGCGGAGGCGCGTTCTGGCCTCTGTTGAATAAATGACTGAACCCGATCTCAGACGGCTCCCAAGGAAGCCGAGCACGTTGCCAAGCAGGACAATCAGATCGCTCGTACGACAGACAACCGAACTCACGAGCACCTCCGATACACCGTTCTTCGGGTGCTCGAAGGCGAGGTGGACCACCTCCCAGCAGACGGACACCGATCGATGGCGTGACCGTCGGCTACGGGAGCGACGAGGCGATGTTCGATAGCTGGGGCACTAACGGAGACGGGTGGAAGACCGATCGGTGGTATCATACGGAGTAAGTGAGCTTCTCGAAGAATACGGGGCCGATCGCAGTCACAGCTGTGTCTGCACGATGTCCAAGAACTTCTCACTCGTCATCTTGTACAGTGTGTATCCGTCCGACAGCCGCTCCCGCTTGACAGTGGATGCAACTTCACCGTCAACACAAATTTCCCATGTATCTCCATGATCTACGTTGACTCCCACCAATTTGATTTCGATATCGTACGCTGTCTCTATCTGGAAGATTAACGGCGGCACGAGCACGTCGTCTGTAAACCGCGGTGGTCGATACGGAGAGAGATTGTGTTCCCTGAACTCTACGATAGCGTCGTGCCACCAGTCAGGGAGCTGCTCGATATCGATGTCTGCATATGGGTCATCGCCGTCGAGCCAGTCCGGTGGTTTGGCATCTTCCAGTACTGAGCGTACCCGATCGCTGTGTACCATGTGGGGAAATTGAATTTCTGCTCGAAGCGGATACCCGATTTCAGGCTACAACTCGACGTACAGCTCTCCGTCTAGGATGTGGACGTCGTACGTCGGCAACCGGTAATCGTCGCTTGCCGTGTGAGTGCCGTCAGTGATATCGAACTCCCACCCGTGCCAGGGACACGCGACAATTTCGTCATCACACGCCCACACGAGTTCATCGTCCTTATCGACGTCGAGGGTTCCACTCAACAACCCTTCGCAGGCTGGACCGCCCTGATGCGTACAGTAGTTCGACAGTGCATAAAACTCTCCGTTCGAGTGGAAGACAGCAATCTCCCGGCCCGTAATATCTACGATGATGCGCTCACCGTCAGATATGTCGTCTGCTGCGATGACGTGATGTATGTTACTCTGGTCCGGATCTGGTTGTGTGGACTCACTCATGGTTAGTCGAAGGCGTACACTCGCTCTGCGGTCTTTCCGTAGATGTTCTGGATCTCTTCGCTGGTGAACTCCGAGCGAAGTATCTTCAGTAGCTCACCGGTATTATCGAAGTCGAAGTGCGGGTAATCGGAGGAGAACATCAGGCTGTTCTCTCCCTCGAAGTGACGAATCGTCTCAGTGAGATACTGCGGATCATCTAACCCCTCGACCGGTTGACTCGTTACGTAGAATTGATCTTTGAGATATTCGCTCGGTCGCTTATCGAGCATCGGTGCGTCCCATTTTGCCCCCATATAATCGTGATCGAACCGCCGCATGAAGTACGGATACCAGCCGAGACCGGATTCTTGGATGACGAAGTTGAGATCGGGGAACCGTTCGGGGACGCCCCGAGTCAGCATGTCCGCCAGATTCGTCTGGTGCATCATGTTATGTGATGTCGCATGAACTGGAAGTGCTCGATTCATCGCCTGCCACGTGGACGGGAACCGCGTCATCATCGTTCCGGCGGCGTTGTGCATCTTAATTGGCAGCCCTGCCCGTTCGCACGCGTCATAAAGCGGGTAGTAGGACTCGTGACCGAGGAGTGGGTCGACGGACCCGCTCGGGATCATCACCGCCGCAATTCCGTCTTCGTTGGCTCGGCGCTCGACTTCTTCAGCCGCCTTCTGCGGCTTTTGTGGGGCCACGATTGCCGCCCCGTATAGGCCGTTTTCAGGATCGACAATCTCATCGAGAAGCCAGTTGTTGTACGCCGTCGCGAGTGCGGCTGCGAGGTCGTCATGGTGAACGGCCCCGAGATACAGGTTCTGAGTCGGCGTGATGATCGCTTTATCCCACTCGACTAGGTCTCTTCCCTTCTGGATGTCCTCCTTGGTACGAACGGTTTCCGAGTCAGCTTTCCCGATCGTCACTGAGTACACCATCCCGTGTGCGGGATAGACACGACCGAGATAGCCGTAGTCGTCACCTTGTTGGCTATTTAGTAACTCGTCGAACGGACTCTCGAGGTACGGAAAAATGTCTTCCTGACGCTCCGTCAGGTGAAAGTCTGTGTCGACAATAACTTCCAGATCGTCGATCGACCGTATCTGCTGGTCCGTTATCGAACTCATACTTCTCCCATGGTCGAATACACATATATACACCAAGTAGATTCACGAGAAGAAAACATAGTTTAGCAGTCTTACTAACTTTTCCTCTCTATTTTCTGCTATTGAATATTGTAAAAAGTAGTGCGGTGGTGATACGCTCTGGTTCGGATGATTCGACCTCAAAACGAGATCCCGAGAGTATATCGGACGTGGCTGTAACGATAAGAAACAATATTCTTATCTATTTCTTATTGGGGAAATTACTTTGTACTTCCCGGATTCCTTCTATTCAATGGAAGACTGGAAACCGGGTGGTAGTAGTCCTGAAGCAGATGGATCGACGATACAGAGTATCGACACATCGTTCGCTATCGTTACTGCCCTTCGGAAGACGAACGGCGCCGGCGTGACCGAACTGGCTGAGAGGGCCGACCTCTCAAAAAGTTCAGCTCACAAGCATCTCCGGTCATTGATGAAACACGGCTGTGTCGTAAAAGAAGACGAGGAATACCGACTTGGCCTCCGGTATCTCGACTTGGGGGCGCACGTACGCTCGGAGTATCCGGGATCGGCAGAGATCAAACACAAACTCCGTGACCTCGCGGCCGAGACGGGAGAAAGCGCTCAGTTTGCCGTCGAAGAGCGCGGTCATGCGGTCGTTCTTCACCGCGATGTTAGCCATAGTGGTGTCTATTCACGTGGCCGTGAAGGTCGACGCTTCCCGATACATCAGACTGCTGCGGGGAAAGCGATCCTCTCACAACACTCCGACCAGTGGGTTCGCGAAATCGTTGACCGCTACGGACTTCTAGCGGCGACACCACAGACTATCACTGAAAAAACGGTATTGTTCGACGAGCTCGCAGAGATCAGGGATCGTGGCGTCGCTTTCAACAGCGAAGAGAGCACCGAAGGACTTCGATCGGTGGCAGCCCCTGTAACAGGGCCCGATGGTGACGTACTTGGTGCATTAGCCGTCGCGGGACCGACACACCGCCTTACTGGTGACCGATTTGATCGGGAACTCCCAAATCTCGTCCGTAGCATCGTGAATGAAATTGAATTGAATCTTGCTCACTCCTAAGACCGTTCTCCTCTATTCGCTTTCATTTCGGGGTTGTGTTGAATCGCCATACTACAGCGAGGTAGGCCGCTAAATCAAGAGAGTCGAAGCGAGCGACTGCGGTTAGCAAGCAGGGCTCTACACGAAGAAAAGTCGCAACTGACTTTCTCAATGCATGCGAACAGCTTCGACGATCGAATGCCACTCAGTTTCCCGACTACCTTCCTCAGCAGAGGTGAGACGACTAGGGGTAATCCGAGTGCCAGTCAGAGATGTCGGTGACAGTCTCGTTTTCGAGGTTGACTGTGGCGGAGTAGCAGATCTCGTCAGTGGCGGAATCGCGAATCCTGACGACAGCCTCGTTTTCGACGTATTCGGATTCACGGTCGATGGTGACTGTGCCCGTCTCGTTACTGTCTTCGACTGTGAGGGTGAACGTCTCCTCTTCCGCAACTTTCTCGCCGTCCCTCGAGGTGTTGGTGAGGCCGGTGAAGGAGGTGGTCTGAGCAGAGTCAACGGTCAGTTTGCGGATCGGTTCAACGGTTAGTTCGTACTGATCCAGGTCCTGAACTGTCTGCTGTACGGTGGCGTTGCCTCGGGCGATTGCTTTGGCCTGGTTGCGTTCGCTGTCCGTCAGTGGGTTCTTGGCTTCCGTGTTCACGTGGTAGGTACCACTGCCTTGTTGTTCGATCTCGATACTGTCGACCCCGGTCGTATTGTTGAGGAGGGTAGCCCGCTGATTGCCCCGTTCGAAGGTGACGTTGTCCTCAGACACGACAAACGCTGCACTCGGTTCGGAGGCAGCGAGGGGAGTCGTCGCACCGACCGCGCTCCCGATGACAGCCAGCGAGACACCGAGGGCGGCGAGGACCACCAACAGGGTGAGGCGGGACCACAGATCGGATGTCATTCGTGACCAGAAGTTGGGTGAAAGACCATATCAGTGCTTCGCGAAACTGGTTGGGAAATGGTTAGAAATGCGTTTCACAGGCGTTTCACCCCGGTTTCACAGCAAAAGAACGATACGCATTAGACGGAGTCCTCACTAACCCTGATCATATGGACCTGTCAGCCCTCCACGGTAAGCGCCTGATCGCGGCGGCCGTGTTCGTTGCCGCGGTCCTCGTGCTTGCCGTCCAACTGATCACTCCCTCACCGGTTATGGTCTCTATCGGCGACAGCAGCACACAAACCACCCAGCTCGGCCAGTACTTCACCTACACCGATGTCGCCCTCATCACAGTCGCGGCCTCCCTCCTCGGTGCCAGCGGCACCTACCTCTTACTCCACGACTATCCCACCCCAGTCCCGACGACCGAGACAGCGACACCGAACACCATCGCAAACGGCGGAGAACGCCCACCGACACGGCAAGCAATCAGTGACGGACACGGTAGCGGCACTGTCCAGCACGACACCCCGGACCCTGAGGAGCGGTGGGAGGAGACGGCTGACCGGTTACGTAACAACGAGGAAACAGTTTATACCGTCGTGCTCGACGCCGACGGTAAACTTCCACAACGAGATATCGTCGAGGGGACCGAGTTGTCCAAGGCCACGGTCAGCCGAACCTTGGATACCCTCGAAAGCAAGGACTTGGTCGAACGGAAGCGTAACGGGATGGGCAACGTCGTCGTCCTTACGTAGTTCTCGGTTGACTACTGGGTGAAACGGGTTGTGAACCGGTTCCGTAACACATTTCCAATCAATCACTTTCAGGTCTTTCATCTAACGGTCTACGTGGAGAGCACCACTCCTTCAGGGTCTGGAGGCTTCGGTGGTGTCTCCACACTACAAGGTGAATTGACGCACTATGCGCACGAAACTTGCCGTCCTCGCGGTCGCCGCACTACTCGCTCTTGGGACTGGTAGTGCCGTCGCCGCTATGGATGGACCGACGACCGACGCAGCATCGGATGATGCATTGCCAGCCAACTACACCGTCGACGTCATCACCCCCGGAGAAGTGAGCGATGAAGAGGTTGACCGGGCTATTGAGACGGCTTGGATGAACCATACGGTCCGGAGTTACTTCGACGAGGGTGCCGCCGTCCATTTCGAAGCCTCGGCCTCCGGGTTGGACGAAGACACGATCCGCGTCAAGATTGCTCCACTCAAGGAGCCAGACGAGACAAGGGTCATCGCAGATGTCGATCTTCCCGGGAAACAGGTCACCTCCACCGATGAACCGGTGAAACTCAACGCGTCCAACGCTATCACGATCAACACGAGCGACTACGACCTCAACGATACGGAGCAGAGTCAGGACACGAACGGTGAAGAGAACGCCACGCGTCTCACCGATGCCCAAGCCACCCAGATAGAGATCAACGAGACCTCGATCGAACGCGGCGAGAACGGCTCCTTCACCGTTGAAGTCGAAGACGATGACGGAACCAGCGCGACAGTCTCATCGGACGAGATCATCAGGACCGACCTCTCACCAGCGAACCGGACGGTCAGGGGCGAATAAGACCGACCAACACTAAGATACGTTCTCTCACTTTCTTTCCCTGTGTCCTTATGACGGAGATTGTTCCGGAGTAGTTCTGAAGTGAATACTCACAACCCCGCCAACTTCCCTGTAGTCTCAACTTCTCCGCTCAGACAGTAGTTGAGATCGGTCGGCCCAATGGATACGATTCTTGAGCTACCTCGGGGTCAGCAATGATGTCTCTTCGCCATTTTCGGAGCTTTCACTCCTAACACTCTTTACAGCAGATGACGTATCCCTACGTAACGATGTCTATCGACCGAGAGACCTTCGAGAACACGAGTGAGGACGAGCTCGCGGACCTTTCCGTCCCGGATCAGGTCCTTGGGTTCCTCGCCGCTAACGATGATCGGGCGTTCAAGGCCCGTGAAATCGCCTCCCAGATTGGCGTCGACGAGGGTGCAGTCAGCACTGCACTCTCGCGGCTGAAGGATCGTGGTCTGGTCGAACACAAGGCGACGTACTGGGCGGTAACCAACGACGCCGGACGACTCGACGGATACTGCGGGTACGAACGAGCAACGGCGCTGTTCAACGATCAGCTGGGTGCGGAGGACAAGGATTCTTGGCGCGAGCATGCACCGCAGGAAACACACCCGAGCGTCAAGGACGAACAGTGACCGACGAAGAGACACCGATTTTCGAGCGGGGTGACGTCGTCTACGGGGATGATCCGTTCAAAGGCGAGGAAGACGCCCGGCCGTGGCTCATTCTCTCGAATCACAAGGGGCGGCCGTTTCACGGCGATCAGTATATCGTGCTGACGTTGACGTCGAAATCTTGGATGGACGATCTCATCGACATCCCGGGGGAGAGTTGGCTTCGTGGTGGGACGCCCGATGGGAGTCGGATCGTCCCATGGGGCGTCCAATCGATCGACCACGAAGATATCGACCTCTGGCAGGGTCGTCTTGACAGCGACCTCGTCGACGAGGCGGTCGCTGCCCTCGTCGAAGAGTTGCAGTAGCTGATCTATACGAGACTAACCAGAATCTACAGGCGGAGCAGACCAGGTGCCTCGCGGCTTGACCCCGGGGTGAACGCTTGCTAACGCTGTTGTCTGCTACCGTAGTATCTCGGGTTATGGTGGCTGAGTGAGGGCGTATAGAGTTCCGTTGGTTGTTTGTGCAAACACTTGCTCATCACCGGCGCCGAGAAGCGATGTCTCACTGGAAATTGTCGCCTGAGCTTGCTCACATGAAGGGAGTCTCTCAACTCACGTAACCTGTCTTACATTTGTTCCGACAATGAACCTGTCCAAGGCCGAAATTGTTTGTGCTACGGGCGTCGCAAAACTCCTCTCATACTGTACTCCGCCACTCCCTGTAGTCTCAATTTCTCCGAACTCCCTCTCGTTGCGAACGCCAGAACCTGTGCATAGGTTGTGGGCGTTTCCGGCAGACACCACCGACTTGTCTCAGAACGGGTATTTATCTTCGATCGACTGAAACGCGAGCCGCCCGAGCAACTGAGCAGGGCCGCGCTTCGGCAGATCGCGAGCGACATCCACTTTGCTCGGTGGCTCACTGCCACCGATCCCGAGTTCCCAGTCGGTCTCCGACGCGAAGCGGTCGACCGCGGATTCGACCTGCTCGCGCACCGCCTCGGCATCCATCGTCTCGATCTCGCCATTCTGCATCAGCACGTTGCCGTCGACGATGACCGTCTCCACGTCCGCCGGTGCCGCGTTGTTAGCGACCTGCGCCGGGATATTGGTCAGCGGCGTGAACTTCGGCTTCTCTACGTCGAGCACGATGACGTCGGCGCGCTTGCCGGACTCGATGCTGCCGATCTCGTCGCCCACGCCGAGGGCTTCTGCACCCTCGATAGTGAGCATCCGCACCAGCTCCATCGAGTGGTACTGGCCGGTCGACCGCTTGAGATTGGCCGCGAGCCGTGCCTGCCGCGCCTCGCCGAACAGGTTGTAGGAGTCGTGCCAGTAGTGGTCGTCGATACCGAGACCGACGTCGACGCCCGCGTCTCGAAGTTCCGGCACCGGCGTCCACTGCACGTCGCCGTCCGTGTTCCAGTAACAGAAGATGGACGGACAGTGTGCGACCGATGCGTCAGCCTCGGCAGTCCGTCGGATATCCTCGCCGTCGGCCAGCCGGAAGTGCGCGGCTACCAGTCGGTCGTCCAGCAGGCCGACGTCGTCGAGGAGGGCGAGCGAGTCGTCGGCGCCGTTCGACCGGGCCATCTTGTTGCTCGCCTCGAGTTCCAGCAGGTGGGTGTGAACGAGCAGGTCGGGGTACTCGGCGGCGAGACCAGCAGTGCGCTCCCACATCTCGTGAGTACACGACCAGTCGTCGTGGGGGTTGATCGTCGCTCGTATTCGTCCGTCGTAGGTGTCCTGGTACTCGTCGATGAACTCGCGGGCGCGGGCGAACTGGTCGTCGACAGGGATGTCCCAGAACAGATCGGAGAGCGCCACTCCGAAGAAGCCGCGGAGGCCCGCCTCGCCGAACGTCTCCGCGCCCGCGCTCGGCCGGACGTCCATGGAGTTGACGGTGGTGACGCCACCCGCGAGGAAGTTCAGTGCCGCGAGTTCGTACCCCGCCTCGGTGAGGTAGCCGTATTCGCCCTCGGCGATGTGGCCGAAGATGGCGGTCATCCCGCTCATCATCTCCGTCAGGTCGAGGTCGCTGAACGCGCCGATCAGCGGTGTCAGTTCGAGATGGGTATGAGCGTTGACGAGCCCCGGCATCACGAGCTTGCCCTCGCCGTCGATGACGCGAGTCGCATCGATGTCCGCATCGTCGTCACGGGACGCTCGCACATCGGTGATGTGACTATCCTCGATGAGTACCGTCCCCCGCTCGTAGAGCCGGTTTCGGTCATCGACCGTGAGGACATATGCGTCGTGAATCGCGATGTCAGCGTCCATTTTCGTTCAGCTATTAGCGGATTTCTTATTGAAATATCCTTCTTGGAACACTACACAAGATGAAACAGCCGGTCGCTGAAGAGTGCTACTGGAAACAGTTGAAACAACTCGACTTCCGTCATTTCCGTACAACAGTAGCGATCGGATCAAATCCTCTCAATAGACAGGTCGAGTGCGACAGCAAGCATCGTCGACAGGACGAAGACAGTCGTTCCGAGATTGACAATCGTGTCGACCGCGTCTACTACCATCTATTTGGCATCGATATGGGGGCAGTCATTTTCAATCGCTGAACGGAATATACACCGAGGACTCATTCGGACGGGTCGTCTTTGTCGCCGAAAAGCAGGGATGAGGAGAGAAGCCACCGATTTCTCCTCAATATCGGCCATCGTCGGGACTACGGCCAGAGCCCGCGTGTCTCGTGAGCTTCGGCAATTCGAGAGAGTGCGACGATGTACGCAGCGTCACGCCACGTCACGTCTCGTGTATCGAACTCCTCGCGCACGTCGCTCCAAGCCGCCAGCATCTCCGTCTCCAGTTCGTCATTGACGCGCTCCAGCGACCACGATCGCCGGTTGATATCCTGGAGCCACTCGAAGTAGCTGACGGTCACACCGCCGGCGTTCGCGAGGATGTCCGGAATCACCGGAATGTCGAGCTCGGCGAAGATTTCGCTCGCCGCAGTCGTCGTCGGACCGTTCGCGCCCTCGATGATGATGTCCGCGGCGACGTCGTTGGCGTTGTCCGCCGTCAGTACGTTTCCGATTGCCGCTGGAATCACCACGTCGACGTCAAGTTCCAGCAACTCCTCGTTACTCACGGTCTCGGGCGCCTCGTGGCCCATCACCGCTTCGGGCTCCTCGTGGTGAGAGGGGATGGCGTGTGTGTCCAAGCCGTTGGTGTCGTAGACGCCACCGTTGACGTCGCTGACGGCAACCACGTTCGCACCCCAGTCGTCAAGGAGGTGGGCGGCGTTCGACCCGACGCTGCCGTACCCCTGGATGGCGACATCAGTCTCCTTGATATCCTTGTCGTAGTAGTCGATCACCTCGCGCGTGATGATGGCGACGCTCCGCCCGGGCGCCCCATCACGTCCCTTGCTGCCGCCGACGATCGGAGGTTTCCCCGTGACAACGCCGGGGATGGTTTCGCCCTCCTGCATCGAGTAGGCGTCCATCAGCCACGCCATCGTCTGCGGGTCCGTCCCCATGTCAGGGGCAGGAATGTCTTTCGTTGGCCCGATTACGGACCGAATCTCGTCGGTGAACCGGCGCGTCAACTGCTCTTTCTCGTCGGCGGTGAGGTCCTTAGGATTGACGGCGATACCGCCTTTCGCGCCGCCGAACGGGATGTCCATCACCGCGCACTTCCAGGTCATCCACATCCCGAGTCCGACGCACTCCTCGCGCGTGACCTCGGGATGGTACCGGAGCCCGCCCTTGAACGGGCCGCGGACGCTATCGTGTTGGGCCCGGTATCCGGTGTAGACCTCGACATCACCGTTCTCGCGTTCGATCGGGACGGTGACTTCGTGGACCTTCTTCGGATGTTTGAGGCGCTCGACGATGTGCTGGTCGATGTCGAGGTGGCCGGCGGCGTGTTGGAGCTGGCGGCGAGCCGTCTCCAGAGCGGACTCTTCCTCGGTCGGTTCCTCCGGCGTCTCGTCGGGTGTCGTTGATATCGAAGCCATTTTTATTCGAACGGCGTCCGTCGATTCCGCATCTCACCTGCGCAGTCCGGGCACGTGCCAGGGTTCTCTTCTGCAACGACCACATTCCCGCATTCGAAACACTCGTATGGCGATTCCTCGGCCGAGTTTTGATCGACATCTCTCATGGCTAATCGCGAGTCCCAGCACCGTCGGGCGGGGTACTCTACTCGCCAATAATGAGGATAGAAGGGAATACTCGGTAGTTGAACACTGAACCGTAGTTCAGCGCAGGTGTTTACTATTCAAGCGGTAGTCGATATTGACGTGGATAGGCTGCAAGATGGGCTCGAAGACTAGAATCGGCCCAGAAACGCGGAGGAGTCATTCGGTGTGTCCTACAGCGACCGGTGTATGGTCGTCGACGAGCGCCGCGAACAATTTTCGCTGTGCGGATCTGATATGTTGATAGAACGCCTGTGGTGAGATACCTAACGAGTCCGCGACAGCCTCGCCGTCGGCCTTCCGTGGTGATTCGAAGAACCCACTGTAGTACGCCGTCTCGAGGACTTCGAGCTGTCTGTCCGTCAGGCGATTGAGGACGGACGCGTAGAACCCGTGTTCCGAGGCCTGTTTCCGGGTCTGCTTCGACACCAGAGCAGTATCACCAAACCGGTCAGTGAGCAACTGCGTTACGTGCCGAACGTCACCACTTGCTGGCAGATCGACGACTAGCGTCGTACCTGTGGCCGTAGCTGTCACACTCCGAAGGACAGCCCCGTGACCAGCGAGCTCCGTCGCGAGGAAGGGTTCAGTCAGCCGAAGTCGTAACACACCGCCAGCCTCGCCGCCGCGTATCTGCTGGACGTCTTTGACGACTGTGAGACCATCTGTTGCGTCGACGACTCTCTCAAGTGATGCGTCATCCACGGTGACAAACACGAAGTTCCCGGTAGCGGTCTGCTGGACACCACCTTCGTAAGTCAGCGTGCAGTCGGCCGCTGCTGCCAGTTGCGTGAGCACGAACGACGGGTCGCTCACCTCGTACTCGATCCGGGTCATTGACGTCGTGAGCAGCGCCTGCTTGCGCTCGGTCGCGCTGATCGCGGCAGCAATCGTTTCCCCGAGCTCCGAAACCACCGTCTGAATGGTTTCGTCGAACGCGTCAGGTGTCTCCGCGTACACAGTCAAGACCCCGTACGAGAGGTCGTTATACACCAACGGAACACTCAACACGGATAGGAAGTCACGGGAAATCGCGTCCTTGCGCCACGAGGCCGCATGAAGGTCAGTCGCGACGTTCGAGATGTGTGTCACCTCGCCTGTTGTCGCCGTTCGACCAGCCGGCTCGGCCGTCTCCTCGGAGACGTGGAACGATTGGGTATCGAGGTATCCCTGATCGGTCCCTGCCCATGCCTGTGGCGTCACCGTTTTCCCCGCGTCGTCGAGCGTACCAATCCACGCGAACTGGAAGCGGCCATCAGCAGTGAGCTGCTCGCAGACGGTGTGGTCAATCTGCTCGCGAGTTTCAGCTTCCACGAGTGCTTGGTCAATTTCGCGGATAGTCTCGTTGATCCGGTTTAACGTCGTGAGCTGGTCGTTCTGGCGTTGTAGTTCGCGATCCTGTTCGCGCAGCTGTGACTCGCGGCTGACACGGTCGAGGGCCGCTTCAGCGGTCGCCGCCAGCAGGTCGGCGAGTTCCCGCGTAACGTCGTCGAAGGCGCCGATTTCTGTCGACCCGGTTATAAACACGCCGTGGTTCCCGAGCGGAATATAGGCGGCACTTCGGATTTCGGTCGCGGGATTAGTGAGACGATCCGCCTCGTGGACGTCTTCGAAGAACAGGGCCTCGTTCTCGACGAAGCTGTGGCTCGTGAGGTCGTGGCCGTCCGCGTGAACCGCGGGAAGCGGACCGTGAGCGTCCCGCAGTGCCTGTGAGTGGGCAGCCGGCTGGAGGTGGTTGTCGTCGGCGTCGAAGAGGTAGACGGCGCTGGCGTCGAGCCCGAGGACGTCGGGCGTGTCGTCGACGACGTGCTGGGCGATCTCCTGGTGGGTCTCGGCGTACAGGAAGTCCCGAGCGGTCTCTTGGAGCGTCGCCAGTGCCTGTTCGCGCTGTTTGCGCTTCGTAATATCCCGACAGCTGTACAGCACCGTACCGTCTTGGATAGAGACTTCGCGGACGTTTACCAGTAAGGTGTGTTCGCGGCCGGCTTTGTCGATCGCCGTCGTCTCGATGTTCTTCAAAACCCCCGTCTCGGCCAGTTCGTGGCGGTCAAAGAGATCCTCGCCAAGGAGATCCTCGATCGTACCCAACTCTCGGATTTCGTCGGCAGTATACCCGAATATGAAGTGGACGTTCGGGCAGACGTACGTGTACTCGCCGTCCTCGTCGGTCATGAGGACGGTATCAGTCATGTTGTTGAGTGTGACGCGGTGCAGTTCCTCCGACCGCCGAAGTTCCCGTTCGAGGTCGACACGCTCGGTGATTTCGACGCTGTCAACGATGATGGAGTCGAGCTCGCCACGTTCGTCGGTGACCGGCTTGACGGAGAGATCCAACACCCGTTCACTAGTTACCGATGCTTGCGTGACGACGGCGTGCCCGAACTTGCCGCGTTGCGCTGCTTCGACAAGCCGGCGGATGTCGTCGCTGGTCTGTGTGTCACTCGACCACCATGGGAGCGTCCAGAATGGGTCACCGACCACGGCGTCAGCGTCGACATTAATAATGTCGCGAGCGGCCTGGTTGACGCGCGTGAGCGTTCCGTCCGTGTCGAGTACCCACGTTGCCGACCGAGTGTCGTGGAAGGTGGCATCGAACTGTCGTGCGCGCTCGCGCTGTGTCGCCGTTCGCTGGGCGTCCCGAAGGGCCCGTTCGGTACGTTGCAGCGCATCGGGAACGATTTCCTCGGGAGGCACACGAACGGCGATGTAATCGGAAACACCAGCTTCGATAGCCTCACTAGCGATGACTTCGCTTCCTTCAGCTGTCCCCAGTAGTACGGGAAGCGTCGTGGTTGTGTCGCGAATCCTACGGACGAGATCGATGCCAGTGGTCTCAGGGAGACAATAGTCGGTAACAATACAGTCTACGGTGGTTTCGTGAAGTCTCTCTTGGGCTGCCGTGGCTGTCGAGACTGACTGTACAGTTGCGTCAAACTGAGCCTCGAGCTGGTCAGTATACGCGGCTATCCACGCCGTGTCGCCGACGGTGACGATTGTTGACTGGTCAAGGACACTCTTGGAATTGGAACTCATATGTGGAGGGGGACACTCATCTCGAATCCAAATATAGCGCCACGCAACGTGTTGATATCAACGACTACCCTCTCCACAGTCAAAACCTTCGCTGTTTAATGTTAAACCCCAATTTAATACTAGGGTTTCTAGTTCAACTACCGAACTCCGGTGGCTCTATGTTCTCAATGTAGACCATCAACCATCGCTCGGCCTATTCTGCCGGTTGGGTGACTTCACCGTATCGGTGGACCCGGTCGAACGTCACGAGGTACGCGACCCGGTCGCAAACCTCGTCGGTGTCCACCTCCAATTCGGCAGCCAACTCATCGACCGTCATCGGCTCGTCGAGTGCTTGGAGGACTTCGAGCCCCCAGTAGTACCTATTCGTGAGCTCTTGGACACAGGTCTCGATCGGCGTGGTTATCCCGTACCGCTCCTCGAGTTTCTCAACGAGGACGGTGGCTGATGAGGAGGCTCATGATTCTGTGGTTTCGAGTGAGAGCGGCGGTCGCACGAACAACAATGTCGGTTTCGCCGACAGTTTCTTCCACTACACCACCAGCTGCCTCGATGACTGGCAGCGGGAAGCCGAGCGCCCCACCCTCGGCTGGGGTCACTCCGAGAATGGTAGTCTTTGGGTCAAGATCCCCGTGGTCCCACTCACGCTCCGGCCCCTCACCCCGCATCCCTCGGAGGCCGAACGCTTCTCGCTCCGCGTAGACCCTCTACCCCGAATCGTCGTACCCGCTTGCGGCGGCCGATCCACTGGATTCAGGCTGAAACACCACGCCGTCAGGGTAGGATCGCGGAAGGCAGCGTACGTCGTCATCGGTTCGGAGCGGATCCGGGGTTGCTCACCGGTGAGCTCGCCTGCGATACACTCACCGGTCGACTGTTCCACTCGGATTCGGTCTCATGGTCGTACAACACGAGATCATCATCTGCTAGCTTTCCTGAGACGCCGAAGGCGAGGTGCTGGCCGTTAACAGTCGCATCGTAAACCACGCCACTACCACAGATCGGACACCACGTGACAGCGATCGGATCATCACCCTCGTCGCCGACGGCGCTCAGGCGATTCCCGCGCCGCCGAGGATCAGCCGGACACCGATGACCGTCAATAGCCCGAGGACGACCCCGCGCCGGAGGCGCTCGCTCACGCGCTCGCGGAGGCGCTTTCCAACCGCGACACCAGCGACCGCGGGGACCGCAGCGGCGACCGAGGCGAAGGCGAGCCCAAGGTCGGGATAAAGGCCGAGTGCGCCCGCTGCGACGACTCGGAGGCCGTTGATCCCGACGAAGACGAGCGCGACGACGCCGACGAACAGCCCGTGTGAGAGGTCGAAACCGCGAACGAACGCGACGAGTTGTACCCCGACGTTCGTCGCGCCGAACAGGACGCCGGAGACGGCTCCGACGGCCGCCATGACGAGGGGCGTGTCGGCGACCGCCCGCTCGGTCGCGGTCGACGGGGACGGCAGGGGGACGACGCGCTGGGTCGTCGCAACGAACCCGAGCGAGACGAGTCCGAGCAAGATCCGGACCGGGGGCCCCGGAAGCCTGTCGAGAAGCGCCATCCCCAGAATGGTGCCGACGAGGGCGGCGACGAGTAGCGGCGCGAATCGAGTGCCACAGGTCCGAAGCTCCTCCCGAGTGAGGTCGCCGACGAGTGCGACGTTCACGGCGAACATCGGGATGATCATGAACGCGACGGCGGTCGCGGGGTCGAGCGTCGCGGCGAGTACCATCGTCCCGACGACGGCGAATCCGAATCCCGCGACCCCGTTGACGGCGCCCGCTACACCGACGACGATGGCGATCGTCGCCACCAGTTCGACGGAGAGAGCGAGGGTCATACGCCACAAACGGGACGGTTATTTATAAACGAGAGTCGTTCGTGCGTCGTCGAAACACGCACGAGAGGCGAACCACGTTTCACCGGCCCCGTCAAGCGTCGCGACGGCGAGTATGCCGCGAACACGTACGCGTACGAGGAGACGGCCCGCGGGAGCGCGATGCACGCCGAGGGGTTCGTGAAGGTGCTCATCGACCTCGACGGCAACATCGAGGGATGCCACATCGTCGGTCCCGGGGCGTCGAACCTGATCGAGGAGGTCGTCGCGATGACCGCCGGCTCGGGAACGGTGGCGGACATCCGCGACGCGGTCCAGGTTCATCCCGCGCTCTCCGAGGTCGTCGACCGTGCCTTCTCGGGACAGTTCTCACGCGGCGGCGGGCTGGCGTGCGCTCGGCATCCGGCGAATCGGAGCCTCTCCGTTCAGGTCGTTCTCGACCGGCCTCGGACCAACGTCGACGGCGTCACCGCGGAACAGCTCCGGATACTGGAAGCGATGGACGTGCCGGTCGAATCGGTCGACGGCGACTCCGACCTCGACGCCGACGCGGCGCTGGGGGGGCGTCGTCGTCGACGCGCTGATCGGCTACGGGCTGGCGGGGACGCCCCGCGGCTCTACCGCGGAGCTGATCGAGGCGGTCTGCGGCGCGGCGAAAACAGTCGTATCGCTCGACGTCCCCTCCGGCACGAACGCGACGACCGGAGAGACACCGGGTGTCGCGGTCGAACCGGACTGCACGGTCACGCTCGCGCTGCCGAAGACGGGACTCCGGGCGGTCGGCGGCGATCTCCTCCTCGCCGATCTCTCGATCCCCTCGACGGTGTACGACCGCCTCGACGTCGAGTACGCGCACCCGTTCGTGGACCGGTTCGCGGTGCCGCTGTCACGGTAGGAAGCGCCGAACGACGAAACACGGAACACCGCGCCGGCTCGTTCGGGTTACCTCCGGCGGTAGTGTTCAGATAAGGATTGAAACGTGAGGCGGTGCGTTTTCAACGCGATTCATGCCCGAAAACGACCGCCTCAGCGGCTGTTTAGACGAGATCAACTTAGCGTTTGTGGAGCGAGAAGCAACACCGCGGCTGTTGATGAAGCTCAAAATTCAGCTTCGTTTATCCTGATTGTCGCTTTTAAATACTGTATCGTTTCTTGACTAATTCGGTGTCGGTCGGGTTCGATCTACCGTTCATAACTGGGTTCATGAGGTCGATCTACAGCCAGAGTCAGGTCGGAACCCGAATCACGTTGCGATTGATGAAACGGTGATTCAGCTTGAGGATGAACAATATTGGCTGTACGCCGCCGTCGGTCCCGACTCGAACGATCTGCTACATACAACGCTTGAGCCGACAAGAACAAACGTGATCGCAGATCAGTTTTTCGCTGAACTCCGCGAAAAACACGACGTAGATGACGCGACCGTTCTCGTTGATAGCGCGGTTCCACTTCACCGAGCCTGTGAAAAGCATGGCCTCGATTTCAGATACGAACGACATGGAAATCGGAACCGCGTCGAACGTGTATTTTGTGAGATAAAACGCAGAACTATCTATTTTTCGAACTGTCTCAGCAACGCGAACGCAGAAACTGCTCATGAGTGGCTGAGATCGTTCGCTTTCGCATGGAATCAGCTTATCTGAACACTACCCCAGACGGCGTGGGCTTGTAACCGCGTTTCCGCGGTCGGTGGATCGACGTGGCTGAAACAGTTTGAAAACGAAGCAGTTCGTCGGCCTAATTCTCTAATGACACGTTCGACGGACTCTCTGAAGCCGTGTTGTTCGACGCGGTGACTGTAGTTTTTGCGGCGGAGTCCACCGATCAGATCGTCGGCGTCATCGACGAGAAACAGCGCGTCTTCAACGTCGTGTTTCTCGGCTAATTCACTGAGAAACTCTCGTGCGATCGGAATCGTGTACGTCGGAAACAGCCGTAAATGAAGGATTCTGTTCGTTTCTGGATCGACGGCAGCGTACAGTCAGTACCGCTCATCGTTGACTTGAATCGCCTTCTGACCGATCGCAACGCGATCCGGGCTCTCACCGCCAGCTGGCTGTAGGTCAGCTTTTTGTACCCAGCTGTGAACAGCAACGCGACTTCGATCGATACCCAAATCCTCAAGAAGAGTAACTGTATTCGAGAGCGATGATTCCGCAAGTGGTTCCGAATACCCTTTTCAATGATCTCGCGGGGTGTCCGCTCTCGCTCCACAAACCCAAGTCGATCCACTCGGTACCTCGCTGAGGAGGGCGTTTTTCGGCATAGAGCACTGAATCCTCGTCCCCGCCTCTTGCTTAACTTAACACCGCGAGCCCGGTTCTGTCGGGATTTATTAGGGTGCTGGGACAAGGCGTGATATGGAGATACTCCACACGTGTCTGAACGTGGCGGACGCGGATCGCACCGCAGACTGGTACGTCGAGCAGCTCGGGTTCGAGCGCTCCTGGGAGTTCACGACCGCCGACGGCGACACGCGGAACGTGTACGTCGCCGACGACGCCGGCGTCGAGTTCCAGCTATCAGACACCGACGGCGAGGAGCCGAGCGCCGACGGCGACCGCTACGACCACGTCGCCGTCGGCGTCGACGATGTTGACGCGACGTTCGATGAGATCGACCACCACGGCGTCGTGAAAGAACCGGGCGACCAACCTGCGGCCGGCGCGCGCACCGCGTTCGTGAAAGACCCAGACGGGCACGCCGTCGAACTCATCGAATCGCTCTGATCGGCGACAAACCGCGGTCGCAGTCGCTTTTTCGACGCCGATAGCTCCGAGATAACGTCAAGGTCGACGATGTCAATACCGGCGGCTCCTCCCCGAGTGCCTAAAAAACGAGCGAACGAGCGAGATTGGGATGCTGGCAACTTACAGAATGCCGGCGGCTTCGGCGGTCTCGACGATGTCTTGGGCCATCTTGTTGGTGGCCTCGTCGACCATCTGACCGTCGACGCTCACGGCGCCCTGGCCTTTCTCCATCGCCTCGGCGTAGGCGTCGACGATGCGCTTGGCGCGCTCGGCCGTTTCCGGGTCGGGCGCGAACACTTCGTTACCGATCTCGATCTGTGAGGGGTGGATCGCCCACTTCCCGTCGCAGCCGATCATGTTGGCGTTCTCGGCGGACTCGCGGAACCCGTCGGCGTCCTCGATGTCGGCGTACGGCCCGTCGAGACACGGCAGTCCCGCCGACTTCGCCGCGGAGTTGCACTCGGAGAGGGCGTGATGCCAGTAGTGACCGGGGTACTCGGGGAACTGCCCGATGTCGAGTCCGGGCGTCCCCATCGCCGCGGAGTAGTCGCCCGGCCCGAAGATGATAGAGGAGAGCCGCTCGGAAGCGTGAGCGATGTCGTGGACGTTGTGGATCCCCTCGCCGTCTTCGATCTGGGGTTCGAGGCCGATCCCGCCGACCTCCAGCCCGTTGTTCTCCTCGACCTGCGCGAGCAGATTCTCGACGGTGTGGATGTCGCTGGCGGCCTTGACCTTCGGCACGATGATGTCGTCGATAAACTCACCGGCCTCGCTGACGACGGTGATCAGGTCGTCGTACCACCACTTGGTGTCGATACCGTTCATTCGGAAGCTGAGGACCTTATCGCTCCAGTCCTCCTCGCGAGCCGCCTCGATCAGCGGCTCACGTGCGTCGGGCTTCGCGTTGGGCGCCACGGAGTCTTCGAGATCGAGGAACACCTCGTCGGCGTCGCTGTCGGCCGCCGAGTGCATCATCTTCTCGTCGCTCGCGGGCGTTGCAAGCTGCGTTCGTCGAAGAGTAACATCTGACATAATTCATCTCAATTTCCCTCAGCCGTTATGATAAAACTATCTCACGCGGGGATATTTTCTCTGGACCGAGACCGGGAGAATACGAGATGAGCGGAGTGTGGAGCGAGGCTCCGTGGAGACGAAACGCCTTCACACACCAACGTACACGTCACCTGCACCCACGGGAAACTGCGCGAGTACGGATGTTCTAACCACGGTGCCGGGCGTCGAGAGTGATCTACCAGAGGAATCTCCGACACTATTTGTACCCGAGGGTGTTTGAGGCGAATGTGAGTCGACAGCTACGGCAGGCCACCATGATGGAACTGGTCGCCAAATCGAAGAATCCACCAGCGAGGGAACGGGAATGTCGCTGACCGGTGCCTTCACGAACGCAATTCTTCCGATCCTCTCAGTGGCAGTCGTCGGGTATCTGTTGGCACGGTTAACCGAGATCGATGTTGATCCAGTGAACACCCTTGGCCTGTACGTTCTCATCCCCGCGCTCGCGTTTCACAGTATCGCGACGACCACCCTCGGCGGCGGAGAAGTTGCGAAACTCGGCGTCGGCGTCGTTGGATACGCTCTGCTCATGATTGCGATCGCGTGGGGGGTGGGGTACCTCAGCGGGGAGTCCGGACCCCTCCTCGGCGCGCTGATGCTGGCGGCGGCGTTTCCGAACTCGGGATTCGTCGGAATTCCGCTCTCCGAATTTGCCTTCGGAGAGATCGGACGAACAACTGCGGTTCTCTACCTCACAATCCAGAACCTTGTGGTGTACACCCTCGGTGTCTACATCGCGTCCGGTGGGTCCGATAGCCGGCCGCTCGACGCGGTGCTTGAGGTGTTTCGACTTCCACTGATATACGCCATCGTGGCCGCCGTCGCGATGCGGATGCTCAACCTCGTCCCCCCGCCCGAGTCGGCGGCGATGGAGACAGTTGGGCTCGTCGGCGATGCTTCGGTCCCAGTGATGCTTCTGATCCTCGGGATCCAGATGGCTGAGACGGACGTATCAGCGATATCTCGGTCCATACTTCCATCGACACTGAAACTCGTCGTCGCGCCGGTTGTCGGACTCTCGCTCGCGCTCGCGCTCGGATTTAACAATCCCACCGTCGCGAAGGTCTTTGTATTAGAGTGTGCAACCCCGGCAGCGGTCATCCCGCTCGCGCTTACGATCGAGTACACTGACGACGTGGTTGTCGACGGGATCACGGCGCCAGAATACCTCAGTACGGCCATCTTTACGACTACCGTTGCGAGTATCGGTGTACTCGCGGTGCTCGTCGCAGCGCTTCACGCCGCCACATTCTTTTGACGATCTGTATCTCTTCGATCGCATCGACACCGACATCAGTATTAACATATTGTAAATATACTACTATTCCGCACAGAGCGTTTACGAAAGTTGGACGCAATCCGTTCGCACGTGTACTGGTCTCGGTTGGCGAAGGTGAGTTGAAGTGTGCATTACAGACGTACTATTGTAATGTATTCCAGTAGCGCACGTGCCACGATGGGATAGTCTCTCGCTGTGGGAGTCCACTGGCGAGCAGAGGGGCTTACTAACTGATCGGCAGATCCATTTGTTCACGATATGTGAAACGGCTAAGACACTGAGATGTGCGATTCGAGTCCTCAGCTTGTTTTGTCAAATCTGCTGGATTTTATCCCCGGATGACGGCCGTGACGAACTGGATGGATCGCCCTGGAAAGGGTTTGATTCGGGTGATGTCAGCGATATCATGCCCGCACTTAGAGTGGTGGTAGTTAACACATAACGATTCACAGGAAATATAGAATAAAAACATGATAATATGATCTGATCGAATAACGACATCTCTGCCGCGCGATCAGCGTTTACAATATGTGACCTATCGTGGCCAAAGCGGATAATCGGCCCGTGTCGTCGAAATTTCCATGAGCGGCGGCTGTACGCCACTCACAATCACCAAGATATTTATTGGCGTCCGTTAATTGGTAGCGTGTATTATGGTAGCTGAAAAGCGATTCGTCAGTCCCGAAGACGTAGAGACCATCAAACTCGACTGGGGAACACTCAAGTGGATGAACACCCCGGACGTCACCGGTTCGTCCGGATTCAGCGCGGGTGTTGTGATGCTCGAACCGGGCAAAGGACACGAGCGGCATACCCATCCCGACAGCGAAGAGATACTGTATATTCTCGGCGGTGAAGGCAAGCAAACCATCGCCGACGAGGAGCGAACGATCACGACGGGAGAGATGGTCTACATTCCGAGCGGGGTCGAGCACAGTACCATTAACACCTCGTGGGAACCGCTCAGGTTCCTCGCAGTGTACTGTCCGCCCGGTCCGGAGGACGAGATCCGCGAGCTCGCGGAAGCGACGGTTTACCCGCCAGGAGAGTTCCCCGACGCCTGACCGCGCACCCGTGACAGGGGAATTGTGTTGTGACGAACCCCTGAGAACTGTGTTGTACTGCGGCCGTGAGCGTGAGCAGTCTTGTTTCAGCCGTTTACGGGACTGAGACGTTCTCTCAGACGGGTAAACGCTTCTCAGGTGAGGCTAACTCTCTTGTTTCTTCCACAATATTAAAGTGATGCGAGGTGCCCCGTCAAGTTGTATGAAGTACACGCGCTCAGAATCACTCAACCGGCTAGAATCAACTATCGAAGCAGGAGAGCCCATCATCGGTGCCGGTGCGGGAACCGGTATCTCAGCGAAGTTTGCCGAGCGAGGGGGTGTCGACCTCCTGATCATCTACAACTCGGGACGATACCGCATGAACGGACGTGGGTCCCTCGCGGGGCTCCTCCCGTACGGCGACGCGAACGAGATCGTCACCGAGATGGGTCACGAAGTCATTCCGGTTGTAGAGGATACACCGGTGCTTGCCGGCGTCAACGGGACGGACCCGTTCCGGGACATGAGCGTCTTCATTGAGGACCTCCGCCGTCGAGGCTTCTCCGGAGTACAGAACTTCCCCACGGTCGGCCTTATCGACGAGGACAGCACGTACCGACAGAACCTTGAAGAGACAAATATGGGGTACGACAAGGAGGTCGAAATGATCCGCGAGGCGAGCGAGCAGGAGATGTTGACCTGTCCGTACGTGTTCACGGAAGAGCAGGCGAAAGCGATGACCGAAGCGGGTGCTGACGTGATCGTCTCGCATATGGGACTGACCACCTCGGGCGACATCGGTGCGGAGACGGCGCTCGATCTGGATGAGGCGTCAAAGCGCGTGCAGGCGCATCACGACGCCGCCAAATCCGTCCGAGACGACGTCCACGTCATCTGTCACGGCGGGCCCATCGCGTGGCCTGATGACGCAGAGTACGTCCTGAATAACACCGAGGGGATCGTCGGGTTCTTCGGCGCGTCGAGCATCGAACGCCTCGCAACCGAAGACGCGATCGAGAACCAGGCTCGCAAGTTCAAGTCGATCGACTTCTGAGCGCGAGCCAGATGTACGGTCCGGGATCGGCAGGGGATGACTTGCTTCCCGCATCGATTGAACCGCTGTCGGACGGACCACACGAGGTGGCCTCGGTCTACTATTCCTCGCTGTTACGGCAGCGATGAGCCGTCGAAGCGCAGTGAGATGCCGGTGATACCGAGGAGATCGGCGATCGTGGGGACAACATCTCGGGCTTCGGCAGTCACCTGTTCCAAGTCGTGGCTGGGGTCGGCGGGCCAGCCAAGCCAGTAGCAGCCGAATGCGCCGGTATTCACCCAACGTGCGAGCCGCCAACCATCGTCGGATTGAGCGACGCCAGCCCTATTTCGCCGAAGAACAGCTTGCACGGGCCATATCTCGGTTTGGCATGGATGTCCATATCCGTCGCGTAGTACGGGATGTTGTCCCTGTCGCACCACCAGTAATACTGGAACCAGATGTTAGAAGGCGCGACCAGAACCAGCCCCCCGCGTTCGGATGGTCGAGGTTGTACGCCGACTTCTCGGTATCAGTGATGATCGTCTCGATGCCGTCAAGATCCGCTATGGCGGTCCGAGCCGCCGCGAGGTCGTCAGACCACAAATTTCGAGCAAGTGACCGCCAACATGCCGGAAGTTTCACTCGACGGCGTACAGCGTTGAATCAGTCCCCCCGAAGTAGAGCGTTCCGTCGACGAGCGCCGGACTGGATCCCACGCCTCGGCCGCCGATCTCCAGGAACCACTCTTGATCGCCATCCAGCGTGAACGCGTGCATCCCCGCGGTGCTACTGCCGCCCTCCGTCTGTCGGTGGCTGCCGACGTAGAGTCGATCCGACGTGACGACCGGACTACTCCCGACCTCGAGCGAGGAGGTCTCGTAGTCCCACACCTCTTCGCCGGTCTGCCGGTCGAACCGGAATACCTTCCCGTAGTTCGTGGTCGGGTCATCGAGCGAGTTGTACGGAGTGTTTCCGACGTACACGGCGTCCTCGCTGACGGCGACGGAACCGGAGATGTACCGGCCAGCCGTGTCGGCGAACCACATCTCTTCACCCGTCTCCGCGTCGACCGCGTGGACATTCCCGTTCCAGTCGGCGAAGTACACCGTTCCGTACGCGACGGCCGGACTCGACCAGATCATGTCTCGGGTCTCGTAGGTCCACCGCTCGTCCCCCGTGTTCGGGTCCAGCGCGTACATCACGCCATCGGAGGCGCCGACGTACATCGTTTCGTCGGTGAGGGCCGGCGTGCTCACGACCTCCGTGCCGATCTCGACCCGCCACTCCGTCTCTCCCGACTCTGCGTCGAGCGAGTAGACCCACCCGTTCTCCGGCACGTCCGCGTCGTTCGCGTACCACGCACACGCGAGGTTGTGACAGCCGATGCCGACAAGGATCGAGCCGTTCCACGGCGTCGGACTCCCTCGGATCAGGCCGTTGAACGAGCGGGACCAGCGCTCCTCACCCGTCTCGGCGTCGACGGCATACAGGTGTTTGTCGTACGACCCGACGTACACCGTCCCATCGTCGTACGCGGGCGTCGCCTCGATCCGGTGGTCGGACGAGAACGTCCACACCGCCTCGCCCGACCCGGCGTCAACAGCGTACAGCGCGTTGTCGGCGCTGCCGATGAACACTGTGCCGTCCGCGACCGCTGGACTCCCCCAAAACGGTCCCTCCGCCTCGTACGTCCACGCGACCGTCGGTTCCGTGCCGAGCCCCGAATTGGCCCCCGTGTAGCCGGTGTTGTGCTGTTCTCCCCGAAACGTCGGCCACGAGGAAATCGGTTCCGAGACCGGGTGACTCTGTGAGGCGGAACCCAGCGATCGCTGACAGCCCGCGGTGGCGGTGACAGCAGACGCTGAGAGCGCAGCGAGGAACTGTCGCCGATTTCGGTACGTCATCTAGCCGTGGTAATGGCTTCGGCGGAATAATACTACCGGCACGAGGCCGACCAGCGAACGTGTCCGATCGATCGAGTACGAAATGGGGGATCTGGACCGTGGCTCAGACGACGAGGTACTCGTCGAGGTCCTCGTTCTCCAGCTCCTCGGTGGTTCCCTGGTACACGATGTCTCCCTGATCGAGAACATATCCTCGGTCCGCGATGCGAAGCGCTTCGTGGACGTTCTGTTCGATGAGCAGCACTGTCAGCCCCTGATCTGCGATCTCCTCGATGGAGTCGCCGACGGCGGTGACGATCTGGGGGGCCAGCCCCTCGGTGGGCTCGTCCAACAGGAGGAGATCCAGATCCGGCAGCCGAAGGGTACGCGCGATCGATAGCATCTGCTGTTCGCCGCCCGAGAGCGTCCCGGCCTGCTGGGCCTTGCGCTCCTCAAGACGGGGGAATAGGTCGTAGAGTTCACCGATCTCCATGGTGCTTTCTCCGCCACCGAGCCCGCGTCGGCGGACGGTGTTCCACCAGCTCCGCGTGATGGTCGACAGTTCGAGGTTCTCCTCGACGGTCAGTTCGGTGAACAGCCGCCGGCCTTCGGGAACGACGCCGATACCGCCCATCGCGATGTCGTCGGCCGGCCAATCGGTGATGTCGGAGCCGTCGAACCGGACCGATCCCGAACGGATCTCCGGCGGCTCTGTGCCAGCGATGCTGCGGACCGTCGTCGTCTTTCCGGCACCGTTCCGTCCGAGGAGGGTTACGACCTCACCCTCGTCGATGGACATCGAGACCCCCCTGAGGATGTGGCTCGGACCGTAGTGGGCGTGGACGCCGTCGAGTTCGAGGAGCGTCATTCTCCCTCACCTCCGAGGTAGGCCTCGCGAACCGCCGGGTGGTCCCTGATCTCGTCGGGAGTCCCCTTCGCGATTAACTCGCCCTGGTGGAGCGTGAAGATTCGGTCGGAGATATCGAAGACGATGTCCATATCGTGTTCGACGAGGAAGATCGTCATTCCCCACTCCGATAGGAGATTCTCGATGAGATCGACGGTCATCTCGGTCTCCGTCGGCGACATTCCCGCCGTCGGCTCGTCCATGAAAAGCAGGTCCGGGTCGGTCGCAAGCCCGATGGCGACCTCCAGTCGTCGCTTGTCGCCGTAAGGGAGCGACGCGGCCTCCATTCCTGCCTTCTCACCGAGTCCGATGGTGGCGAGGATGTCGTCCGTCAGCTCCTGGACCTCGTCGAAGGAGTCTCGGCGACTGAGGAAGTTAATCCGGAAGGAGCCGTGCTCGGCAGCGAACGCCGCAACCTGAACGTTCTCGCGGACGGAGAGCTCAGGAAGGATCGACGCCGTCTGGAACGTCCGGCCCACGCCGAGCTGGGCGATCTCGAAGGGCTCCATGCCGACGAGGTCATTTCCGGCGTACGTCACCGTCCCCCGGGTCGGCGTGAGCCGTCCCGTGATCGTGTTGATGAGTGTCGACTTCCCGGCGCCGTTGGGGCCGATAAGTGACACTAGTTCGCCCTCTTGGACGGCGATTTCGACGCCGTTGAGGGCCGTGAGGCCACCGAATTCTTTCGTCAAGTCGTTCGTTTCGAGGAGCGCCATTACCGCTCACCCCCGTCGGACCCTTCGGCGGCTGAGCCGCCAGTCAGCCGGCCTTTCACCTTCTCGGCCAGATTCCTTGGCTCGCGGAGCTCCGCGGTGAAATCGGTGATCATTCCCCAGATGCCGTCGGGATAGACCCACACGACGGCGGTGAACGAGACCGCCAACATGAGCAGCCAGTAGTTCCCGAGCATGGGATACCCGTTGACGATTCCCTTGAAGTAGAACCACACGAACGTGCCGATAACCGGTCCGGCCAGCGTACCGAGGCCGCCGAGAACCGCCATCACGACCACGTCACCACTGATCGACCAGTAGAGCCGCTCGACGCCCGCAAACTGGGTATTGACAGCCAGCAGCGCGCCCGCGAGACCGGTGATCCCCGCCGAGAGGAGGAACGCGGCGAACTTGTAGCGCCAGACGTCGAGGCCGACGAAAGACGCGCGGGTCTCGTTCTCGCGGATGGCCTTGAAGATCAGTCCGTAGGGCGATTTGCGAACCCGGGTGATGAACACGACGGCGCCGACGAAGAAGGCGCCGACGAAGAGGTACAGGTTGTTCACGACGAGTTCACCGAGGATACCGCCGTACTCGTGTTCGAGGTCGACCATCCCGAGGAGAGGCGTCCTCTCAACCTCCAGTCCGTTTATCCCCTGTGTGATTCCTTCGAGGGGATTGCTCGCGAGGAAGTACAGGAACTGGCCGATCGCCAGCGCCACGATGGCGAAGTACACCGTGTGGAGACGGAGCAGGATAACCGCCGCGACCACTCCGAGGGCGAGCGCGGACAGCACTCCGACGACGACGATCAGCAGCGGCTCGTTGAACACGTGAATCGAGAACAGCGCGGTCGCGTAGCTCGCGGTCCCGAAGAACATCGCGTGTCCGAACGAGAGGAGGCCGGTCTGTCCCAACAGGAGGTTGAATCCGAGCGCGAAGATGGACCAGATGAGGATGGTTATTGTGAGCCCGTGGTACCCCTGTGTCACGTCCGAAACGACGGGTGCTCGACTGAACAGGTAGGAGAACGTGAGGACGAACGCGACCGAGACCATGAAGATGAACCGCTCGGTGTGTTTGATCCGGTCCCAGGCGTCCACGCTGATCAGAGACGATTCGTCCTCGACGTCGGTTTGTAAGTTATCAGTACTCATTGTCCTATCTTCGCAGAGGGGAAGATACCGCTCGGTCTGATCGTCAACACGACGATAGCCAATAAATAAATGCTGGCTTGGGTCATGCTCGGTGCCACCACTGTTGCCAACGCGAACACGAAACCAGCGAGGAGAGAGCCGATGACCGTTCCACGGAGGCTCCCGACGCCGCCCATGATCACGATTACCAGTGATGGGATGAGAATCTCCATCCCGATTCCGGAGGTAACGTTGAAGAGTGACCCCCCGAGAACGCCGGCGAGCCCCGCGTACGCGGCACCGATCGCGAAGATCAGCAGGAAGGGTCGACCGACGCGAATGCCGAGCATTTCGGCCATCTCCGAGTCCTCGGTCCCGGCCCGTACCGCGAGGCCGTAGTCGGTGTACTTGAAGAACGCGAAGATGACTCCGATGAGCACCAGCGTGAGCGTCACGACGAGCACCCGTATCGTCGACGCGGCGCTCATCCCCGGCGGCGTTCCGATCAGCGGGAAGGAAATCGCGCCCATGAGCCACTCGGGGCGGGGATAGATCGTTCCGGTCCGACCGAAGACGATGGCAAATATCTCTTGGGCGGCTATCA
Organism: Halorubrum sp. FL23; assembly: GCF_052439115.2. Classification (NCBI taxonomy): domain Archaea; kingdom Methanobacteriati; phylum Methanobacteriota; class Halobacteria; order Halobacteriales; family Haloferacaceae; genus Halorubrum; species Halorubrum sp. FL23. Next base: position 148,273 of record NZ_JBQVRO020000010.1, read on the forward strand.
AGACGCCGAACGTGACCAACAGCTGTTCAAGCAGATCGCGATCGTAGAACGGCTTCGCGAGCAGTCGTTCCATGGCCACGCCCAGGACGAAGATGACGGCCGGCGTCAGAATCAACGCCGGCACGAATCCCCACCCGAGACCGATCGCCCCAAAATCCGAGAGGAGACCCCCAAACTGCTCGTTGGACGCGATGAGGAGACCGATGTATGCGCCGCCGAGATAGAGAACACCGTGGGCCATGTTCACATATTTAAGCGACCCGAACACGATTGACAGGCCGATGGCGACCAGCAGATACAGCGATGCAACGCTCAGTGCGATGAATACGAACCCGACGGCCGCGTCGAGAGTCATCCCAGCCACCTCGGACCAGACGGAATTAGTCGTCTCATGGTTTGCACGACTAGCAATCATTTCTGCGGTACGTTAATCTTGTGATCCGGTGACTTTTCACGTGATACTGCGGCGCTCTGACGTGGGTCCTCAGGGTCGCCGACGCGACGGATCGCCGAAAATTGGAAGACGGAACAGGCGATGAGACTGTTCAGTCAAAAATCGTCGCGGTGGCAGTTACTCGTCACCGTATTCGTTCTCGTCCATCGCGCATTCAGTCGCCGGGAACGAGTCCGTTCCGTAGATCAACGGATCGGTCGTCTCGACGACCTCAGTGCGGATACCGAGCTCTTCGGCGCGGTCATCGCCGACCCCCTGCACGAGGTACCACGGCCGTTCGACCTGATGGTCAGCCTCGCGGAAGACCGAATCACCCCACGCGAGGCTCCACTCGAACTCCTCGAGCGTGCGGACCACCGTCGGCGGGTGGAACGTCCCCGCCTCCTCGACGGCGGCGGCGTAGACCATCATCGATTCGTAGGTGTGCAGCGAGCTTTGGTTGGGCGTCTCGCCGTACTCGTCTTGGTACGCCTCGACGAACACCTGGCTCGCCTCGTTGTCGGCGGCGGGATTCCACGGCTCCATACCGAGGACGCCCTCCGCGTCGGCCCCGAGCGGATCGAGAGTGAAGGCGCTGACGTGCGGGATGATCACGTCGATCTCGTCGGTCAAACCGGCGTCGCGCAGCTGCGCGAGCCCGCTGGCGGCGAAGCTGCCGAAGCTGGAGAAGTACAGCGTGTCGGCGCCAGACTCTTCGAGCGCTTGGATCTGCGAGCTGTGGTCGGACTCCCCTTCCGCAATGGCGGCCTCGCCGGCGTGCTCCCACGGACCCTGCTCGGTGAGATACTTTCGGGCGGCGTCTCGGTTCGACTGCCCGTACGAGTAGTCCATGAAGATGTGGAACAGCGATCGGTCCTCACCCAACACCGAGGGTGCCGCCTCGCCCATCGCCATCCCGATGATCTCCGCGTGGAACGTCGGGTGGAAGTAGTACCGGGAGCAGTTCTCTCCGGAGATCCCGGCCGACGTCGAGTTGCCACCCATGAACGGAACCTTCTCGCGTTGAGCGACATTCTGCATGGCCATCGTCACCGTACTCGACATGCCGCCCGTCCAGAACTGGATGTTATCCTGCTGGATCATCCGTTCGATGTTGTCCTGTGCGGTGTCGGCGCTGCCGGCCGTGTCGGCCTTCGTGGGCTCGACCTGGTGGCCCATGATGCCGTCGCCGCTCAGGCGATCCCAGAAATCGACGAGCCCGCCGCCGTTGTTGAGGTGATCGATCGCGAGATCGTACCCTCGCTCCTGATCCTGCCCGTCCGGACCCAGCGCACCGGAGGTCGGCCCGTTGAATCCGATCGCCACGGTGTCTCCCTCGGGCGGGAAGTTTCCGATTGCCTCGTAGCCGTCGCCACCGTCACCGCCGTCGCCACCGTCACTGCCGTCGCCACCGTCACCACCGTCACCGCCCCCTGAACAACCGGCGATACCGGCTGCAAGGCCGGTCGCGCCGATAGCTTTCAAATACTGTCTCCTCGAGCTGTCAGTTTGCATTTGCTTTTTCGTCATGGATTTTCGCAACGGTCGTAGAGACATGGTAAGAAGAGATAATTAAATCTTTGGGTAATTTCGGTCACGGACGGCGTCAACCGAATCGATTCTCCGTGTGAACCACGAACTTCCGGAAAACACCAGCCCGTGGATCGATGAGAGTAATGAATATCACGTCACCGTGGTACCAGAGCGAATGTGTCGCTCACGTCCCGGTAGATTCTTCCATGTACCGGTCCATCTGTTTCGCGAGCGCAATCGCGAACTCGTCGTCGTTGATGCCCACGTCAATCTCCATTACCTCAACGTTCTCGTTGACGTGCTCGCGGAGCGCGTCAAACAATGCCGCATCGGCCTCCGGATCGTGGAACGGTTCTCCGGGGGTATCTAGCATCGAGACGCCCGCAAGCGGAAGCGCAAGCGTAGTAGGGCCGGTCGCTGCGTTAAGCTTCTCTGCGATGATCCGCCCGAGTTCGGCGTTCTCCTCCGGGGTGGTCCGCATCAGCGTCACCTGCGGATTGTGAACATGAAACAGTCGGTCACCGAACTCATCAGGGACGGAGGATTTCGGACCGAAGTTGACCATGTCGAGTGCACCTGTCGATACCACCTGCGGGATGCCCGCCTCACCAGCCGCGTCGAGCCGTTCGGGGCCGGCAGAGAGAACCCCACCTACGAGCTCGTCCGCCCATTCCGTTGTCGTGACATCAAGGACACCGTCGATGACGCCCTCCTCGATCAACGCCTCCATCGCACGTCCACCGGTCCCGGTCGCGTGGAACACGATGGTCTCGTACCCCTGATCTTCGAGCCATTCGCGGGCCGTCTGGACACATGGGGTTGTCACGCCGAACATCGTGAGGCCGATGGTCGGCTTCCCCGCCGTCTCCACGTCGGGGTCCCGATCGACCATGCCGACCATGGCGAGCGCCGCGTTCGCGATGACCGTTCGCGAGAGCTGGTTGAGACCCTCAATGTCGGCGACGGAGTACATCATCGCGATGTCGGCGTACCCGACGTACGGCTCCGTGTCCCCCGAAGCCACCGTCGAGACCATCAACTTCGGCACACCGACCGGAAGTGCGCGCATTGCGGCGGTTGCCATCGACGTGTTTCCGGATCCTCCCAATCCGAGGACGCCGTCGAGACGCCCTTCCTCGTGAGCACGCGTTACGATGGCGGCGGCACCGTCACCCATAGCTTCGACCGCCTTCCCACGGTCGCCAGCCTCGCGAAGGGTCTCGAGATCCGTATCGGCCGCTGCCGCCACCTCGGCGGCGCCGACGTCCGGATCGATCTCGGGATCGCCCATCACACCGACATCGACGAGGGTGACATCGATGCCCTCCGCCTGGATAATGTCACGAGCGAATCCGATCTCTTCGCCTTTCGTGTCGAGAGTGCCGACAATGTATACGCTCATTGTCGCCCCACTGTGGACCGGCCGCGTCGAGCGGGGCTCTCCCCGAAAGTCGATCGGTCGTGTTGATGTCTGGTCGTCGATTCCGCACTGGGCCGTGTCACTGGCATCGCGCGATGCATGCTTTGTTGTCTCATGGCGTGCCGAATGACGCCGTAGACCATAATGAACATTCGGGTTGCAATGATCGCCTATCTCGGTGGGTCTTGCCTGAGGATTTATTATTGTGTCTTTGCTACATAGCGTTATCCATGGCTCAATCTCCAGACTGGAACCAAATCGAGGTGTCGAGCGCCGTTCCGCCCGCGTTCGAGAAAGAGGCGGCAGAGGGGCTCCCAACACTACAACAGCTCGCTGAGGTCGGCGTCTGGACGTACAACGTCGATGACGAGAAGCTCTGGTGGAGCAAAGAAGCAAAGCAGATACACGGGACCGACTCGGCACCGACGGTCCCAGACCTAATCGAACAGTACGAAGATGCGGATCAGCAGAAGGTACTCGAACATCTCTCTGAAGCGGTCGAGCGCGGCGAATCATTTTCGGTTGACGTCGAACACGCCAGCAAACGGACGACGAAGCGCACGGTGCGGCTCCGCTGTGCACCCGTCGTCGAAGACGGCCGAACCGTTCTGCTGCAAGGGGTCGTCCGCGACGTGACTGATCTGAAACGCCAAGAACAGCGCATCGAGATACTTCGGCGGACGAGTCAGGATCTCAGGAACGCCAGTTCGAAGGACGAGGTCGCGGAGCTGCTCGCCGACGCCGCGAAAAACGTCCTCGGGCTCGTGAACACGACCGTGCGGTTGGTCGATGAGAACCGAAACACCCTGCGGGTCGTCGAAGCGACTGAAGAGTGTTTAGAGCGTGCGGGCGACCGTCCGAGCTACGCAGTCACAGAGGACACGCCGGCGGCGGAGACCTACCGGACCGGAACACCCGTCATCGATAAGGACCACGAACACACCGGCGACGACCACAGCCGAGGAGCCCTGCGCTCAGGGCTGTACGTCCCGATCGGGAGCCACGGGGTTCTCAGCGCCGGTGACGTTGTTGTCAACGCCTTCGAGGAACACGATCTCGAGGCGGCGAGCCTCCTCGGCGAGCTCGGTGCGGAAGCGATTACGCGGATCGGATGGGTGAAGCGATCGAGAGCGATCTGATTGGGAGAGGTCGGCCGAGAGAATAGCTCTGTGGAGATCGTTCATTTACATTATGACAACAGTTATTATTGATCATGATTATAAGCCGAATATGATCGGTAACGTGACTGGGCGACGGCTCAAAACGACCGAGGCTTCACTGGAAATACTGCGGCTCATCCTCGAACACGATGGGCTCACTCTCAGTGAATTGGACAAGATGGTCGACAGTTCGAAGAGCTCGATCTGCAGTCACCTCAATACCCTCTTGGAGAGCCGCTATCTCGTCAAGGAAGATGGAATCTACAAAGTCAGCTTTCGAGTGGCCCTCTTGGGTGAACGAGCGAGACACCGGTATCCAACGGGCGAGGGTATCGAAACGGCTATTGATCGCTTGGCGCGCGCGACAGAGCAAGAGGCGAACTTCACCATCCTCGAACACGGGCGACTGCTCACCTGCTACGGTTCATCAGGCGACGATAATGCGAGTGAGAAAAGTGCCCGTTACCGTTCCGAGTATCACCTTCACAATACCGCAGCGGGGAAGGCTATCCTCGCCGAACTCGATCGGGACGAGGTCGAATCTATACTGGATCACTGGGGTCTCCCACGGGAGTCGCAGGAGACGATTACGGACCGCGATCATCTGTTCGACGTGCTCGAAACGTACGAATCGCAGGGCTACGCCGTCGTCGATGAGGAGTTCGCTCCCGGACTTGTCGCGATCGGGGCACCGGTCCATGACGAAGGCGGGGAGATCATTGGCGGAGTGAGTGTCGGCGGGCCGAAGTATCAGAACAGCATCACGCGGTTTGAACGGGAGTTCGCCGACCACCTATTCGACGCCGTCGACGAGATCGAATTGGTGGTCTGAGTGGAGGCCAACTTTCGATAGTGTCAATAGTAAACGAGTTCTCATGCGAAAATTCTCATAATGAAAATTTTTCGTGATGTTAACTATTAATAATGCGCACATCATACTCTGACACCGGTTTTTATTATATATGTATATATATTGTTGTAATTTGTTGGGGAATAGAGCCTTGACAGCGAAGATTAATTACTATATGTGAATACGCGGCTGGTTTACGGAGAATCAAGGAGAAAGCCTCGCGCTTCAGCGCGGGGAGGATGTTAATACATGTGAACCCGAACCGAGCAATTCAGGCCGATGGTGAAACGGAACGTGTGTGCTGTCGCCAGTCAGGGGTGTTGAGATTATACCAAGCTTCGATCGCGTTACCTTTGGCGTGAATTATGGCAGACTGCGGGCGCTTCGAGCTAGTTTTGAGCTGTCTCAAGTGCGACATTGCAGATCGAATCACTCGCAATCGATACCCATCTTCAGCAAGAACTGGTCCGACAGAGTCTGCGTCATTGGCTATGATTTTGACATTATCGAGCTGATAGCATCGATGAAGTTTGATGATGAATCATCCCGTTGCCTGCTTATTTACGGTTGGATAGAAGCCCATATGGAGGATCTCGTTGATATATGGATCAACCGCACCGTACAGCCAGAATTTCTGACGGTAAAGGCAGAGCATCTTTTCGCCAACCGCGAGTTGATCCTCGGGGACAGTCGAGGTCGACTTTCTGAGTCCAGTTGTGAATAGCGACGTGTCTCCGTCCGCTCCAAAATATTTCGAGACAGTTACTTATCTCACGGATCGACATGCCGCATAAGTGACCGCGAATTCCCTTTTCAATCACCCGGCGCAGCGTACGATCTCGCTCCACAAACGACAACCCGATACACACGATACGTTCGCTGAGACGTTTGATTTTGGTCTCAGAACTCTGAAGTCGAACGCCTCATTCACTAAGTTAACGTGACGGGCTTCTTGAGCCGTACTTTTATATCAGGCCACAGTGAGATGTAGACGGATGCGATACAGTCAGCTAAACCTATCGGGAAACAGACGTATAGCGGTAACTCGACGATCCGAAACGTACGATCTCACGAGCGCTAATTCGGATCTCCGATCGTTTGGGGACGTGGCGAGAGTGGCGAGTGTTGACGGAGATTCGATCGATCAGATCGCCACCAGCCTGCTCGATGAGGCCGAGACCATTGAACGGTCGACGGTGGACGAACATGCGACGGTTCCGGTGAACGCCTCAGAGGTCTGGGCGGCTGGCGTGACCTACGAGATCAGCGAACAGGCTCGGGAGGAGGAAAGCTCGATGCCGGACATCTACCTTGATGTCTACGACGCGGAACGCCCGGAGCTATTCTTTAAGTCCACGCCGTCGCGGACGGTCGGTCATCGAGAGGCCGTCGGGATCAGGGGGGATTCAGCGTGGAACGTCCCCGAGCCGGAACTGGGGATTGTCCTATACCGCGGCGAGATCGTCGGTTTCACGATCGGCAACGATGTGAGCAGCCGATCGATCGAGGGCGATAACCCGCTGTACCTGCCGCAGGCGAAGGTGTATGACCGGAGCTGTTCGCTCGGTCCGTGCGTTGTCACGCAGGATCACGTGGACGACCCTCGCGACCTCGAAATGGAGATGACCATCGAGCGCGACGGGGAAGTCGTGTACGAGGACGCAACGAACACGAACCAGATGGTCCGATCCTGTGAGGAACTCGTCTCGTACTTCACTCGACACAACGCCGTCCCGGAGCTGTCGGTGCTTCTGACCGGCACCTCGCTCGTCCCCGAAGAGCCGTTCGACCTGCGTGAGGGTGACCAGATCGACATCACCATTGAGGAGATCGGAACGCTCTCGAACGGCGTGGTCTCGGTATGACCGACGACGTCGTCCCCTCGCTCGACGGGTTCACCCGCCGCGACTGGCAGTCAGGGGAGACGAACGGGACGGTTAGGTTCGCGATGGTCGGGATGGGTTGGTGGACGCGCGAGCAGGCCATCCCCGCTGTCGAGGCGTCCGACTTCTGTGAGACAACTACCGTCGTCAGCGGCTCCGCGCAAAAGGTCGCAGCAGCGACTGACCTCGCGGACTCGATCGAACACGGGATCACTTACGAGGAGTTCCACGACGGGGTCGCGGAGGACGCCTATGACGCCGTGTACGTCGTCACGCCGAACGGGGCTCACCTCCCGTACGTCGAGACGGCCGCCGACCTCGGGAAGGCGGTCCTCTGTGAGAAGCCCCTCGAAGCATCGGTCGAGCGCGCCGAACGGCTCGTCGCTGCGTGCGACGACGTAGCCGTTCCCCTGATGGTTGCCTACCGGATGCAGACCGAACCGGCTGTGCGTCGGGCCAGAGAGCTCGTCGATGCGGGCGCGATCGGCGATCCTGTCCTGGTCCACGGGCACATGTCACAACGGCTCCTCGACGAGGTCGTTCCCGACCCGAACCAGTGGCGACTCGACCCCGAGCTGTCGGGCGGCGCGACGGTCATGGACATCGGCTTGTATCCGCTGAACACCGCCCGATTCGTCCTTGACGCCGATCCAGTCCAGGTCCGGGCCCGGGCGACTGTCGAGTCTGAACCGTTCGATGCGGTCGGCGACGAACACGTCAGTTTCGGCGTCGACTTCGATGACGGAACGCTCGCAGCGTGTACCGCCAGCCAGTCGGCCGCTCAGTCGAGCTTCCTCCGCGTGACGGGAACCGAGGGCGAGGTCGCGCTTGATCCGGCGTTCTACAACCGACAGGAGCGGAGATTTCGCCTGTCGATCGGCTCGCAGTCCGTGGACTACGACTTCGATCGGGTCAACCAGATGACCGAGGAGTTCGACTACTTCGCATACTGCCTGTTGACCGGGACCGACCCCTACCCCGACGGCGACCACGCGCTCGTCGACATGCGGACGATGAAGGCCATCTACGCCGCGGCTGAGCGCGGCGGTGACGTCGCGGTCGAAGCCGTCTAAGGGCCAGTCGCCTGCCGGCCATTTCGGACAATCCCGTCCGCGGCCGGATCAGGTCCGCACGTCAACCCACTCGCCACGCTCGTCTGACCGCTCGATCGCATCCAGGACCCGCTGGACGGCGAGCCCGGTCTCGAAGTCGGGCTCGTACGGCTCTCCGTTCCCGATTGCGGAGAGGAACTCGTAGTTCTCGTGGACGAGCGCGTGCTCCCAGCCGATGTTGTGACCCGCCGGCCACCATCGATCCACATACGGATCCGCGTCGTCCGTGACGTGGATCGTCTCGAAGCCTCGACCGTCTCCTCGAAGGACCTCCAGCTCGTTGAGCCGCTCCAGATCGAACCGGATCGCCCCCTCCGACCCGTTGAGCTCGATCGTGTTCCCGTTCTTGTGTCCCGTGGCGAACCGCGAGGCCTCGAAGACGCCCATGGCCCCGTTCGCGAACGCTGCCTGGGCGGAGTACGCGTCGTCAACCGTGACCGGCCGGGTCTCCCGGCTGTCGGACCCGGCTGCGGAGAGGGCATCGCTGTCGTCCGCTCCGGGAACGGGTCGGTCATTGACGAACGTCCGCAGGTGCCCCGAGACGCGCTCGACCCGTGACCCGAGGAGGAACTGCGCGAGGTCGATCGAGTGCGCGCCCAGGTCACCAAGCGCGCCCGAACCCGCGATGTCCGCCGAGTTCCGCCAGCTCCACGGGGCCTGCGGGTCGACCAGCCAGTCCTGAAGGTACCGTGCGCGAACGTGGTACACTTCGCCGATCGCACCGCTCTCGACGAGCTCTCTGGCGTACTGGATCGCCGGGACGAAGCGGTAGTTGAACGCCGTGGCGGTGGACATGTCGCTCTCGCGGGCTGCGCTCGCCATCCGCTTGGCCGCGTCGAGGTCGTGGGCGAGCGGCTTCTCACAGAACACGTGGGTACCCGCATTGAGCGCCGCGATCGACGGATCCGGGTGGAGATTGTTCGGACCAAGGTTGTAGAACACGTCGACGTCGTCGACGGTGTCCCGCCAATCGGTCGCGTATCGATCGAATCCAAGCTGGTCGATCGCCGTCGAGAGCGCCTCTTCGTCGCGCCCGATCAAGACGTCACGCTCGACATCCGGCGCGTCGGGGAAGAACATCGGGAGCCGCGCGAGCGCGTTCGCGTGTGCCTTTCCCATGAACCGGTATCCGAGAAATCCAACGGTCAGGCTCATGGTTCAGGCCCAGTAGGTGTCGCCCGGCTGCGTCTCGAAGACAGCCCGCGAGAGCACGTCCACGGCCTTTTCCAGCCCTTCTCGACCCGACGTGAGCGAGTCCTCGTGTTCGATCGAGAGCGCTCCTTCGTAGCCGACCATCCGGAGCGTGGAGACGATGTCCTTCCAATGGGCCTCGCCGTGGCCGTACCCGATCGAGCGGAACAGCCACGAGCGGTCCGGCTCGGCCGTATACGGTTCAGTGTCGAGGACACCCTTGACGCGAGCGTTCGACTCGTACACCTTCGTGTCCTTTGCGTGGACGTGATGGATGGCGTCCTGCTCACCGAGGAAGCGTATCGCCTCGGCGACATCGATCCCCTGCCAGTAGAGGTGTGAAGGGTCGAAGTTCGCGCCGACATGCTTGTTCGTCGCCTCTCGAAGACGCATCATGCCGGTTGGCTCGTACACGAGCATGTTCGGGTGCATCTCGATGCCGATGTCGATGCCGTGCTCGGCGGCGTGCTCCGCCAGCGCGGTCCACGTCGGTATTGCGACCTCTTCCCACTGGTATTCCAGCGCCTCGGCGTGCTCGGGCGGCCACGGGGCCGTGACCCAGTTGGGGACCTCTCCACTTGGTCCCCCCGCCGGCAGCCCGGAGAAGGTGTTGACGGTGTCCACGCCCAACTGATCGGCGAGCCGGATCGTTTCTCGGATCTCCGTCGTCGCGCGCTTGGCCCGCTCGTCGTCGGGATGGAGCGGGTTGTTGTGTGTCGAGAGCGCGCTGATCGAGAGATCGTGGTCGTCGACCAGCTCCAGCAGCTCGCGCTGTGCCGCCTCGTCGTCGAGATACGCCTTCCGGTCGAGGTGGTCATCCCCAACGAATCCGCCGCAGCCGAGTTCGACCGTACCGACGCCGAGTCCGGAGAGATATTCGAGCGCTTCGTCGAGCGGTTCGTCACCGAGTACGACTGTTAGGACTCCTACGTCCATGCTATCCCGCTCGCCCCGTCAGAAAATAAAACTATGGGCGGACCTCGGAGATCTCCGCGCTTGACTTCGACTTACGCCTCGTCGAACAACTCCTCTCCGCTGACCATATGCTCCTCGACGGCGTCGAGGTTCAGCGTGAGTCCGAGCCCAGGCTTCTCGGGGATCTCCATCCGTCCGTTCCGGATCAGGTCGTCCTCCTCGACGAGGTCTTCCCACCAGCCGAGCTCGTAGCTGTGGTACTCGACGGCCAGGGAGTTCGGAATGGCCGCGGCCACCTGCGCGGACGCCATTGTCCCGATCGGCGAGGAGACGTTATGCATCGCCACGGGAATGTAGAACAGGTCCGCAAGGTCGGCGATTTTGCGGGTCTCGCGCATGCCGCCGACCCGTGGAAGGTCCGGGGCGATAATGTCGACTGCCCCCGGTTCGAGAAGGGTCCGCTGGCCGGCCGTCCGATAAACGTTCTCGCCGACCGCGATGGGGGTCGTCGTCGACTCCGTGACCCGTCGCTGGACGTCGTGGTTCTCCGGCGGGACAGGGTCTTCGAGCCACCATACGTCGTACTCCTCGACCGCCGCTGCGAGCCGCTTCGCGCTGCCGGCCGCGTACGACCAGTGGCAGTCGAAGGCGACGTCGGCCCGGTCGCCGACAGCTTGCGTGACCGCCTCGACGATCTCAACTTTGTGGTCGATCTCGGGCTCGCGGAGATGTCGGTTCGCCCGGTCTTTCTCGTGGCCGGAGGGCACGTCGAGGTCGAACTTGATCGCGTCGTAGCCAAGTTCTTCGACGACGCGGATGCCCTCGGCGGCACAGGCCTCCGGGTCTGCTTCGTTCTCCGTATGGAGATCGCAGTAGATCCGGACGTCATCGCGATATTTTCCGCCGACGAGCTGGTAAGCTGGAACGTCAAGGAGCTTCCCGGCAGCGTCGTGGAGCGCGATCTCGATCCCCGAGATGGCCGAAACCACCTTCCCCGAGATCGACCCCTCTCCAGACATCTTCTGAATGAGGTGTTCGTAGAGGCGGTCGATGTCGAGCGGGTTCTCGCCAACGAGGAAGGGTTTCATCCGCTCGATTATCGCCGTGTCGCCGCCGCCCCAGTAGGCCTCGCCGGTGCCCACGACGCCCGCGTCGGTGTAGACGCGTACGAGTATCCACGGATAGTTCCCGTCGACCATCGTGGTCTGGACGTCCGTGATCTCCGCGTCGCGGACGCCGCCCCGTGGCTTCGTGAGATCCATCGTCTTGCTCGACAGGTCCCGCATCGTATACTCCGCGTTCGGGTCGCGAAGCTTCGCGTGATCGACCATGACGGCCAAATGTCCGGTGACCCGCTACAAAAGCCTATGGGAACTTAGCGTACCCTCGACGGATCACGTCGCGGTCGAGCCCAGACCGATGACCAAAAGACATGAGTGTGCGACCGTCGAAGTGCGAATCGATGTCGAAGCCCACAACGAACTACGTGGACGGCGAATGGCGAGGCTCGGAGACGGGAGAGACAATCGAGGTCCGGAACCCGGCGAACCCGGACGAGGTCGTCGCGACGTATCCGCGGTCCGACAAGCGGGACGCCGCGGCGGCTGTCGATGCCGCCGCCACGGCCGAGGCGGCATGGCGGGACACTCCCGGTCCGGAGCGTGGTCGGATCCTGCGGGAGGCGGGAACGATACTCGACGGACGGAAAGAGGAACTCACGGATATCCTCGTGGCCGAGGAGGGGAAGGCCCGCCCAGAAGCGGCCGGCGAGGTCCAGCGTACGATCGATATCTTCCACTACTTCGCCGGGAAGGCGTCGGACCTCGCGGGGACCCGGAAGGCGTCCAGCGGCCGCGACACGAACCTCTACACTCGCCGGGAGCCGGTCGGCGTCGCAGCGCTCGTCACACCATGGAATTACCCGATCGCGATCCCCGCCTGGAAGCTCGCGCCGGCTCTCGTTTCGGGAAACACGGTAGTCCTCAAGCCGGCTTCGCTCGCACCAGGCGTCGTGATCGAGGTCGCGCGGGCGCTCGATGAGGCGGGGCTCCCCGACGGCGTCCTCAACGTCGTCACCGGGCCGGGAAGCACCGTCGGTGACGAGTTCATCACGAGTGAGGGGACGGACCTGGTCTCCTTCACCGGCAGCAGTGAGGTCGGCGAGATGGTGTACGAGCAGGCCACCGGCGAAGGCAAGCGCGTCCAGACCGAGATGGGTGGGAAGAACCCCACCCTTGTCACGTCGTCGGCGGACCCCGCCGAGGCAGCCGACATCGTCGCGTCCGGCGGATTTGGCACGACTGGCCAATCGTGTACCGCATGCTCGCGGGCCGTGGTCCACGAGGCCGTCCACGACGAGTTCGTCGCGGAGTTGGTCAAGCGCGCAGAGTCGATCGACGTCGGTCCAGGGCACGACCACGAGATGGGTCCGCAGGTCAGCGAGGCGGAGCTGTCGTCCACTCTCGACTACATCGATGTCGCCTCGAACGAGGGCGCGACGCTCGCAGCGGGCGGCGGCGTCCCAGACGGCGACGCGGTCGAGACCGGTCACTTCGTCGAGCCGACGGTGTTCACCGAGGTGGAGCCCGACATGCGGATCGCCCAAGAAGAGGTGTTCGGGCCCGTCGTCGGCGTCATCGAGGTCAGCGACTTCGAGGAGGGGATCGCGGTCGCCAACGACGTGGAGTACGGCCTCTCGGCGAGCGTGGTCACCGACGACCACGGGGAGGCGAATCGCTTCGTCGATGCGATCGACGCCGGCGTGGTGAAGGTCAACGAGAAGACGACCGGGCTCGAACTTCACGTTCCTTTCGGCGGCTTCAAGCGCTCCTCCTCGGAGACGTGGCGCGAGCAGGGCGACGCCGGCCTCCGGTTCTACACCATCGAGAAGACGGTATACGACGGCTACTGAAGCACGAACGCTCACTACGGGTTGGGCGACCGAGGTGTTGTGGCCGTCTGACTCTCGCTGCGGATATTCGTTCCCTATTTTGGAACACCTTGTTGGCGGGGCGCTGTTATAACATTACACTACTACGAACGTAATTGATAGACGAGAATACCAATAAACCAGCTGTACACGTCGATCCGACGCCGCCACAGCCGCGTCGAAACGTCGTTCCGACTCTCAGAACGCGTCAGTAGTTGATGTTCAACTCGATCACGTTCGCCGCGCTGAGAACGCGTTCTGGGAGGGCACCGTGAAGGGCCTCATCGCTGACGCGGTTGGCGGGTGCAGAGACGCTGATCGCGCCGAGGACCTCGCCGCTGGAAGAAGTAATTGCTGAGGCGACACATCGGAGTCCTTCGAGACGTTCGCCGTCGTCGACCGCGTAGCCCCGCTCGCGGATCTCCGCCAGTACGTCGAACAACTCCTCGCGGGTGCCGACGGTCCGCGACGTCTTCCGTTCGAGTCCGTGTCTGTCGAGTATCGTCTCAACGCGTTCCTCGGAAAGGTTTGCGAGGATCGCCTTCCCGAGCGCCGTCGTGTGTAAGCTCGTTCGAAGCCCTGCGTGCGTGTCCAGATCGACGGCTTCGTCGCCTTTGGCTCGCATCAGATAGACGCCCATTCCTTGCTCTTCGACGAGGAGGTTCGCGAGTTCGCCGGTCTCGGCCGCGAGCGACTTCACCTCGGGCTCTGCAATCTGGTAGATTTCCATCGACTTCCGGCTGTGTCCCCCGACTTCGAGGAACTTCAGCCCGAGGCGGTAGACATCTCCCTCCTTCAGGACGTAGCCGTGCGTTCGCAGCGTGTTCAAGTGGTTATGAACCGCGCTCTTTCCCATCTCGAGATCGTTCGCCAGTTCGCTCACGCCGCAGGGCTCCTTGGTCATCAGCTCCTCGATCAGCGTTAGGGTCTTCTCGGTGGTCCGCACGGGATTTTTCGCATCCATATCGATCGATCGTGTATGTCCTGAATAAACGTTCCGGTATAGAGAACGGATTGCTGTGAAAGCAGAACGAGAGGACCGGGGTCAATGGCAAGCACGTGGTGAACAACCTGTCTCTCTTCATCGGGGCCTTTTTCGTCGGCGTCGTCGCGTTCACGGATTCCGACTGCCGCCCGCGGGCGTCGTGGCTCGCTGACCTCGTTCTCTGTCTCGTCCACTACGACCTCGGTGGCGGCCTCGTGCGTCCTGCAGACGACACCACTGTTAGTGCCTCCGAGAGGGCCAACTCTTCGCTGGACACAGGGGTCCCCACGCCGCCCGTGTCATCCCCGTGAGTGCGACGCCGTACCTGGTGATCGCGAACTTTGTCGGGCCCACTGCGTGTTCGAAGTCACGTGATTCCCGGAACGCGATGTCACCGAAAACATCCTCCGAAACCGTGATCTTCCGCGGGCCTGGGTTAAGTTACGAACGACACGAAATGCCGTGTTGAACGCAAGACAGCGGCAACATCGGATTTATGATATTCAATTTTCTAACGGTAACGGCTCTCTAGCC
>NZ_JBQVRO020000011.1:0-143339 GCF_052439115.2 Halorubrum sp. FL23
ACTCAACGAGAAGATTCACTGCACTACCTCAGTTGAGGCCACTGGAGGTGAAGTCTAAACGGTTCTGAGACGCGACCTAAAAATGTTCTTCCAAATCGCGTAGTTGAGCTATCGGGAAATGTTGATAATGGATATTAATGAAATTTATTTTGTTTTTGCAAAGAGTGATAATGTTCCATATTTCGCATCGAGAACTGCTCTGCCGGATGGCCGCCAACAATTGCACCCTTCGAAACGTCGTCAACAACGGTCGATCCTGCTTGGATAATGGCTCCTTCCCCGATTTCGACGCCGGGAAGGATCGTTGTCCCAACACCTATCCACACATTATCTCCGACGCTCTTATGTAGAAACGCGGAAAGCCCGTATAATTACACTAAGTCGCCGGTAATCAGGAGGTATGTCCTCCACTGAGTCAGCGTTCGGTCGTCTGTTTCAGCAACTGATCGAGTTAGACATCATCAAGATCGATACGGAGCCGCTCGATGCCCGCATCGAGCGGCGACTCAAGCAGTTCTGGGAGAACACACCCTGTCCGCGCTGCGGGCAGCAGCGGATCGTCACGTGGGAGAAAACCGACCGTATCTGGTGCCGAGACTGTGATTTCAAGCCGACCTACACCTACGGAACACCCTTCCACGAGAAGCATCTCACCTGTGGTGAGATACTTCTCGCGTTCACACTCTACGCCGATACGTTGCTCAGTATCAACCAGATTGCGCCGCTCCTCGATCGAGCCTACAAAACAGTTCACACGGTGATTCGAGAGGTGGAAGCTGCGGTTCAGCGCGGCTTCCCCGTGGTTTGGAAGCATCTCGACCAGATCGTCGATGGACCGATGCAAGTCGACGAATCTGGCAGGGTTTGTTCGGGCTACAAAGGCCAAGAGCCGCCGCGGAACAGCCGTTCTCGCGGCGGCTCGTCACGGTCTGGCCGGTCACGCTGGCGGGGGCGTCACGGTGATCAGTTGACGCTCGTCGCGGCGTGCCGCGACTCACTTCGCGTAATTCGTGGACACCGTGGAATCGACTATCAAGACAATCTTGAGCCGGTGATTCAGGAGGCTGAAGACCTCTCCCAGCCGCTGGGAGAGGTCTGGACTGATGGACTCCAAGCATACCGAGAGATGGATCGGACCCATCGAACAGTCATCCACAAAGAAAGATACGTATCGCCCGACGGCGTCCACATCAACCAAGCTGAGTGTCTGTTTTCGATTGTCCAACCGTGGCTGCGGAAGTTCCGCGGCCTGTCCAAGCAAGGCTTGGAGCAGGCCGCTCACACTTTCGGTATCGTTCGATCACTTACTCTTGCCGGAGTATCTGTCGAGACAGCGGTTGAGTGTCTCGTTATCGGGTCTTTCCGCAGCTCTACATAAGAGCGATCTCCGATATCAACTGGTTTGCGAATGTACGTAGAGTCATAAGGGATCGCATCCCCACTGTGATAGTTATGGTTGCGGGTCAATATACGGACATCCGGGCCAGAATGAAAATTGTCACCGATGGTGAATTTTCCGTCTCCACGAACATGCAGCCCATTGAAGTTGACATTATTTCCCAACTTCGTTTTCGAATTAACCGCACTTGGACCATTCACTCTCAGGTTATCTCCCACTTCTTCAGCTGTTTCACGAACTAAATAAGTGTACCAATATCTGTGTAGGATATCTTTCGCTCCATTGAACATTTCCCAGAGGCGCTTGATGACTCGTTTGATCACAATTTTATTGAATGCTAGACGGTCAATTAAATTCTCTGTATATACCATCTATTAATTTATATACGATCTGCTAAATTGTTTCTGATCACGAGAGCATTAAAATTATATGAACAACATGAAACTGGTCGGTGCCCCGATTTTTAAACGGCATACTCATTACTTCACTGTGAGCAACAGACACGAAAATGCGAACTGACTGGACAGAAAGGATCTCTTGAAATGTTCTGAGATGGAGTCCACAGAATCAGAAATTGCTTAATCAAGGATGTAGAATAGACACAAAAAATGACGGAGACTAAGCCGAATATCTTCTGGATTACGCTAGATAGTGTGAGGGCAGATCACACATCTTTACACGGATACGGTCGAGATACCACTCCCGAACTTTCTCGAATCGCAGATAGTCCAAGCGGAGTTCAATTCCAGCAGGGGATTGCACACAGTACCCGCACTCCGGTTTCTGTTCCTTCTATGTTTACTGGTTTAGTTCCGTCCTGTCACCAAATGATCGGTCAACGGTCCGGTGATGCGCTGCCGACAGAGCTGGATACGGTTCCCGATCTCTTGTCAGAAATTGGCTATCATACCATCGGTATCTCTGAAAATGGATATGCTGGAAAAGCTAAGAATATTGATATCCGTTTCGACGAGTTCGTTAAATCCTCTCCGACAGAACTGAGTGATTTTTTAACCTACGACATGGGTACTAGCTTTCTAAAGTACTGGTTCAATGTCCGTGAGCATGGGCCAGGATTTACTGCTAATATTAGTGCACACGGAAAACAGAATTCGTTTTTTACCTCAGATATTGCAAAGCGTAAGATCAGGAGATATGCTAACTCCAGCGACCCGATTTTCTGTTATATCCACTACAACGATCCTCATCACCCGTATGTCCCGCCGTCATCGTTCATGAATGAATATACATCTGAGATTGATGCGACAGCTGAAGAAGCAGTTGAGTTCTCTCTCGAAATGCATGATAAAATGTATGAGTGGATGGCAGACGAGTTACCGCTCTCAGGGGCGGACTGGGCCAAGCTAAACGCTATGTACGACGCCTGTATAAAGTATACCGACACTTGTGTCGGGGCGTTGTTCGATTTTATCACGGAGAGGTTTGACAACGCAATCGTTGTTATTACCGCGGATCATGGGGATCTATTCGGTGAATACGGACTTCTCGGTCATCACATGGTCCTTCACGATGGTCTTATTCATGTTCCTCTAATCACACACGGACTGAGGGAAGTTACTCATCACGCGGATCGACCAACGCAGCATATAGACATCATGAAGACGCTACTCTCTGTTGTCCGTGCCGATACTAGCGAATTCCAAGGATATGACATTCGGACCCACACAAGAGAAGTCGCCATTAGTCAAGACTATCGCGGGTCGGTCGACGACCCGGACTCTGAGAACTACGAACGGATCAAAAAACACAATCCCAACGTCGATCTCTCCCATCTGCCAGCCTCAATGGTGACAGCTGCGAGAACCCGGGATTTCAAACTGATCCATACGGAGGAGAGCACCAAACTCTTTCAACTTCCGGATGAGTTGACTGACGTTAAAAATGAATTCCCAAACGTCCATTCTGAATTGTGTTCGTTTGTCAACGAGTGGTTGGAGAACGAGGGGACACCGATTGAGAGTTCGCCAATGGATCTTGAATTGACCGGTGCGACAAAAAAGCATCTTGAAGAAATGGGCTACCTATGAATCCCAGACCTAAAGACCAACATATGGGAATAAAACAAACGGATCTAGATCAAGTAGCAGTTGCTCACTGGGGAGAACACGTCAACGGCGGTGGTGACCGCGTTGCCTGGGAACTCTCACGAGTGTTCCAAGATGGACCGCTGTTCGTAGGATGGCAGGACAAGAGTATTGAACCACACGATATCGAGACTCATCAACTCATTGACGGTCGACTGAGTAGGTGGGCATTGGAGCGGGGTGGCATCGCGAGGATGGTAGCTCACATGCTTGGGTGGCAGGTGGCCGAGCCGCTTCGGGATTCCGATGTGCTCGTAACAAGCGGGAACGAGCCGCTGTTCTACGTACCACCGACCGAACAGGTCTGGGTGGCGTACATCCATCACACGAATCGTCGCCAATCTGACCAGATCCAAGAGGTTGAAAACGGTGGGTTCGGGCCCCTAATGCTGCTGTTCTACTACGCGATCCGTGTCGCGTTCGACCACAACACGCACAAACCAGATGTCTTCCTCGCCAACTCTGAACAAGTGAAACGACGGATGGTCCGCTACTGGGGGGTTTCCGAAAAAAAAATAGACGTAGTATATCCGCCAGTGAACACTAACGCCTACTCGCCTAATGATGCCGAGACTGGCGACTACTACCTCACGCTGTCGCGGCTTGATTGGCACAAAAGTGTCGATGACATCCTGCGTGCGTTTGACGATCTTGACGAGAAACTCGTGGTCGCTGGAGATGGTCCCGAACGTGACGACCTCGAGCAAATTGCGAGCGAAAATGTCGAATTCGCCGGCTACGTTAGCGAGGAAGAAAAGAAGCAACTGCTCGCCGGCGCAAAAGCGTTCATTTTCAACGGACAAGACGAGGATTTCGGTATCTCTCCTGTGGAGGCCTTGGCCGCTGGAACGCCACTGCTGGGTGTCGAAGAGGGAATGACACAGTACCAAGTCATCGAGGGGAAAACGGGGTACACATTTGAACGAGAAGAGTCGGGACGCACGATTCGGAGAGCGGTTCAACAGTTTGAGGAAAAGGGTGTCGACTGGGATACCCAAAAGATCGCTTCTTTTGCGGACCGCTTCTCTGTCCAAGCGTTTCACGATCGTATGCACGAGGCAGTCGATCAAGCAGTCGAGAACGCGGACGTGACTCCGGAGTGGTACTCCGAAGTCGAAAACATATCATCTAATCCGGAGCAAGGCTACACAGAAAATTAAGTGCGCTTTGTGTGCTCACCGAATGAACTGCTTGACGAACGTCAACAGCGGGCCATCTCTGTTGACGCCGAACAGCGCGATGATGAACATCGCGTAGGAGATCGGCCGGACCGGATATCGAACAATGGCGAGACCGAGGTGCTTCAGCGCCTTCCAGCGGTTCCCGTTGGATTCGTAGTCTCGACCGATGACGTGGTGGTGATACGAATAGATGCGACTTCGGGTACCGAAACCAAGGTCGGCTGCGCGTTCTTTGACCTTCTCAAAGACCGCGAGGTCGCCCTCAATTCGGCTGTCGAAGTCCTTCGAGATGCTGTTCGGTTGTTCGCGCTTGTCGACGAGAACCTCGTCCACGTAATCGACCTCGTAGTGTTCTGTGATGCGGAGCCAGAGATCATAGTCTTGGCGGCTTGGCAGGTCGGTGTCGAATCCACCGACTTCCTCTAGTACGTCTCGTCGAACCATCACCGTCGAGGTGGGATGGACGCGATCGCGTTCCAGTTCGTCAACGTAGATATTTCCCCTCGCTTCGGGATACCGCTCCCACTCAGTACCGTCTAGCTCGTACTGGACGAACCCGGTATAGACGAGGCCTATCTCGTCGCATCTCTCTCCGAAGACGCGGCGCTGCTTCTCAAGTTTGGTCTCTTTCCACGTATCGTCCGCATCCAAGAACGCTAAGAAGGTGCCACAAGCAGCCTTAACACCGGTGTTTCTAGCTGCACCTGCACCCAAATTCTTTTCATGAGAAACAAGCCGAGCATTAGAAAACTTACTTACTACTGCGTCTATGTCTGCACTAGAATTGTCGTCCACTACGACAACTTCGAACTGATCGTAGGTCTGCTGAAAAACGCTTTCAAGGGCATCTCTGAGCAACTCTGGTTGTTCGTAAACGGGAATAACGATGGTTGTATCCACAGTATCCGCGGTATTTCTTGTTGTCATAAATATAGTTTCTATTCTTCTCAGTATGAGATTTTTGGAAATCGTGTGTTTGCTTCGTAACTGTCCTGTAGTTTTCTGTCTGTTACTGGTTACGGACTAACGCTAGTGCATGTTCGAAGTTTTTGATTGGGGCATCGCAGAAAAATAACTCAGGATCAATCCTTGTTTCCTCTACTGACGACAGCGCTGCTTGTAGCTGGTCTACATCTGAAACTACTGGGATATCGTATTCGGCCACTAATCGCTCCATATGGCTGACCCCGTTTGTATTCATCAATATAGTAGGTGTTCTAAACCGAAGGCCTTCATAGACCGCAGTTGAGTATACGCCAACTTGGGTAGACGCCCGACTCAGCAACTCATACAGTTCTATTCCATCAGCGACCACGTTAACGTTAGATTCCAAGAGCCAAGGGTAATTTGTACGCCACCGATTGTACTCTCCTGGATGAAGCTTGTACGTTATAGTTACGTCCTGTTGCCGTTCCTCGGCCAACTCAGTAGCTAATGTACTCAACTGCTCACCAATTGTTCCTTGCGAAATGAACACTATTTCCTCTCTATTTTCGGTATTCTGGTACTGCTCATACTCTCGTTCCAAGTACTGATAGCCGATGGGGAATACGTCCTTCTCGTCAACTGGTAGCTCAACACCGTCGGTCCATACCGGCCCGAAAGTGAACAGGAAATCTGGTGCACACTGCTTCTCCCGGTCACCGGGGAAACTATAACCAAGATGGTATTTATCTATAGTTCCATGCTGCAGTTCTACGACAGGGATATCGGCCTCAGAACAGGCTTCGATGAAGGTTTCACGTCCGTATCCCACAACGACGAACGCGATCTCAGGGGAGACGCGTTCTAGCAAACGACGATACAGAGGCAAATATACGCGCCGATCAGTCAACTCCTCGTACGCGAGTCGGCCAATATCAACATCAACACCGAATCGTTTCTTGAGTTCTTTTTCAATTTCCGTCACCCGTGACGATATTAGCCGTTCACTCCTCCACATTAGTTTTCGATAAATGGTGCTAGTGAACGTGATGATGTCCAGATAATCTACGTTACTGCTCTTTGGCGGTCGATGATGAGTTAGGTTGTGGTCCGACTCGATGTACTGGTGATCGAGTGGGCGTTCCTCGAAAACTGGATCGACGTACAGATCCCACCAGTAACCGTCGTCAAGTTGCTTCCGCCGCTGGTGGCCCCAAACCAGCAAGTCATGTTCGTCGCCGAAAAGGGGGTTGCGGAACACAATATTCCGAGCCCAGAGATATCCCCCTCGAAGAAAGTCGGTCGTGTCCTTCTCAATCGAATCCTGAGGCTGGTCGAAGACTCCGCTTGCTTGAAGAACTAAACGGTACACCGAGAATCGAAGACGTTCCCAGAGTGGAATATCGTCCTCTCGCCACTCGAACAACGAGAGGTCGGACTCAAACTCCAAGAACGCCTGATACACATCTCGTAATTCATCGCCGTGAAACGAGATCTCGTTACTAGTCACGTTATTATGACTTTTCGGTGAGTTTGAGAATCTATTGGTTTTTATTTTATATTATTCAGGTATGTGTAGTTGGCCTACTCCGTTTAATTGGGCCTTGTCTCAGCAGCGACAGAGTTTCAAGTACTTGGATTGACCGATACCAGTTGCTACTGAAACTTAGTCTCAAACTCAATTTTTGAATTTTCAAGACAGATAAAAATAGCCGATCTGCTGAATACACCTAATTACTCTGCTCTGTTGAATCCGCAGAAGGCAGCGGGATAACGTCGCTGTAAAGGTGGAAGCGAAGCGGAAGAGCCGAATGTGTCCAACCTGCTCTTCCGCTTCGTTAAGCAAGCCGCGTCGCTGGCTCAAAAGCGCTGTGCCGCCAGTCCAACGGCGGTGAGTGATCCGACTGGCCACGGATTTCCCGGCTGGAAGCATGTCGCACTCCACTTTTTGCGGGTTCACATGGATGCGACGTACCGCGAGATCGTCGATTGGGCGAGCGAGATGGATCGCGTTCGTGGTCTGTTACAGCTCGCTCGGACGGCATTTCCCGCACCCTCAACGCTGTACCGGTCGTTCGAGAGGGTGCCCATGTCCGTGTGGCGCGGGTTCCTTCGTGAGTCAGCGACCATCTGCGATCCGGGCTCGCACGGTGCCATCGATGCCACATTCTTCGACCGTGAAACGGCATCGAGACACTACCAACACCGCTCGGATAGCCACATACGCACGCTCAAAACGACGGCACTCGTCGATACAGACTCGTGTGCCATCCTTGATCTCCACTGTTCGGCACACTGGCCGCACGACACACAAACCGGCCGTCGAGTCGCTCTCCGCAACACCGAGCAAATCGACAGTCTCGCCGGCGACAAAGGGTATGACGACCAATCTCTCCGGGATGCCCTCCGTTCAGAGGGCATCCGGCCCTTGTTGCGCCATCGATTGTTCGCTGCGTACGATCACGCCCACAACGCACGATTGGACAGCGGGCTATACGGCCAGCGCTGGATGGCCGAGACCGCCTTTCGGCCATCAAGCGTCGATTCGGCCCCGCTGTCCATCCTCGCGCTTGGTACCGCGAGTTCCACGAGCTCGCGGTGACCGCCACAGTCTACAACCTCGAACAAGCTCTCAAACAGTGATCCCCACGCCATCATCGGATTCAACAAAGCAAATTACTCCTATCTGGAAGGGATATCGTTAATTATCCATAGGACGTGCGAGAGGATATGCGTTCGTTAGCGGCAGCATTCATTAACGAGGTTCGCTCTGGTGGTGTTCGCGGCGCAGCAGCTGCCACACAGGATTATCTATCGTACCGTCTCTCTCCCATTATCCAGCCGCTTTCTGACACCCTCTATAATTACGTCGCGATCCGAAACGCGCCGATCGAACACTATGGCGTTCGACTACCGACCGACGCAGCAGTCTTCTCGAAGAATGTGAGAGCGCGCTTCGCACGGGGTGACTACGAAGCCGAGGAGGCTGAGGCGCTCCAACAGTACTACGATGGTACACATGATCTAATCGACTTGGGCGCCTCAACAGGATTCTTGAGTGCGTTTGCGGACAACCTTGCAGACGCATCATCACAGGTTGTTGCCGTAGAAGCAAACCCTGACCTAATCCCAACTCTCAAGCATACAAAACAGATGGAGGGGGCATCTTACAAGATCGACCATCGCGCATACCAGTCGAGTGGTGGCACTGCAACGTTCAATCGGCACAATCTCACTGTCGGTGGTAGTATACATCGTGAAACTGATGATCAAGTGTCAGTTCCAGCTGTGTCACTCGCTGACCTCATCGATGATCATGGTTTACAGAATCCCGTCGTGATCTGTGATATAGAAGGCGGTGAAGTTGATCTGGTGATGAACGAACTGTGTATACTCGAAAATGTCTGTCCGTTATTAATATTGGAAACACATTGGTTCGCCTCGGGTATTGAGGAAGCCGAAAAAGCGCTTACATCTTCACAGTTCAATTTGATTGCAGAACTTAATGGCACTCTTGTATATGAGAATTCAGGAATGTCTAATCCAGTGTCTTCCGACTGACTCCCATTTCCATGGAATTGCGATGGAAAGTGCCAAAGCCAAAAAGTCATTAACAAATGGTTTGAGTAGTGGTTATGAACGTCTCAGTTATCCCAGCACGCGGCGGCAGCAAAGCGATTCCCAAGAAAAATATTGTCGATCTCCTCGGGAATCCCCTGATTGAGTACACTATCGAGCAATCGAAATCTTGCGAGAGGATCGATAATACGTACGTATCGACGGACGACGACGAAATTGCAGAGGTTAGTCGGGAGGCAGGAGCAACTGTCATTAACCGCCCTGAAAACATTGCTGGAGACTTCGCCTCCACTGAGGACGCATTGTTACATGCCCTCGAGGTAATGCGAGCAGATGGTGTTCACCCCACAACAGTCGTCCTGCTCCAGTGTACCTCACCACTGAGGCGCGAGAGCGACATTGCCGCGACCGTTGAGTTAGTCGAAAAAGATCGTTTCGACTCGGCACTCACTTGCTGTGAGGACCACAAGTTCTATTGGGAACTGTCCGACCAAGGTGTGGCAAAACCGATCAACTACGATCCGAAGAATCGGTCCATGCGTCAGAATTTATCGAAACGATATCAGGAGAACGGATCGGTGTATGCCGTACAAACGGAATTGCTCGAGGAAGAGGAGTGCCGGTTAGGCGGAGACATCGGGATACACGAGATGCCGGAGACGCACAGTTTCGAGATCGATACCTATGAAGATTTAGAAATTGTGGAACAGTTGGGCCGGTCAGTGGATTTCCACCACTGCGGACTACTAGACTAAAACACGTCCGATAGGCGCTCCGCTGCTTTCTTGAATCCCTCACCACGGCGCTCGTGGCCTCGCCAGATCTCTGTGATGATCGGGCCATCGAAATCATCAAACACGGGGGCGATACGATTAAAGTCGATTTCCCCGTCTCCGATCTGGAGTCCTTCCCCGTCAACACCTGCAGCGTCGGCTACGTGTAGATAGTCGACGTACGGTCGAAGGGTCTCCGCGTGTTCTCTCAGATCCTCGCCACTGTAGTTACACCATAGTTTTGCGTGCGACGTGTCGTAACAGATTCGCTGACCTGTCCGCTCACAATACGCCGCGATCTCCTCGGCGTCCATGAAATTGTTGTGGTACTGCTGCCCACCGTAAATCCACGGCAGTGGCGGCATATTCTCCAGAAGTAAATTTACTCCCTCGTCATCTAACTCTGACATGCTGCGTTCAAGTATGTCGTTCATCTCTTCAGTGGCTTCCAGCTCCATGTGGTCGACAGTAATTCCACCAGGATGGATGATTATGTACGGCTCGTGGTCAATATCGAAGTGAGGTTTTA
Organism: Halorubrum sp. FL23; assembly: GCF_052439115.2. Classification (NCBI taxonomy): domain Archaea; kingdom Methanobacteriati; phylum Methanobacteriota; class Halobacteria; order Halobacteriales; family Haloferacaceae; genus Halorubrum; species Halorubrum sp. FL23. The sequence continues at coordinate 10,491 of NZ_JBQVRO020000011.1, forward strand.
CCACATTCCTAACGATATCGATGACTTCTTGTATGATTTCGACCGCCTCGCGTCTAGTCTCTTCTGTCCGTGCACTTAGATCAACGAGATCGTGTCCTTTTTGTTCTGGTGCGTGGATACCGAGTCGCTTGTTGATAGTCTGTCCCTCAAGCGCGTTCGCGATATCCGCTTCCATATCAGCCCCGTTAATACGGAACTCGTACACGTCGGGATCTCCCCAGTCGTGTTCGGTGATGTCGGAAAAGCGTACGACAACCCCCCAGTTTTCGAGGTCTGCATCGTACTCGTCGTAGTCGTCTTCTCTTACGTCTTCCCACTGGATAAGCTGGTCTTCCTCAATATCTCGCTCCGCTTGGGAGCCAACGACTTCATATAGGTGCTGTGGAGAGATTCCCTTTGCTGGACTCTTTGCGGTTACTTGCTCACGAGAAATGGTCTCTCCGGACGAGATTGGCGCTTCCGAAACTAGACTCTTACCCAGTGCTACACGATTGTTGTACTCACCTCGCGTCATGTATCGTGCGCTGCTACCCATGCTCTTCTCAATGTTTCTGATGTCTCGGACGAGTTTCTTGAGGCCAGTCGGCTCTAGGCTTGCGGCGTGGTCGGGGCCTTCCATCGTTCGGTCCAATGTGAAGTGACGCTCTACGAAGCAGGCACCCATTGCGGCTGCAGCCTCACTAATTGCGATTCCCCGTTCGTGTCCGGAATACCCGACCGGTACATCGTACGCATCCATCAACTCTTCCATGAACCGGAGATTCAGGTTATGAAAGGGGGCAGGGTACGTACTCCGACAGTGGAGAAGACCGAACTCAACATTATGCTTATTTAGAAACGAAATTGTTCGCTGAATTTCCTGTTTGTCCGCCATCCCAGTAGAGACCAGAATTGGTTTTCCCGTCTTGATAACCCGTTCAAGAAGCACAAAATTTGTCAGATCAGGTGAACCAATCTTATAGAATGGGATGTCCAGAGTTTCGAGAAAGTCGACGCTCTCAGAATCCCAGGGAGAGCAAAGAAATTGAATATCGGATTTCTCGCAGTAACGTGCTAGCTCTCGAAACTGCTCGTCTCGGAGAGAGACACGCTTAAGATTGGATACAGTATACTCTATCCCCATCTCTGCCACCGAGGGATCATCAACAATATCGTTAATATATGTCCGTCCGAGCTTTCGCTTTTGAAATTTCACTGCATCTGCGTCTGCTTCCACCGCTACATCTACGAGTTCTTTCGCTGTTTGCAGACTCCCATTGTGGTTGATTCCTGCTTCTGCAATGATATATGTTGCATCGTTTGGACCAACGCTTCGATCACCGAGTTGGATGCTCGCCATTGGTGCATGGGTTTCTCCCAGAGATATAAAAGGCCATTCAACGTCCTAAAGTATCAACTTTAGAGTACGTCAATTACACGAAAATGTGTTCAACGGTAGAGACATGACGGGCGGATGCACCATGAGGGGCGAGATTGATATCCATTTGATGATTTATGAATAAAAAGCCTCCAATTATTAGGCCAGGTGAAGTCTATGAACCAAATTCACGTAGATCTCGTCGTCAGCAAGGGTACATCGAACGGAAGATTCTCCTCAACAGTTGTACGAAATTCTCGCGAAATAGCCAGCAGTATGATAAAGTACACGCCTGCACCGGTAATAGCTAGAATGAATACGACTGGCAGTGAATCACCGACCAGGAGTCGGCCTCCGTACACAACGAGTGCCATAACGCCTGCTGCAAAAAGTTGTTTCCCGATCACATCAATCGGCACAACAACATCAATAATCCGGCTCGTGTAATAGTAGCCGAATACGAGTCCGAGCGCAGCAGACGCTGTCGTTGCGGCAGCTGCCCCGTACCAACCGTATTGCCAAGTCAATAGAATATTTAAAAGGAGATTCACAACGACAAACACGCCGTTGATACGGAATGTCAGATCCGGACGATTGATCCCGTCAAGCACAGTCAGGAACTGTCCTTGGTATCCGTACAGAAGCCGAGCAAACGTCAAGATAACCAGAATGTAGTATCCGGTCTGGAACCCAGATCCGTAGATTGTCAAAACGACATCTCCCACGATCGCCGCACCGATCAGTCCCGGAATGATGAATAATCCAGAGTACGCGAGACTGATTCGAAACAACTCTGAAATTTCGTCGCTTGCTCCTTCCGCGGAGGATATCCTGCTCATTTCGGGAAACAGCGTGCGACTGACCGATGATCCGAAGATGGCGAACAGTGATGCGAGGTTCCACGCGATCTCATAGACTGCGATCACACTGTTTGAGACGAAGACGGCGAGTACGAGCGTGTCCATCGAGAGGAACGTTCGACCTTTCACCGATGCAAGCCACGAGAACTGCGCATACGAGCGCAGCCGATCGAAGTCCCGACGGGAGGGAAGTGACGGATCGAACGATACACAGTACACACCGATAACTACTGCAACGAGAGCACCGACGACGTATCCCGCAAACGCTCCGACCACTCCCAGACCCGATAACACGAGCGCGACCTGGACGAGACTCCGACTGGTCCACTCGATCGGTGAGAGCAGACTCGAGATGTGGACCAAATGTTGGCCGTCAAGAACGGATTGGATAAAATCGGTCGCGAGTTTGACTGCCAGAAGCAAAATAAGAACTGCCGTCGCGTCAATCTCCATGTAAGCGTTCAGATACGGGCGAGCGATCCAGAGGCAGAGAGCAACAATCGCGTACAAAATCAACTGTACGATAGCGCCGGCGACGACGTAATTTCCGTCATCAGATTCGCTCACGCGCTTTTTGATTGCCGGCGACAGTCCCAGATTCCCCGCGATTGCGACCCACGCCAGTACCGAGAGGACAACGACGTATGCCCCGTATCGCTCTTGTCCGAGCGTTCGAGTGAGGACAATCGTCGCAACGAACCCCGAGAACGACATGACGATCTTCGACAAAAAGTCGATCATCGAGGTTCGGCCGTATTTCATGTACGGATCACGGAGTGTTCGTCAGTTGCTCGCTTTCGACTGACCACGTATCAATACCGCGCTTTCGCAATTGCGGAACACAGTCTGCGTTTAGACTCGGAGTGGTATCACGGAATGTCCAAATCGGCAACAAAGTATTTCCAACCCCACCAACACCACCTACGCATGCAAGCCGTCGTACTCGCCGCCGGCAAGGGAACTCGTCTCCGACCACTCACAGACGACAAACCGAAGGTGCTCGTCGAGGTCAACGGCACACCCCTCATTGAGGACGTGTTCGACAACCTGATCGACTCTGGCGCCACCGAACTCATCGTTGTCGTCGGTTACAAAGCCGAACAGATCATCGATCGCTACGGCGACGAATACCGCGAGGTCGCAATTACCTACACCCACCAGCGCGAGCAGCTTGGCTTAGCCCACGCTATTCTCCAAGCGGAACCACACATCGACGGCGACTTCATGCTGATGCTTGGCGACAACGTGTTCCGCGGCAACCTGGGCGACTTGGTCAACCGCCAACGGGAGGAACGCGCCGACGCGGCGTTCCTCGTCGAAGAGGTACCCTGCGAGGAGGCATCCAGGTATGGTGTCCTCGACACCAACGAGTACGGCGAGGTCGTCGAGGTCGTCGAGAAGCCCGACGACCCGCCGAGCAACCTCGTGATGACTGGCTTCTACACGTTCACGCCCGCCATCTTCCACGCGTGTCACCTCGTTCAGCCCTCTGGCCGCGGCGAGTACGAGCTCCCCGACGCGATCGATCTCCTCATCCAGTCGGGCCGCACTATCGACGCAATCCGACTCGACGGCTGGCGGATCGATGTCGGCTACCCTGAAGATCGTGACCGCGCTGAGGAACGATTGGACGAACTGGCAACCGAAGCTAAGGGTGAGAAGGAGTCCGGTGATGACGACGAATCGGTCATGGACAGATGAACACAGTAGCAGGAGCACGAAATCGTTCGTACGCCTTCGGATAGGGGGACATCGCCACGGATATCTACCGAACCACGAGTCAACTAACTCATTTCTCCGCCGCTCGGTCACCCTCCCCCGGTTTCAGGACCACCATCGGTTACACAATCCGACACCTAGTGTCACCGATCCGACCGACGGTGTTTACCGTTCCACCAAAACCCCGCTTACTCCACCGTCACGCTCTTCGCCAGGTTCCGCGGCTTGTCGATCGCACGGCCCTTCTCGTTCGCCACGTGGTACGCGAACAGCTGCAGGTAGACGTTCGCGGCCAGCGGCTCGACGACGCCCACGTCGGGCACGTCGAACGACACGTCGAGCGTGTCGTACTCCTCGCCCGCCGACACACAGCCCAGCGCCGGTGCCCCGCGAGTCTGCGCCTCGGTGACGTTGTTCATGGTCTTGTCGGCGCGCGCACCCTCCGTTAACACCGCCAACACGGGCGTGTCGGGCGTCACCAGCGCCAACGGGCCGTGTTTGAGCTCGCCGGCCGCGAACCCCTCGGCGTGGTCGTAGGAAATCTCCTTGAGCTTCAGCGCGCCCTCCAACGCGACGGGCACGCCCAGCGCGCGCCCGACGAAGAAGAACGCCTCGCTGTCTTGGTACTCGCGGGCGGCCTCCCGGACCTGGTTCTCCTCGTCGAGCACCTGTTGGACGGCGCCGGGGAGCCCCTGTAGATCCTTCAGTACCGACCGCGCGTCGGCGGCCGAGAGCGCCCCGCGATCGCGCCCCACGGCCACCGCGAGCATCGCGAGCGTCGCCACCTGCGAGGCGAACGTCTTGGTCGCCGCCACGCCGATCTCCGGACCTGCGCGGATGAACGCCGTCCCGTCCACTTCGCGCGTCACCGTGCTCCCCAGAGTGTTCGTCACGGCGAACGTCCGCGCGCCGGCGGCGTTCGCTCGCCGGATCGCGCCGAGCGTGTCGGCGGTCTCGCCGCTCTGGGTCACAGCTACCACGAGCGTCCGGTCGGGCGTGCGGCCCGCGCCGAACTCGTACTCGCTGGCGATTTCGACGGTCGCGCGTACGCCGGCGAGCTCCTCGAACAGCTGCGCGGCGTACCGGCCGGCGTAGTAGGAGGTGCCGCAGGCGACGATCCGGATCTCCTCTAAGTCCGCGAGAAAGCCCGGCGAGAACGAGATGTCGAGGTCGACATCGCCGTTGTACACGTCCAGCCGCCCGGCGAGCGTCTGCCGGAGCACGCTCGGCTGTTCGTGGATCTCCTTGCGCATGTAGTGTTCGTAGCCGCCCTTCTCGGCCGCGTCGGCCTCCCACGTCACCGTCTCGATCGTACGCTCGACGGGTTCGCCGTCGGCGAAGATCTCGACGCCCTCCGGCGAGAGCGCCGCCACGTCGCCGTCTTCGAGGTAGGTCACGTCGCGGGTGTGTTCGAGGAACGCCGTCACGTCGCTGGCGACGAACGAGGCGTCCTCGCCGCGGCCCAACACGATCGGGCTCCCGCGGCGCGCGACGACGATCCGGTCGTCGCCCTCGCGGACCGCGCAGATCGCGTAGCTCCCCTCCAGCCGGTCCTCGACGCGGTGGACCGCGGCGAGGAGGTCGTCGTCGCCACCATCAGCGGCCAACGCCTCCTCGATCAGGTGCGGGATGACCTCGGTGTCGGTGTCGCTGGTGAACTCGTGGTCGGACAGCTCGGCCTTGAGCGCCTCGTAGTTCTCGACGATCCCGTTGTGGACGACCGCCACGTCGCCGGCGCAGTCCGTGTGCGGGTGCGCGTTCGCGTCCGTCGGCGGGCCGTGCGTGCTCCAGCGCGTGTGGCCGACGCCGAGCGTCGCGTCGGGTACGTCCGGCACCGACAGCGCGTCGACCTCGCCCGACCGCTTCGCCACGGTGAGCCCGCTCGTCGGGCCCGCGAGCGCGACGCCCGCGGAGTCGTAGCCGCGGTACTCCAGGTTCTTGAGCCCGCGGTGGACGATCTCGCCGACGCTGCCGGGCGCGTCCGCCGCCCGGTCGCTCGCGGCGCCGCCGTCAGCCGCGTGTATCTCGCCGATGTAGCCGATGATTCCACACATGATTACCCCCTCCTGACGACGGCACCTGACTCGACGCGCCCGTCGATCACGACGCCGGCGTCGGCCCGCACGTCGTCGCCGACCACGGCGCCGTCGGTGAGCGTCGCCCCGCCGCCGATCGTCGCGTTGTCGCCCACGACGCCGCCGAGCGTCACGTCGCGGTGGACCGCGTCGCCGACGACGACCGTCGAGGCGCCGCCGACGACCGTCGCGTTCGGCCCGATCCGCGCGTTTCCGGCGACGACGGCGTCCCGCACGACCGCCCCCGGCCCGATGACGGCGTCGGGGAGCACCACGCTGTTCTCGACGACCGCGTTGGCCGCCACCGTGACGTTGCTGGCGATCGCCGTCGCCCCGCTCAGCGTGGCGTTGGGCCCGACGCGGACGTTGCCGGCGAGCACCACGTCGTCGGCGATCGTCACGCGCTCACCGACCCGCCGTCCCGCCGCGGGGGCGTCGCGAGCGTGGTCGCTGTCGTGGATCAGCGCCGCGTTGACCGTGAGCACGTCCCAGAGGTTCGACACGTCGAGCCACCGGCCGTCGTAGCTCACGCCGGTGACCGCGCCCCGCTCGGCCAACTCGTTCAGCGTCGCCGTGATGGCGAGCTCTCCGGGCGTGTTCGTCGATCGGATCGCGTCGAAGATCGCCGGCGAGAAGCCGTAGACGCCGGCGTTGATGCGGTTGGTGTCCACCGCGCCCTCGGGCTTTTCGTCGATCTCCGTGACGCGGTCGCCGTCGAGACGGGCGACGCCGTAGTCGCGCGGCGACTCCACGGCGGTCACGGTCACCAGCGGCGCGTCGCCGTCCCGGAGGCGGTCGCGCACGGCGGAGACGGCCCCGGCGTCGACGATGCGGTCGCCGTTGAGCACCACGAAGGGGCCGTCGACGGCCGACTCGGCCTGCAGGACGGCGTGGCCGGTGCCGAGCTGCGTCGACTGCTCGACGTACTCGATCGTCACGCCCCAGTCGTCGCCGTCGCGGAAGTGGTTCCGGATGCGCTCCTGTTTATACCCGACGACGAGGACGATGCGGTCGATCCCCGCCGCGGCCACGGCCTCGATCACGTGTTCGAGCAGCGGGCGGTTCGCGACGGGTACCATCGGCTTCGGCCGCCGGTTCGTCAGCGGCTCCAAGCGACGCCCCTCGCCCGCGGCGAGGATGACCGCCGTTCCTGACTCATCAGCCATACGCCATCCGTCGCCCGCCCCGATGTTAAATCGCACGTGCCCCCGACGGCCCGCAACCGAGCGACGGACAGACAATATAAAGTAGATCTGAGTTGAACGGTTACCGTGACGAAAGCGGCCGTCATCGCCGACGACGACGAGACGATCCGGTCGATCCTCCAGTATAAGCTGTCGAACGCGGGGTTCGAGGTCACCGCGTGCCACGACGGCGAGGAGGGGAGAGCGGCGCTGAACGACCCCGGCGTTGACCCGGACATCGTCATCCTCGACGTGATGATGCCGCGACTGAAGGGCACCCAACTGCTTCGGACCGTGCGCCGCGGCGAGCTCGCGGTCGACCCCGACGTTCCGATCGTCATGCTCACCTCGCGCGGACAGGAGTCTGACGTGCTCGAAGGGCTCGAATCCGGCGCGGACGAGTACCTCACGAAGCCGTTCAGCCCGAACGAACTCCTCGTCCGGATCGAGCGACTGATCGGGAGCTAACCGTGGTTCCGGACCCGTTGTCGGCGTCGGGCGGCGAACTCCCCCTGCTCACCCTCCGAGCGGCCCCCCTCCAGACGGTCGCCGTCCCGCCGGCAGCGCTCGCGATCGCGGTCGTCGTGCTGGGATCGCTGCTCGTCGCGGTGGTGATCGTGACCGTCGGCTACTCGCTGCGCGCGGCCCGCCGCCGCCGGCGCCGAACCCCGCTTCGCGCGGAACTCCGCTCCGAACTGCTCGACCGGCTCTACGGCCGCGACGAGCCGGGGTGGTCCGAGTGGGTCGGCGAACTGTCGACCGCGGAGCGCGACGAGCTCGAGTCGCTGCTCGACGTGTACCTCCGCGAGCTCGACGGGCGCGACGCCGTCCGCTTGGCCGGCCTCGGCGTCGCGCTCGGCATCGACGAGCGGGCCCGACGCGAGGTCGCCGACGGCGACTACTGGGACCGGATCCACGCGCTCGTCTGGCTCGCGCTGCTGCGCGACGCGCCGGACCGCTCGCTGCTCGAAACGCACTGTCGCGGGACGCCCCGCGAGCGCGCGGCCGCCGCCCGCGTCCTCTACGCGGCGGAGGTTCCCGACCTCGCGACGAGCGGAATCGACCTGCTGTTGGAGGCCGAGCCGCGGTCGTTCTCGGTGTTCGGGATCGACACGCTGTACCGCGTCAGTGAGAGCGATCCCGCGCCGCTGTTCGATCGGGCCGCGGCCGACTTCGAGACGTGGGAGCCCGCGCTCCAACAGCAGGTGCTCCTCGTGACGCGGCACCTCCACACGGTCGTCGGGGGAGCCGACCTCTCGTGGGTGATCGGCGCGCTGTCTGCCCCGGAGCCCCGCGTCCGAGCGGCGGCGTGGCGCGCGCTCGACGCGTACGGCTGGAACCGCGGGCTCCGCGACGACATCGGGATCGACCCGGCCGCCGACGAGCCCGTGCCGTCGGTGCGGGCGAGCGCCTACCGAACGCTCGGGGCGTGGGGCGACGCCGAGGCGGTCACCGCGCTGCGCACCGCGGCCGCGTCGGAGCCCGACGACCGCGCTCGGGTGGCGCTGGCCGAGGCGCTGTTCCCGCACCGAAGCCCGAACGACCGCGTTTCCGCGCGCCGCGACGTGGACGGGCCCGCCGACCCGTTCGGCGCGGACGAGCCAACCGCCTTGGTCGATCCGAGCGAGTCCGTTGTCCCGTTCGACGTGGCGTGGCGGTGGACGAGCGAACACGCCCGGTTCGACGGCGTGGCTCGCGACATCTCCAGGCGACAGCCGGAGGGGGCGCGCCGATGACTCGGCGGGAGGGATTCGCGTGACGACGCTCGAATCGATCGGCACGACGCTCGTCGTCGGGTCGGGCGCGCTGATCGTCACGTACTATCTGCTGATCAACGTCGGCTACCTGCTGATCCACGTCTTCGCGCTGTTCGAGCTCCGCGACAACGTCCGCGACTCGGCGTGGACACCCTCGTTCCGCCCGTTCGACAGCCCCTTCTACCCCGGCGTCGCGATGGTCGTGCCGGCGTACAACGAGGCGGCGACGATCGTCGAGAGCGTCCAGTCGATGCTCTCGCTCAACTACCCCGACCAGGAGATCGTGGTGGTCAACGACGGGTCGACGGACGCCACCGTCGAGCGCCTCCGCGAGGCGTACGACCTCGAACCGATAGACGCCGAGGTCCCCTACGACGTGCCGTCGGAGCCGATCCGCGCCGTGTACCGCTCGCGGAGCCACGAGGACCTGCTCGTCGTCGACAAGGAGAACGGGGGGAAAAGCGACGCGCTCAACGCCGGGATCTGGCTCACGGATCAGCGGCTGTTCTGCGCCGTCGACGCCGACACCGTCCTCGACCGCAACGCGCTGTTGCAGGTCGTCAAGCCGTTCCTCGAGGAGCCGGAGCGCGCGGTCGCCAGCGGCGGCACCATCCGCGTCGCGAACGACTGCGTGGTCGAGGACGGCGAGGTCCAGGAGATCAATCTCCCAAAGACCGGGCTCCCCGGCGTGCAGGTCATGGAGTACCTCCGGGCGTTCTACTCGGGGCGGCTCGGCTTCAACCGCCTCAAGGGGCTGATCCTCATCTCCGGCGCCTTCGGCGTGTTCCGGACCGATCGCGTCCGCGAGATCGGCGGCTACCGACACGACACGATCACCGAGGACTTCGACGTGGTCGTCCGGCTGCACGAGTACCTCTCGGACGAGGATATCGACTACAGCGTCGAGTTCATCCCAGAGCCCGTCGCGTGGACCGAGGTCCCGGACAACCTGCGGACCCTCGGCCGCCAGCGACGGCGGTGGTACCGCGGGATGATGGAGACGATCGTCACGAGCCGGCGGATGTTCTTCCGCCGGGCGTACGGTCGGATCGGGACCGTCATCCTCCCATTTTTCACCGCCGCTGAGGCGCTCGGCCCCCTCATCGAGGGGTTCGGCTACGTGTTGTTGCCGGTCGCCTGGTACCTCGGGATCCTGGACATCAGCTTCTTCCTGACGTTCCTGCTGTTGACCGTCGGCGTCGGAGTCTTCCTCTCGTGGTTCGGGGTGTTCAGCGAGGTGTGGAGCTACAACCGGTACGAGTCGCCGTGGGACGTGCTCCGCCTCCTCTGGTACGGCGTGTTAGAGAACTTCGGCTACCGCCAGTGGAAGACGATCATCGCGTGGCACGGGCTGATCGAGTACCTGCGCGGCGACCAGTCGTGGGGCGTGATGGAGCGGCGGGGGTTCGGGTCGGATTCGGACGCGACAGCGACTGCGGCGACGGCGGCGACCGCAGCGACAGCCACGACAGCGGAGAGCGCGCCGCCGGCACCCGACGCGTCGGCCGCGACCGACGAGACCGAAACCGACGAGACCGCGGATCACGGCGGCTTCGTGTGGATCGACTGGCTCGTCGAAGCGGCCGACACCGACGGCGTTCGGTGGCTCGACCGCATCGCCGGCGACGGGACGCCGGGACGGTTCGTCTCGGTCACCGACTCGACCGTCGGCGTCGGGGACGGCGGATTCGTCTGGACGCGGACGTTCGCCGAGGGCGTGGGTGACGGCGGGTTCGTCTGGACGACCGACCCCGCGGACGGCGCGGGAGACGGCGGGTTCGTGCTCGCGCCCGCCGCCGACGGCGCGCTCCGGCTCGTCTCGACCGGGGACTTCTCCCAGGGGCTCGGCGACGGCGGGTTCGTCTGGACGACCGACCCCTCCGTCGGCGCCGGTGACGGGGGGTTCGTCTGGACGCGGGAGTTCGAAGACGGGGCGGGAGACGCCGGCTTCGTGTGGCTGACCGAGGCGGTCGACGGCGGCGGACCCTCGTCGGGACGCCCCGCTTAGTCGTCTAACGCCTGATGGACCGGCTCGGCGGTGTTGACGTCGGTCACCTCGAACCGGGTTCCGTCCGCCGAGCTCGTGACCGAGAGGTCCCAGCCGTGACCGGAGACGACCCGCAGGACGACCAGTAGCCCGAGCCCGAACGACTTCACGTTCTCCGTGTCAGCCTCGCCGAGCGCGCTCTCGACCGCGGGCGGGAGCCCCGGTCCGTCGTCCGCGACGGCGAAGCCGTGTTCGTCACCGGTCACGGTCACCGAGACGCTCGGGCCGCCGTGCTCGACGCTGTTGCGGAACAGGTTCTCGAGGAGCCGCTGGAGGCGCATCTCGTCGGCGACGACGGTCGTCTCCGGCTCGATGTCGACGGTCAGCGTGGCGTTCCGCGTCTGGACGGTGTCCCACGCCTGCCGGACGAGCGGTTCGAGCGCGACCGGCCTTCGCTCGCCCACGTCGGATCCCTCCTTCGCGAGGATCAGACACTCCGCGATCATCGACTCCATCCGGTCCAGCGAGCTTCGGACGCGGCCGAGGAACTCCGCGACCTGTCCGGAGACCTCCTCCTGTGCGAGTTCGGTGAAGCCGATCGCACCCGAGAGCGGGTTCCGGAGGTCGTGGGCGACGATCCCGGCGAACTCGTCGAGCCGGTCGTTCTGCTCGCGGAGCTCGGCGTAGTGTTTCTGGCGTTCGAGCTCCGCGCTCACCCACTCCGCAAGCACCGTGATGAAGTCTCGCTCGGCGTCGGTGATCGGGTCGTCACGCGGCTGCTCGTCCGAGAAACACAGCGTCCCGTACGTCTCGCCGTCGATCGCCACCTCCGCGCCGATGTAGCAGGTGAGCCCCGTCGTGTCGAGCGCGATGTCGTCGCGGTACTCAGTCTCGGTCGCGTCCGCGAAGGCGAGCGTCTCTCCCGTGTTCACGACGTGACGACACCACGTCCCGTCGAGGTCGACGACGCCTTCCCGCGCGTACGGACCGCTCGTGATGTTCGTCTCGACCACCTCGTAACGCCCCTCGCCGGTGTACGAGAGCACGCCGTTGTCGACGCCGAGGTACTCACGTCCGATGTCGATCGCTCGGCGGAGCCGTTCCTCGGCCGAGAGATCGGTCGCGGTCAGCTGTAGCAGACTCTTGAACGGATCGGGGCGGGCCGTTTCGGATGACATAGATGGAGGGCCGGCGATTATCCCTCGTTCGCACGGGCGGCTGATAAAACCGCCATTTCGACCCGGACGGCGCCCCGACGGCGAGATCGAATTGACGGGGCGATCGTTGAGGTAGGGTTATCCGTCTCTGCCCGCACTGTCCGGTGTGCGCAGACGCCGATTCCTGGGCCGCGTGGGCGTCGCCGGAGCGGTCGGCACCGCCGGCTGCGGCTTCCGCGGGGGCGACACGACCGGGAACGGGCGACGGGACACGGGCGACGCCCCGTCCCGCCGCTTCCGGGTGCGCGACGACGGGTTCGAGGTCGCCGTCGACGGCGGCGGCTTCGATCCCCTCCCCGTCCGCGGGGTGAACCTCGGGATGGCCAAACCCGGGCGCTTCCCGGGCGAGGCGGCGATCACCCGCGCCGAGTACGACCGCTGGCTCGGGATGATGGGCGAGCTGAACGTCAACGTCGTCCGCGTGTACACCGTCCACCCGCCCGGGTTCTACCGGGCGCTCGCGGCGTACAACCGGTCGCACGCGGAGTCCATCTACGTCCTCCACGGCAACTGGATCGGCGAGGAGACCCTCCGCGAGGCCGGCGACGCCTCATCGCTGTCGGACGCCTTCGACCGCTCGATGCGACAGGTCGTCGACGCCGTCCACGGCGCGACGACGATCGAACCCGAGCCCGGCTACGCGAGCGGGACGTACGACGCGGACGTGAGCGACGCCGTCCTCGGGTACGTCGCCGGCATCGAGTGGCCCCCGGCGGTGGTCCGAGAGACGAACCGCGCGACCGACGCGACCGGCCACGACGGCGAGTACCTCACCGCGCCGGACGCCCCGCCGTTCGAAGCGTGGCTCGCGGCCCGCCTCGACGACGCGGTCGCGTACGAGGCCGACGAGTACGGCGCCCAGCGCCCGGCCGCGTTCACCAACTGGGTGACCACCGACCCGCTCGATCACCCCTACGAGCCGTTCGTCGACGAGGACTCGGTCTCCGTCGACCCCGACGCGATCGCCCCGACCGACGCGTACGACGCCGGGACGTTCGCGGCGTACCACGTCTACCCGTACTACCCGCCGCTGTTGAACGAGACGCCGGCGTACACCGAGTACGTCGACCACCGCGGCGAACCGAACAGCTACGCCGGGTACCTGAACGACCTCGTGGGCGCGACCGACCACCCGCTCCTCGTCGCGGAGTTCGGCATCCCCTCCTCGCGCGGGATCGCCCAGCGAGACGTCCACGGCCGCGATCAGGGTCGCCACACCGAGACCGAGCAGGGAGAGATCCTCGCCGCGATGTACGCGGACATCCGCGAGGCGGACACCGCCGGGGGGATCGTCTTCAGCTGGCACGACGAGTGGTTCAAGCGCACCTGGAACCTCGCGCCCTTCTCGGACCCGAACCGCCGGCCGTACTGGTCGAACGTCCAGACGCCCGAACAGCGGTTCGGGCTGCTCTCCTTCGACCCGGCGGGCGCCGTCCCCCTCGACGGGTCGCCCGAGGCGTGGGCGGACGCGACCGCCGCGACCCCCGAGCGCGACCCCGTCCGGATCGGTGACGGCGCGGACGCGAGCCGCGAGCTGACGGGGCTCCGCGTCACGAGCGACGCCGCCTCCCTCTCGATCAGGGTCGAACTCGCCGATCTCGACGGGGGCGTCGACTGGTCGGAGACGAACTACCTCCTCGCGCTCGGCCTCACGGACCCCGACGACAGGGTCCTCCCGTACGGCGCCGACGCGAGCGCGCCGGCCGACTTCGTCGTGCGGCTCGGGGGTCCCGAGGCCTCCCGCGTCACCGTCTTCCCCCGCTACGACGCGTTCGCGTACGAGTACGGAGCCGGGGCCGGACTCGATCTCGACGCCTATCGCGACCCGGAACCGGGCGCGTTCACGCCGCTCCGGATAGTCATCAACCGCGGCTACACCGTCCCGGAGACGGGCGAACGCGTCCCGTTCGAGTCGGTGGAGACCGGCCGGCTCCGCTACGGCAACGGCAACCCGGAGTCGCCCGAGTTCGACTCGCTCGCCGACGTTCACGTCTCGCCGTCGGACGACGCGATCGAGCTCCGGCTCCCGTGGCAACTGCTCAACGTCGCCGACCCGAGCCGCCGGCGGCGGCTGGGCGACTTCTGGACGGCGGGGCTCGACGCGTACGAGACGTTCGAGGCGATCGGCGTCGCCGCGGCCTCGTACGCCCCCGACGACGCAGGGGGGATGGCGGCCGAACTCGACGCCGAGACCAACTTCACGCACGCGATACCCGGCGTTGAGGGGAGTCGACTCCGGCCCCTCCAGTTCGCGCCACCGACGTGGGACCAGCCGGGATACACGGAGCGGCTCAAGGAGTCGGGCCGGATCGTCGGCGACGCGTTCGGGCGCTACGCGAACCGAGAGTGACGCGGTCGGCGCCGACCTACTCCGACAGCCGATCGCGGGTGACTGACTCGCCGAGGCCGGTCGTCTCGCCGGCGCCCAGTTTGACGCCCGCGTTCAACGAGGTGTTGATCCCGGTCTTCGCGCCGTCGCCGACGATCGCGCCGAGCTTCCGGCGGCCGGTGTCGACGCGGTCGCCTTTTACCGTGAGTCGCACGTTCTCGCCGTCGTGCCGCAGGTTCGCGACGTTCGTCCCGGCGCCGAAGTTGACGCCGCTGCCTAACACCGAGTCGCCGACGTACGAGAGGTGTCCGACCGACGCGTCGGCCATCAGCACCGAGTTCTTCACCTCGACCGAGTGGCCAACGTGGGCGTCCGGCCCCACCACGGTCGGCCCCCGGATATAGGCGTTCGGCCCCACGTCGGCGCCCTCGCGGATCAGCGCGGGGCCCTCGACGTACGCCCCGGAGCGCACCCGGGCCCCGTCCTCGACGACGATCGCTCCGTGGAGGTGAACATCCTCCTCGACGGCGCCGGCGTTTTCGACCCCCCCGTCCAACGCCGCGAGCGCCAGCTCGTTGGCCTCCAACAGCTCCCACGGGCGGCCGACGTCGAGCCACGTCCCCTCGTAGGGCGCCACGTCGATCCGATGGCCGTCGTCGAGCAGGAGCTCGATCGTCGTCGTGATCTCGTACTCGCCGCGCTCGCTCTCCGGGGTTCGGTCGACGTACTCGAACACCGCCGGCTCGAACGCGTAGCACCCGACGTTCGCGAGGGTCGTCGGCGGCTCGTCGGGCTTCTCGACGATCCCCGCGAGCGACCCGTCGGCGGCGGTCGACAGCACGCCGTACGCCCGCGGGTCCGCGACCTCCGTCGCCGCGACCGCGGTCCCCTCCGCGTCGGCGAGCGCCCGGGGGAGCGACGCATCCACGACCACGTCGCCGTTGAGCACGAGGAAGTCGTCGTCGACGACGGGCTCGGCCTGCGCGATGGCGTGGGCCGTCCCCAGCGCCTCCGCCTGCTCGACGTAGTGAATCGGTCGATCGCGGTACGACTCGCCGAGCGCGTCGCGGATCTCCTCGCCGCGGTAGCCGGTTACGACGACGAACTCGTCGACGACGTCGGCCGCGGTGTCGAACACCTGTTCGAGCAGCGAGCGGTCGCCGACCGGCAGGAGCGGTTTCGGGCAACGGTCCGTCAGCGGTCGCATGCGGGTCCCGCGGCCGGCCGCGAGCACGACTCCGTACATGCTCGGAGCCGACGGCGGGACGGGGTTTATCGGCTGTGGTCGGCGCCCTCGCCCGGCGAGGCGGCGAGGCGGCGCGGCGCTCGCCGTGTCCAACGACCGGGCCCCGCGACACCTGCGTCGACGCGACGGCCACATCCACGACTGCGTCGACCCGGGCGCCCCGCCGTCTCCGTAAGAGGCGGCCGATCACCGCCGAAATCGACACGATAATCCCGTCGCCGTGACCACACACGCCCATGCACGACAAGCGCGTCCTCGTGACGGGCGGCGCGGGATTCATCGGCTCGAACTTGGCGAACCGTCTCGCGGCCGACAACGACGTGATCGCGGTCGACGACACCTACCTCGGGACGCCCGAGAACCTCGCCGACGAGGTCGAGTTCGTCGAGGCCTCCGTGCTCGACGACGACTTCCCCGCCGACGTCGACGTCGTCTTCCACCTCGCCGCGCTCTCCTCGCGGAACATGCACGAGGAGAACCCTCAGCGCGGCTGTCGCGTCAACGTCGAGGGGTTCGTCAACACGGTCGAGCGCGCCTGCCGAGAGGGGTGCGAGACGGTCGTCTACGCCTCCACCTCCTCGATCTACGGGAGCCGCACCGAGCCCTCGCCCGTGGACATGGACGTGGAGGCCCACACCGCCTACGAGGCATCCAAGCTCGCGCGCGAGCGCTACGCCGAGTACTACGCCAACCACCACGAGATGGCGATGGCCGGGCTCCGCTTCTTCTCGGTGTATCAGGGGTTCGGCGGCAACGAGGAGCATAAGGGTGAGTACGCGAACACGGTCGCGCAGTTCGCGGACGCCATCGCTCACGGCGAGGCGCCCGAGCTGTTCGGCGACGGGAGCCAGACGCGCGACTTCACGCACGTCTCGGACGTGGCCCGGGCCTGCGAACTCGCCGCCGACCGCGAACTCACGGGCGTCTACAACGTCGGCACCGAGGAGGCGTACACGTTCAACGAGATGGTCGCGCTGATCAACGACGCGCTCGGCACCGACGTCGAGCCGGAGTACGTCGAGTGCCCCTTCGACGGCTACGTCCACGACACGATGGCCGACTACTCCGCCTTCCACGAGGCCACCGGCTGGGAGCCCGAGATCAGTTTCGAAGAGGGCGTCGAAATGGTGTGCGAGCCGTATGAGTAGGTCAGATCCACCCGTCCGGGATGACTTCGACGATCTCCGTTCGGTCGGTATACGCTTTGTCGATCCGCCGGACGGCGGTTAGCACGTCACCGACAGGCGGTTGATCGAGTTGGTGGAAGTACAGACAGCCACATCGCTCTGACAGTTCGAAGAAATCATCGTCTGCGGTCAACACGACGTACTCGTTTTTGCGAGCATACGCCGCGATGTCGGGATCGGTCGCACGCGGATCGAGCGCGTCACGGACGGTGACTGCTTGAAGATCTGGCGCTTCGATACAGGCGTCAACATAGCGACGTGCAACGTTCTGGTCGCAGAGCAGCCGCATCACTGCGGCGCGCGACTCAGGTCGTCTAGTCGCTCACGCGTCGCCGCCGCCTTCTCCGCGATTGCTTCCATCTCGTCGGGGTTCGCCTCGTAGTACTCGAGGGCGGCGGCGATCTCGTCGGCCGTCAGGTCGAATTCCTCGGCGACGGCCGCCGTCGACCACTCGTGTTCGCGGACCAGCGATCCAACCTGATGCACGCCGACGCGCGTCCCCTCCACCCGCGGCTTTCCGCCGAGCACGTTCGGCGTCGAAACCACCGGGATGGTCACGCTCATGGCTGCCTTTCTCCGTGAAGCGTCATAACGCTTTGGCGGAGATTTCGCTCGGCTGAGCCAACCTCTCGCTTGGTACTGACCGAAACCCACTCATTATAAACTGAGCCGTCTCAGTAGCGGCCGCTACATGTAGCCGAGGTCGCGCAGGCGCTCCATCAGGTCCTCCTTGTCCTGGGCACGGCCGGCGCGCTCGGTCGTATCTTCGAGGTCCTGGAGCCACGCGGGCTCCTCGGTCGTCTTCTCGGTGCTGACCTCGCTGCCGAGCGAGCGGAACCCGGCGAAGTACTTCGGCGAGATCGGGATGTCCTCCTGCGTGACGCCCTCGGGCAGGTCGTCGTCGGCCTGCGGGACGTACCCCTCGTCGGGGAACGCCTCGACGGTGTCGGGGACGACGTAGTTCCAGAAGGCGTCCCACACGTCGGCCTCCGCGAACTGCAGGATGGGCTGGATGCGGTCGTGCGGCGGGAACAGGTCGGGATCGTGCCGCGGCGAGAAGAACGTCTCGTCGGCGCGCGCCTCCTGCTCGTCCCAGCGAACTCCCGAGATCACGCCGTCGATGTCGTGGGCCTCGAGGGCGTTGTTGAGCGCGACCGTCTTCAGGAGGTGGTTCCCGACGTAGGTGTCCAAGAGGAACGGGAACGTGTCCTCCTCGAACTCGAGGATGTCGCGGATGTGGTGCTGGTTCTGCTCGTTCAGTTCGGCGACCGGGATGTCGTCGCCGGGCTCGAGGCCGTGTTCCTCGACGTACGCGCCGACGTCCTCGTTGCGGGCGTACACCAGTTCGATGTCCCACTCGTCGGCCCACCGCTCGACGAAGTCGGTGATGTCGTCGAAGTGCTGGAAGTGGTCGATGAACACCGCGGTCGGCTTCTCGTAGCCGAACTTCTCGGCCACCTGGTTGATGAAGTACAGCGTCAGCGTGGAGTCCTTCCCGCCGGTCCACATCACGGCCGGGTTGTCGTACTCCTCGAGCCCCTGCCGCGTGACCTCGATCGCCTTCTCGATCTTGTGTTGCAGCGACGGGTAGTCCGCCGGATCCTCGCCCTCGCCGTCGGCGTAGTCGACGTCGACGCTCGCCGGGAAGTCGTCGGTCATACGCCGGATATGTCTCCGTGGAAGGGAATAGGCCTTCTGAATCGGTTCGGCTTGCCAAGACACCCGGATAGCGGCGGCACTCGCCAGAACACAAGGGATTTGTCGACTCGAGGTCACCTCTCGTCCATGGGCTTGTTCGATCGGCTGCGCGGCGGCGACGACGAGCGCGTGGTCTTCCTCGGCATCGACGGCGTACCGTACGACCTCGTGCAGGATCACCCCGACGTCTTCGAGCACCTGACCGACATCGCCGAGGCGGGCTCTGCGGGGCGGTTGGAGAGCATCGTGCCGCCCGAGTCGAGCGCGTGTTGGCCGAGCCTCACGACCGGCGTGAACCCCGGCGAGACCGGCGTCTACGGCTTTCAAGACCGCGAGATCGGCTCGTACGAGACGTACGTCCCGATGGGGAAACACGTGTCGGCGACGCGGCTGTGGGACCGCGTCACCGACGACGGCCGCGACGCCACCGTGCTCAACGTCCCCGTCACGTTCCCGCCGTCGAGCCGGATCCAGCGGCAGGTGTCCGGGTTCCTCTCGCCCTCGCTCGACGCCGCCGCGAGCGACGACGCGGTCCGGCAGGTCCTCGAGGACCGCGACTACAAAATCGACGTGAACGCGAAGCTCGGCCACGACGAC
Organism: Halorubrum sp. FL23; assembly: GCF_052439115.2. Taxonomy (NCBI): domain Archaea; kingdom Methanobacteriati; phylum Methanobacteriota; class Halobacteria; order Halobacteriales; family Haloferacaceae; genus Halorubrum; species Halorubrum sp. FL23. The sequence continues at coordinate 29,704 of NZ_JBQVRO020000011.1, forward strand.
GACAAGACCGAGTTCGTCGAGAACGCGCACGCGACGCTCGACGCCCGCTACGACGTGTTCACCCACTACCTCGCGGAGGACGACTGGGACCTCTTCTTCGGCGTCTTCATGAGCACCGACCGGGTGAACCACTTCCTGTTCGGCGACTACGCGAACGACGGGGAGTACAAAGCCGAGTTCCTCGACTTCTACCGGAGCCTCGACGCGTACATCGGCGAGATCCGCGACGGACTCGACGACGACACGACGCTGATCGTCGCCTCCGACCACGGGTTCACCGAACTGGAGTGGGAGGTGAACTGCAACCAGTTCCTCGCCGACGAGGGGTGGCTCTCGTACGACGGCGACGACCACGACTCGCTCACCGATATCGACGACGAGACTCGGGCGTACTCGCTCATCCCCGGCCGCTTCTACCTCAACCTGGAGGGCCGCGAGCCGGAGGGCGTCGTCCCCGAGTCCGAGTACGAGCAGACGCGCGAGGAGCTCATCGCGGACCTCGAATCGCTCACCGGCCCGGACGGCCGGCAGGTGTGCAGGCGGATCGTGAAAGGCGAGACCGTCTTCGACGGCGACCACGACGAGATCGCGCCCGACCTCGTCGTCATCCCCGCCGACGGCTTCGACCTGAAGTCCGGCTTCTCCGGGAAGGAGGCCGTCTTCACCGAGGGGCCGCGCAACGGCATGCACAAGTTCGAGAACTCGCTCCTGTACTCGACCGACGCCGACCTCGACGTCGCGGGCTCGAACCTCTTCGACGTGACGCCGACGATCCTCGATCTACTGGGCGTCGATCACGACGAGGACGAGTTCGACGGCGCAAGCCTCCTGAACGCGTAGTCCGCCGTCCCGCGTCGCCGATTCACTATTTAAAACAGGTTTTTTAAACGTCGATCTCACTCGACCAGGGATCGACCTCGACCCGGGATCGACCTCGACCCCGTAGTCCGCCGCGGTCCCGCTCCATTCAGCTAATATTCCGGTAGAACGCGACCGAGTACGTCGCGTAGAACGCCCCGGCGATCCCGGTCAAGAGGACGTAGCCGATCGCGACCGCGGCGACGATCGCCGGGGTCGGCTCGATCGCGATGAGGTCCGCGAACGGGGAGCCGGGGGGCTGCTGGGGACCGAAGACGATCGACCCGGCCGCGGCCAACACTCCCACTAGCAGGCCGCCGATCGTGAGCAGAAGCGTGTAGCCGAGCGTGCTGAGGAGGTTCGATCGGACGAGCCCTGCGCTGCGGCGGAACCCGTCGACGAGTTCGGTGTCGTCGAGGACGACGGCGTGGGCGTAAAACTGGAGGAAGAAGGTGACGAGGAGGTACGCCAGAACCAGTCCGACCGCGACGATGCCGACGAGAATCAGTAGCGTCGGGTCGAAGCCGGCGGCCGGCGCGTCGACGGCCGCGGCGCCGTCACCGCCCATCCCGGCGACCGACCCGCCGATGACCACGATGAGCACGCCCATGAACGCGACGAACCCGAACACCATGTTCACCGCGAGCAGGGCGAAGTAGCCCAAGAGCAGCGGGACGTAGTTCGCCTTCCCGACCGCGATCAGCGTCCCGAGACGCGTCTTCCCCGCGGTCGCCTCGTCGGCCATGCCGAGCAGCCCGCCTTGGTAAAAGGGCAGGACGACGATCATCACGCCGAACGTGACGAGCGAAATCGCCGCCGCGAGCACCGGCCTGGTCGACTCAACGAGCAGATTCGGGAGCTGAAAGAGCCCGTACACCGCCGTGACGAGTACGAGTATCGGGTTGCGAACGATGCCACTGACTGCCGGGCGGAGGGATTGGAGGGCTGCCATAGCCGAACGTCTCTCTCGGGGTATATAAATCCAGATGACAGAAATAGAGAAAACCGCCTACCAGGTGAGCCCCTCGTAGGTGAGCCCCTCGCGGCGCTCGATCACCCGGCGGCCGTCGATCACGACCGGCTCCGCCATCGCGTCGAACGCGTCGTCGAGCGCCGCGAACTCGTCCCAGTCGGTGACGACGAGCGCCGCGCTCGCCCCGTCGAGTGCGTCGGGGGCCGCGTCCGCGTACGCCACGTCGGGGAACCGCTCGCGCATGTTCTCGGTCGCGACGGGATCGTAGCCGACGGCCTCGGCGCCCCGCTCTCGAAGCCCCTCGATGATCGGGATCGCGCGCGAGTTCCGGATGTCGTCGGTTCCGGGCTTGAACGCGAGCCCGAGGACCGCGACGCGCTCCCCGGCGACGTCGACGTGCGAGTCGAGCAGTTCGAGCATGCGCTCCGGTTGGCCGTCGTTCACCGCGACCGCGGCGTCGAGGAGCGCGGGCTCGTAGCCGGCGTCGCGGGCCGCGGCGCGGATGGCGTCGACGTCTTTCGGGAAGCAAGAGCCGCCCCACCCCACCCCCGAGCGCAGGAACTTCGCCCCGATCCGGTCGTCGAGACCGACCGCGTCCATCACCTCGTAGGCGTCGATCCCGAACTGCTTACAGACGTTCCCGAGGTCGTTCGCTAACGAGATCTTCGACGCGAGGAAGGCGTTGTTGGCGTACTTGATCATCACGGCGGTCTCGGGGTCGGTCCGGATGACCGGCACGTCCCCGCCGGTCGCGGCGAGAAGCGGCTCGTACAGCGTCTCCAATCGCTCCGTGGTCCGGTCGGACTCGGTTCCGAAGACGAGCTTGTCCGGGTGTTGGAAGTCGTCGACGGCGGTTCCCTCCCGGAGGAACTCTGGATTGGTCGCGAGCTCGACGCGGTCGGCCGCGTCGCCGGCGCCCGCGCGGAGCGCCTCGCGGACCTCCCCGACGCCCGGGGGCGTGATCGTGCTCTTGACGACGACGAGGTGGCGGTCGTCGGGATCTGCAGCCGAGGCGTCGCCGCCCGCCCCCGCCAGCGCCTCGCCGGTCATCTCCGCGGCCGCGGTGAGCCCGCCGAGGTCGATGCTCCCGTCCTCGTTCGACGGCGTGCCGATCGCGAGGAACGTCACGTCGGCGTCGGGGACGCCGTCGTACTCGGTCGTGGCGCGGAGCCGGTCGCCCGCGTGTTCGGCCAGGAGGTCGTCGAGGCCGGGCTCGTGGATGGCTGCGCGCCCCTCGTTGATCGCCGCGACCACGTCCGGGTCGATGTCGATCGCGGTCACATCGTGACCCGCGTCCGCGAGACAGGCCGCGAGGGTCGTTCCGACGTAGCCGCTGCCGACGACGGTAACTCGCATGCCGAAGCAAGCGCCCCCCGGCTCAAAGAACGTTCCGCGTCTCCGAACCCGGACCGCGTCCGGGCGATACTTACCCGCGGCTCCCCGAGACGAGGACATGTCCGAGGGACCGACATCGGGACCGGAGACGACCGACCCGCGACGACCGAAGTCGGACGAGCGCGTCGCTCGCGTCTCCCGCCGCTTCGGCTGGCTCCTCGTTTTCGCCCTGCTCGCGGTCCCGATGGCTGTGATCCCCGGCGACAACCTCACGGTGGTGAGCCTCTGGGGGTTCCTGAACACGTCGGGTCCGGGAGTCGCCGCCGGCGGCTACCCCGTGTGGGCGTACTTCCTCGACCAGCCGCGCCCGTTCGGCACGCTCCCGGCGTCGATCCGGGCGTGGCCGCTCGCGGTCGGCTTTCACCTGCTCGCGGCGGCCAGCGCGACGGCGGGGGTGGCGGTCGGGCGCGAGGACCGGCGGGTCACCGGCGGGCTCCTCGCGCTCGCCGCGGCGGCGAGCCTGTGGGTCTCCGTCGGCGTCGCGACCCGGTTCGGCGTCGGGACCACGTCCGGCTGGTTCGCCGTGATCCCGGTCGGCGCGCTCGCGACGCTGGCGGTCGCCGTCGGCGCGTACGGGCGCGACCTCCGCGGCATCGTCGAGGCCTGAGCGCGACGCGTTGCCGATGAGACGGTTTTTAACACCACGGACGCGGAATCAGGTTCCATGACCGACATCGGTGGGGTAGTGACGGTGAGCGGCGTCGCGGGCGTCGCGACGGGGCTCGGGGCGCTCCCGGTGTTCGTTCGGGCTCGCGTCACGCACCGGGTCTACGACGCCGCGCTGGGGCTCGCCGCCGGGCTGATGGCCGCCGCCAGCGTCTTCGGCCTGATCATCCCCGGAATGGAGGAAGGGACGCTCTCGGCGGTGATGACGGGACTGCTCCTCGGCGGCGGCGGCCTGCTCGCCGGGAACTACGCCATTCCCCACCTCCACGCGCAGTACCGCGAGTGGCTCCCCGAGGGTGGCGCGACCGGCGACGACGCCGCCGACGCCGCGGTCGACGACCGCGAGGTCACGCTCCGGAAGGCGCTGTTGATCGGCGGCGCGATCACCCTCCACAACGCCCCGGAGGGGTTGGCGATCGGCGTCGCGTTCGCGTCGGGGTTAGAGGAAGTCGCGCTGGTGCTCGCGGTCGTGATCGGCCTCCAGAACGTGCCCGACGGGTTCGCGTTCGCGGTGCCGATGGCGGACACCGGCATGTCGAACCTCCGAGTGCTCTGGTACACCACCCTCTCGGGAGTCGTCCCGCAGGTCGTCGCGTCCGTGTTCGGGTTCCTGCTCGTCGGGTTCGCGTCGGGGCTGTTTCCCGTCGCCTCCGGGTTCGCCGCGGGCGCGATGCTCGCCGTGGTGTTCCGGGAGCTGATCCCCTCCTCGCACGGCCACGGCCACGCCGACGCCGCGACCGGGGCGTTCCTCGTCGGCTTCGTGCTGCTGGTCGTCGTCGACGCGGTCGTCGTGGTGTGAGTCGTACAGAAGCGCGACGGCTTTTCGACGCGGCGCGCCCTGACCTCCGGACATGTCCACGACCGTCTCCACGCCCGACGCCGACGAGAGGTGCGCCCACTGCGGCTCGCGGATCTTCGAGCACGACCCGATCTGCGTGCGCGACTGCGACGAGGGCTGCGGCTCGCCGGCGTACTTCTGTAACTACGCGTGCCTCGCGGTCCACGTCGACGAGAACGACCTGACCGCTGGCGACGCCTGCGAGTGGTCGCCGGGGGAGTGAGAGCGGAGACGGAGCGGCTGCCAGCGGCCGCAGAACGTCGATATACCGCTCAGTCGCGATCGACGCCGGTGAACTCGAAGCGGGCACCGCCCGCCGCTCCCTCCGCCACGGCGACCGACCACCCGTGCGCCTCGACGATCTCGCGGACGATGGCGAGGCCGAAGCCGGTCCCGTCCTCGGCGGTCGTGTGGCCGGACTCGAAGACGTCGTCGCGCTCCGCCTCCGGGATTCCCGGCCCGTCGTCCTCGACGTAGAATCCGTCCGGGAGGTCGCCGACGGTGACGCTGACGTCCCCGCCCCCGTGTTCCACGCTGTTTCGGAACAGGTTGCCAAACAGCTGCCGGAGTCGGCTCGGATCGGCTCGTACCGTCCCCGACGCCTCGTTTCGGAGCGTTGCGCCCCTCGTGGCGACCGTTTGCCAGCAGCTGGACACGAACACGCCGAGCTCGACCGCCTCCTTCTCGTCGATGAGCTGTCCCTGTTTCGCGAGCGACAGGATGTTCTCGATCAGGTCCTCCATCCGCGCGTGGGCGTTCGCCACCGCCTCCATGTGGGGGTCGCCCTCGCACTCCGGTTCGATCATCTCCAAGTGACCGGTGGCGGTGTTGAGGGGGTTCCGAAGGTCGTGGCTCACGACCTCCGCGAACTCCTCGAGCTGACGGTTCTTCCGCCGGAGCTGCTCCTCCGCCCGCTTGCGGTCGGTAATGTCGAGGTACGCGCCGAGCGCCTCGTCGCGGCCGTCGCCCGCGAGGTGGGTCGCGACCAGCAGGAACGTGCGGCGCTCGCCGTTCGACGTCCGGCGGACGACCTCCCGATGGACCCGATCGCCATCCCGAATCCGTTCGTTGATCTCGCTCGCGGCGTCCGCGTCGTCCTCGTCGACGATGAACTCGTCCAGCGACGAGCCGACCAGCCGCTGTTCGCCGAAGCCGAACTGCTCTCTGAACGCGCAGTTCGTCTGTTCGACGAGCGGGTCGCCGCCGCTGAACTCGGAGAGGACGATCGGTACCGGAACCGCGTCGAGGAGCTGCTCGAAGCGGTCGCGCTCCTTCTCGGCGCGCTCCCGGTACGCGCGGAGCTCCGTGATGTCCTCGTTGACGGCGACGAGGCGGACGATCTTCCCGTCCGGATTCGTGATCGGCGATATCGTCTGCTTGACGACGTAGCGCTCGCCGTTTCGCCGCTCGTTGACGATCTCGCCGTGCCAGACCTCGCCGGAGAGGATCGTGTCCCAGAGCCGCTCGTAGAACTGCTGGTCGTGGACGCCGGACTGGAGGATGTTGGCGTTGCTCCCAACGGCCTCCTCGGCGCTGTATCCGGTCTGCTCCTCGAACGCGGCGTTCACGTACTGGATCGTGCCGCTGGTGTCGGTCCAGTAGATCGAGTGACCCGCGCTGCGAACGACCTCACGGAACGTCCGGAGCTCCATATCGGCCGAGTCGCCTCCGAGGCCGATCGGTTCGGCGGCGTCCTCGACACCGTCTTCGTCGGACGAGCGATCGGTGGAGTGCGAGGGACCCATCGTACGACCCGTTTATTTCTGGTGGCTCCGTTTACAGTTACCTGTTCCGGCGAGCGATCACTCGTTGTCCGGACTGCTCGGGTGGTAATCGGTGTCGTACTCTCCCGGGGTGGCGTCGACGCGGTCGGGGTTGATCCGGCCGGCGAGCAGCATGAAGTCGAGGACGGTGCAGTACAGCATCGCCTCGACGACGGGGACGGCCCGCGGCGGGAGGACGGGGTCGTGCCGGCCGACGACCTGGATCTCCTTCTCCTCGCCCGTCTCCCAGTCGGCGGAGCGCTGTTTCTTCGGGATCGAGGTGGGCGCGTGCCACGTCGCCTCCCCGTAGATGGGCTCGCCGGTGGTGATGCCGCCCTGGAGCCCGCCGTGGTCGTTGCCGACGGGGACCGGGTCGCCCGGTTCGCTCTCGACGTGGTCGAACGACTCGCCGTCGTCGAAGGTCCAGTCCTCGTTGCGCTCGCTGCCCGTCACGTTCACGGCCTCCTTCCCGAGCCCGAACTCGACGCCCGTGGTCGCGGGGATCGAGAACATCGCCTGCCCGAGCCGGGAGGGGAAGCCGTCGAAGCGCGGCGCACCGAGCCCGCGGGGGACGCCGCGGCACTCGAAGTAGATGGAGCCGCCGATGGAGTCGCCCTCCTCCTGGTACCGCTCGATCAGCTCTTGCATCTCGGCGGCCGCGTCGGGGTCGGCACAGCGCACGTCGTTCTCCTCGCTGTGCTCGAGCAGCTGCTCGAAGCTCACCTCGTCGGCCTCGACGTCGCCGATCTGGTTCACGTGCGCTTTGATCGCCACGTCGTACTCCGAGGCGTCGAGCACCTGCTCGGCGACCGCGCCGGCCGCGACCCAGTTCACCGTCTCGCGCGCCGAGGACCGTCCGCCGCCGCCCCAGTTGCGCGTGCCGAACTTCGCGGAGTAGGTGTAGTCGCCGTGGGAGGGGCGCGGCGCGGTGACGTACGGCTCGTACTTGCCCGATCGCGCGTCCTTGTTCTGGATCACCATCCCGATCGGCGTGCCGGTGGTGTACCCGTCCTGTACCCCGGAGTTGACGACGACCTCGTCGGGCTCGCCCCGGGAGGTCGTGATCATCGACTGCCCCGGCTTGCGCCGGTCGAGCTGTCCCTGAATGGCCTCCTCGTCGAGCTCGACGCCGGCGGGCACGCCCGAGACCGTCACGCCCATCGCGTCGCCGTGGCTCTCGCCGTACGTCGTCACCTGGAAGAGCCGACCGAACCGGTTCCCGTTCATACGCCACCGTATGGCCGAGGGCATATAGGGGTTGCAATCCGCGCAATAGACCGGGGTCTCGCCGCGACCGGAGATGGTTTATTAGCGGGCCGCGTTGACGTGAGCGTGCGCGATCGACTCACCTCAGACCTCGGTGTGTACGCTCTCTCCGGGCTGTTCTCGCTCGTCGTCTTCGTCGTCGCGCTGACGATCCTCTCGCGGACCCTCCCGGGCGGGCTCGGCTCCCGCCAGCTCGTCGGACTGGTGTTCGGCTATCTGCTTTTCACCGGCGCGTACGCCACCGCGTGGTTCATCTACAGCGAGATCGACAGCCGCGAGGAGATCTGACGCGGCTCGACCGCGGAGCGGGGTTCCGCCTGCCGAACGACTTTCACCCCGCCGCGAGACGGACCGGTATGACGTGGGACACCATCACGTTCGCCATCGACGACAGTGACGTGGCGACGATCACCGTCGACCGCCCGGCCCAGCTCAACGCCCTCACCGTCGACACGCTCGAAGCGATCGAGGCGGCGCTCGCGGAGGCCGAGGCGGCCGGGGCTCGCGCGCTCGTTCTCGCCAGCGCGGGCGACGAGGCGTTCGTCGCCGGCGCGGACATCTCCTACATGGTCGAGCTGTCGACCCCGGAGGCGCAGGCGTACGCCGAGCTCGGCCACCGCGTCGCGGACGCGATCGAGTCGTTTCCGGCGCCGACGGTCGCCGCGGTCGACGGGTACGCGTTCGGCGGCGGGTCGGAACTCGCGTTGGCCTGTGACCTCCGCGTCGCCGCCGAGAGCGCCGTGATCGGGCAGACGGAGATCGACCTCGGGATCATCCCCGGCTGGGGCGGGACGCAGCGGCTCCCGCGGCTGGTCGGCGACGAGACGGCGCGGCGACTCGTCTTCCTCGGCGAGCGGGTCGACGCGAGCGAGGCGGCCGATATCGGTCTCGTCGGCGAAGTCGTTCCGGACGACGCGTTCGACGACCGGATCGACGAGCTGGCGGCGGCGCTGGCCGCCAAGCCGGCGGTCGCGATGCGCGCGGCGAAGGAGGCGCTCAACGCCGCCCGCGACGGGAGCCAGGCGAACGGGCTCGCCTTGGAGCGCCGGGCGTGGGCCGGCCTGTTCGGCACGCACGACCAGCGCGAGGGAATGGCGGCGTTCGTCGAGAAGCGGGAACCGGAGTTCGAGTAGGCGCGTGTCGCTCTCCCTCGTCCCGTGCGATCGGTGTCCACGGGACCGGACAATCGCCACGCTTTATTAATCCGCCCGAGTACCCGCGACATGGACCAGTTGCGGCAGTCGCTCCTCGACGCGCCGATTATCGAGAAAGGCGAGTACCAGTACTTCGTCCACCCGATCAGCGACGGCGTTCCCATGCTCAAACCGGAGCTCCTCCGAGAGATCGTCATCCGGATCATCCGGAAGGCGGAGCTGGAGAACGTCGACAAGATCGTCACCCCGGCGGCGATGGGGATCCACATCTCGACCGCGCTCTCGCTGATGACCGACATCCCGCTGGTCGTCATCCGCAAGCGTCAGTACGGCCTCGACGGCGAGGTGCCGCTGTTCCAGGAGACCGGCTACTCCGAGTCGGAGATGTACATCAACGATGTGGAGGAGGGCGACCGCGTCCTCGTTCTCGACGACGTGCTCTCGACGGGCGGCACGATGAAGGCGATCATCGACGCCCTCACCGACGAGGTCGGCGCCGACGTCGTCGACGTCGTCGCGGTGATCAAGAAGGCGGGCGAAAACGAGCTCGACAAGACCGACTACAACGTGAAGACGCTCATCAACGTCACCGTCGAGGACGGCGAAGTCGTGATCGTCGACGCCCACGGCGACGACTGAGCGCCTCTTCAGCTTTTTCCCTTCCTCCCTTCCCGCTCCCTTACTCACTCCGCGCCCGGAGGTCGGCGAGCACGCTCGCGGTGCCGTCCATGTACGACTCCTCCAGAACGACGTCGGCGGCGTCGCGGGCGGCGACGTCGGCGTTGGCGACCGCGTACGACTCGCCGGCGACCGCGAAGGTGGAGACGTCGTTCTCGCTGTCGCCGATCGCGACGAACTCGTCGGGGTCGACATCGAGAGTGTCACCGACGCGCTCGAGCCCGCGCCCCTTGCTCACGCCCGTCGACTTGACGTGGTACGCGTAGCCGGTGTCGACGACTTCCACGTCGCCGCCGGCTGCAGCGGTGACCTCGCGCAGCAGCGTCTCGTCGACGTCGAGCGACAGCGCCACCTCGGTCTCGCGCCAGCGGTTCACCGTGTCGCGCCCGCCCCATCCCAGGTCGCCGCCGCGTTCGCGGAACGCCTCGACGACGGCCCGCGGGGCCTCGGGGTCGCCGAGGACGGCCGTCTCGCCGGCGACGTGCACGACGCCGCCGTTCTCGGCGATAACGGTCTCCGCGCGCCCGAGGAAGTGCGCCAACGCGACCGGGTAGGGAAACGCCTTCCCGGTCGCGAGCACCACCGGCGCGTCCCAGTCGGGCAACAGCTCGAAGGCGCGCGCGTCGATCCGACCGCTCGCCGTCGTCAGCGTCCCGTCGATATCTAACGCGAGGGGCGGAACCATACCGGGAGGTGAGGGCACGACGCGCAACTGTCTTGCGTTCGCGGACGGTCCGCGAGGCGGCGAGAGAAAGGACGGCGGAGCCGGCTCACACCGACCACGAGGGTCGATCGAACAGCTCGCGGAACACGAGCGTCGGGAACCGGGGGACGAGCCGACTGGGCGGTCGTCCCTTCCCGTCGCTCCGGTGCGCCGTCACCCGGTCGAGCAGGCCGGCGTCGGCGAGTTCGTAGAGGACGCGCCGCACCGTCGAGGGCGAGAGGTCGACCGCCTCGCGCGAGGCGATCGTCTCGGTCGCGGCGCTCACCGACGCCCGGTCGTCGTCGGTCAGGCTCACGAGCTCGTAGAGGAGCCGCCGCCGGCTCTCCGAGAGCGCGAGGACCCGTCCGAGCGCGACGCCCGGGCGCGGGACCGCTTCGATCCCCCCGTCGAGGTCCTCGGGCCGCACCGTCGAGGCGCCGGCGCGCTCCGCCGTGATGGCCGCGCCGGCGATCGCGGCGAACGCGTCGTGCGCGTCCCCCTCGGCCCACTCGCTCACCTCGCGGATCTGGTCGTGGGTGAGCGCGTCCCGGCCGAGCCCGGTGGAACACCGGCTCGTCAGCAGTTCGACGAGCACGTGCCGCCGGTACGGCTCGAACGCCACCGCCTCGTCGGGCGTCCACTCGATCTCTCCCGGCTCCTCACGGCCGAGACACACCGGAACGACCCGGTCGCTAACGGCCCCGAGCCACTCGACGACCGCGCTCGCGTCCGGCGTCTCCGCCTCGTTGACGTGATCGACCGCGACGACCAGATCCGGCCCGGTGTCGACGGCGTCGCGCAGGGACTCGACCAGCTCGTCCGTGCCGACCCCGTGTTCGGGGACCGCCTCGTCGCTGACCGCGTCGAGGGCGGCGTGACAGAGCCGGAACCGCGTCGACGCCCGCCGCGCGTCGACGTAGACGAACCCGGGGAGCGTCGGTTCGACCGCGCGCGTCGAGGTCTGGATCGCTCGTCGCGGGCCGCTGTGTGAGGCGAGCCGTTCGAACAGCTCGGTGACGATCGCCGACTTCCCGCTTCCCTTCGGCCCGTGGACGTAGGCGCTCGGCGGGAGCGACCCGGCGAAGGCCGGTTCGAACACGTCGAGGAGCCGCTCGATCGCCGGCCCTCGCCCGACCGGCGGACCGGTGTGTGACACCGGCGAGACGGCGTCGATGTCCACGAGGACGCCGGCCCCCACGTCGTAGCCGAGCCGGCGCTCGATACGGTCGTCGATGTTCACGGGCGCCCCTCCTGCGTGTTCGGATAAAACTGGCACGAACCGCGGGAGTTCCGGCCTCGGAGTGGCGGTCGCCAGTCCGGGGTCACCAGTGGTCGGGTTTGTACCGGTTGATGAGCACCGTCGAGATGATGAACATGACCCCGCTGATGAGGCCGGTTATCAGCCCGACGAGGAGTCGAACGCCGGCGGTTCCTTCCGAGACGATCGCCGTCACGACCGCCACAACCGCGATCACCACGAGGAGGTTCCGGCGATCCCGCCGCTCGAACCCCAGCCGATCCAACATACCACGTCATCCTCGGCGCGGCGTTTAAATACCTCACGTTCAGTCCGCGGTCAGCACACGGCGATCGTGCGCTCTCCTCGACGGTCGTCGCCGTCGGCCGCGCGGCTCCGCTCCGATGGAAACCTATACGACCGTCGGGCGAACTACCCCGGGTATGTCGAACGATCCGGCCGTTGAGACGCTCCACACGGTCGACGACCGAAGCAAAGTGGTCGCCGTCTTGGCGACGCTGGTCGCGTTCGGGTCCGGCATGCTCACCATCGGCGACATCGAGTTCGTCTCGATCGCCGCAGCCGCGGTCGGGGTCGGTGTCCGGTTCGCGTCGGTCTGGTGGGGCGCCCGCGCGTTCGTCGACGGCGATTCGGCGGCAATCGCCGACCAGCCGACGGCCGGGAGCTACCACCACGGCGCGATCGGCATCGCGCTCGCGACCGCTGGCGGACTCGCACTGATCGCCCGTTCTCTCGGCGTCGGGGCGTCGGCGGTTGCCGTCGGCGCCGTTGCGGTGGCTGGTGTCGCGTTTCTCGGTCTCTCGGTATTGCTCCCCGATTGACGGTCGCATCCGCTCGCGCTCGTCTCGACAGCTGCCGCTGTCGAGATGGTTCCAACCGACCGCGGGTGAGCGAAGTGACATAATAAAACCTGCCGAGATCGGGGGCGCGTTAGATCCCTGTCCCGGGGATCCAGACGGCCCAGTTGAGCAATCCAGCGATGACCAGCAGTCCGAGCACCAGCGTCCAGACCACGATGGCGGCCGCCGGCGGGTCGAAGTGCGTGTCGGAGTGCGCGTAGAACACGCGCTGAGACGCCTCACCGACGACCGCGGAGAACAGCCCGAACACTGCACCGAACAGCAGCGCGGGCGCGGCGCCGAACGCGAGGGGCGCCGTCAAGTCCGCCGCAGAGAGGTCGGTCAGCATCAGGATCCCCCCCTCCCACGTGGAGAGGAAGGCGGTCGCTCCGGCCAGCGTCATGTGGTGTGTGACCGGGATCCGGTCGACGCCGAGGTTCAAGAACAGCAGCGACGCCGCACTGATTCCGAACCCGGCGAACACGGCGATGAGGCCGTGCCCGCCGCTGATCATGTTGTACGTGATGACGCCGGAGGCGAGACCGGCGAAGAAGCCGATCGCCGCGACGTGCGACCACTTGTACATGTTCGGGAGCCACGGTTCAACGGCGAGGCGGTCCTCGCTGGCCTTTTCGCCGTCGCCCTTGACCTCACCGGGATCGCGCATCTCCTCGCGCTCGAACGGCCCCATGTCGAAGTAGCCGTTCGCCTTGTCGCTCACCTTACCGACGATGCTGTACCCGAAGACGGCTCGGACCACGATCGCGCTGATGACGATGCTCACCGGGATCGGGTCGACCGGTAGCGCGAGCTGCCGGGAGAGCTGTTCGATAAGGACGCCGAAGACGCCGAAGACGGCGCCGACCGCGAGGATGTCCGGCTTACTCCCCAACGCGAAGCCGATGTCCTTCGCGTTGTGATAGTCGAATCCGGACTCCATGTATCCCTTGTTGGCCGCGTACCCAGCGGCTGCGACACCTCCCGCGAAGGAAATGTGCGGACCGAACACCGGACCGAAGCCCACGTCGACGCCGAAACCGCCGCCGCCGAGCGAGCCGCCGATCACGAGGAAGCCCGTGAAGATGAACGCGGGGAGCGCACCGAGCGCCGCCCCGAACGCGCCCCCGGCGAGCGCGCCGAGGAGGATCCCCGGGTTGGTGAGGCTCTCGATGACGTCGGTCGGCGCACCGGGCTCGTATCCGACCTGTAGCACGGTGTCGGCCGCGATGGCCAGATCCGGAACCAGTTCGACGCTCATCTATTCGTCCTCCTCGTCGTCCTGTGCCCAGTTGCGGGAGCGATCGACCGCGTCGTCCCACCGGCTGTACAGCTTGTCGACGTCCGCCTGGTCCTTCTCGGGACTGAACTCGCGGTCCACCTGCCAGTTGTCGCGGAGTTCGTCGACGTTGTCCCAGTACCCCACGGCGAGCCCGGCGGCGTACGCCGAGCCGAGCGCGGTCGTCTCGTCCACTTCGGGTCGGGCGATGTCCGTCTGGATGATGTCGGACTGGAGCTGACAGAGGAAGTTGTTCTTGACCGCGCCGCCGTCGACACGGAGGCTGGTCGTCTCGACGCCGGAGTCGGCCTCCATGGCCTCCGCCACGTCGCGGGTCTGATACGCGATGCTCTCGAGCGTCGCCCGCACGATGTGCTCCTTGCTCGTCCCGCGGGTCATGCCGACGATGGTCCCGCGAGCGCGGCCGTCCCAGTGCGGGGCGCCGAGCCCGGTGAACGCCGGGACCATGTAGACGCCGTCGGTCGAGTCGACCGACCGCGCCAGCTCCGCGGTCTGGGCCGCGTTGTTGATCAGGTCGACGTCCTCGAGCCACTCGATCGCGGCGCCGGTGATGAAGATCGAGCCTTCGAGCGCGTACTGGACCGGCTCGCCGGACATCTGGAACCCGATGGTCGTCAGGAGCCCGTGGTCGGACTTGACGGCCTCGTTGCCCGTGTTCATCAGGTAGAACGAGCCGGTGCCGTAGGTGTTCTTCGCGTCGCCCTCGTCGAAGCAGGTCTGGCCGAACAGCGCGGCCTGCTGGTCGCCGAGCGCGCCGGCGACCGGGACCTCCTCGCCGAGGAAGCCGTCCGCGTCGGTGTGGCCGTAGTAGTCCTCGTCGGAGGAGGGTCGTACCTCGGGCACCATCTCCTTCGGCACGTCGAACTCCTCTAAGAGCTCGTCGTCCCACTCCATATCCCGGATGTTGTACAGCATCGTCCGGGAGGCGTTGGTGACGTCGGTGATGTGGTTCCCCGTCAGGTTGTAGATGAGCCACGCGTCGATCGTCCCCATGATGAGCTCGCCTTCGCGGGCTCGGTCACGGAGGTCGCCGCCCCGAGAGCTCTGCATCTTGAGCGGCTCGGCGTTGTCGAGGATCCACTCGGTCTTGGTCGCGGAGAAGTACGCGTCGGCTTCGAGGCCGGTCTTATCGCGGATCTCCTCGACCTTGTCCGCCTCCTGCAGCTCCTCGACGCGGTCCGTCGTCCGGCGGTCCTGCCACACGAGGGCGTTGTGGACCGGCTTTCCGGAGTCTTTGTCCCATACGATCGTCGTCTCGCGCTGGTTCGTGATCCCGATCGCTTCGAGCTGGTTCGCTTCCAGCCCCGCGTCCGCGAGGCCGTCGAGGACGACCTGCTGTGTGTTCTCCCAGATCTCGATGGGGTCGTGCTCGACCCACCCCGGGTTGGGGTAGATCTGTTCGTGCTGTTCGTACGCGTTCGCGACGACCTGGCCCTCATGGTCGAACACCATGAAGCGGGTACCGGTCGTCCCCTGGTCTATCGCACCGACATACTGTGTCATGTATTGGATCCCTCCTGTGGCGCTGGTCCGTTCACGTCGTCGACGCCGACCGCACCGCGAGCGTCGACGGGGGACGCCGTTCGTCCCCGGGCCGCCGACTGCGACACCCTATCCGCCCTGTGGCCGGGCGAGCCGCCGTTCGCGCCTCGCCCGGCGAGTTGGTGTCACCGCCGCCGCGGCATATCTTCACGAAAGCTACCACGCCACTCGTGAACATAATGTACTACCATAATAATCTTCCTGTTAAAATCCGGTATTCTCCGGTGTCGAAAAAGTTGATATATAAATAGACCGCTGTCGACAACGATTGTACTACTTGAACATCCCTGATTGTTATGCTTGGCTCCAAGCAGGAGGTAAAGTAAAGTGGACGGGGTCCGACCTCATCGACATGGACCAACAGGTTGACGTCGTCGTCGTCGGCGGGGGGTCGACGGGGTGCGGCGTCGTCAGGGACCTCGCGCGGCGGGGGCTCGACGCGGTGCTCGTCGAGAAGGGGAACCTGACGCACGGCACGACGGGGCGAATGCACGGGCTCTTACACAGCGGGGGGCGGTACGCGGTCTCCGACCAGAAGAGCGCGCGCGAGTGCATCGAGGAGAACAGGGTGCTCCGCGACATCGCGGGCCACTGCGTCGAGGAGACCGGCGGGCTGTTCGTCAAGCGCCCGGAGGACTCCGAGGAGTACTTTCAGGAGAAGCTGGAGGGGTGCCGCGCCTGCGACATCCCGGTCGAGGTCATCGACGGGGAGGAGGCGCGGCGCCGCGAGCCGTACCTCGCCCGCGACGTGGAGAAGGCGATCGCGCTCCCGGACGGCGCGGTCGACCCCTTCCGGCTCTGCGTCGCCAACGCCGCCGACGCCCGCGAACACGGCGCGCGGATCGAGACGCACGCGCCGGTGACCGACGTGCTCGTCGAGGACGGCGAGATCGTCGGCGTCGAGATCGAACACGAGACCGGCCCCGGAAAGCGAGTGCACCGAGAGCCGGGGACGACCGAGGAGATCCGCGCGCGCCACGTCGTCAACGCGACCGGCGCGTGGGCGGGCAACGTCGGTGAGATGGCCGGCGTCGACGTGGAGGTGCGCCCCTCGAAGGGCGTGATGACGGTGATGAACACCCGGCAGGTCGACACCGTCGTCAACCGCTGTCGACCGAAGGGTGACGCCGACATCATCGTCCCCCACGAGACCGCCTGCATCCTCGGCACCACCGACGAGGAGGTCGACGACCCCGAGGACTACCCCGAGGAGGAGTGGGAGGTCGACCTGATGATCGAGACGCTCTCGGAGCTCGTCCCCGCGCTGAAGGACGCCCGGACGCTGCGGTCGTTCTGGGGCGTCCGGCCCCTCTACGAGCCGCCGGGAACCGGCACCGAGGACCCGACCGACATCACCCGCGACTACTTCCTCTTGGACCACGGCGACCGCGACGACCTCCCGGGGATGACCACCATCGTCGGCGGGAAGCTGACCACCTACCGCATGATGGCCGAGTCCATCAGCGACCACGTCTGCGACGCGCTCGACCACGAGGCGACCTGCGACACCGCCGACGCGCCGCTACCGGGGTCGGAGAACCCGGCGCGCATGGACGAGCTGATGGACGAGTTCGGGCTCCGGTCGCCCGTGGCGCGGCGCTCGGGGCAGCGGCTCGGCTCGCGCGCCGACGACGTGCTCGACGAGTACGACCCCAACCCCGTCGTCTGCGAGTGCGAGGGCGTCACCCGCGCCGAGGTGCAGGACGCGATCGGCGAGGCCGGCAGCGACCTCAACGCGGTCCGCCTGCGCACCCGTGCCTCGATGGGTAACTGTCAGGGCGGGTTCTGTTCACACCGGATCGCCGCCGAGCTCGCACAGGAGTACCCGGAACCGGTCGTCCGCGACGCCGAAGACGAGCTGTACCAGGAGCGCTGGAAGGGGCAGCGACACGCCCTGTGGGGGCGCCAGCTCTCGCAGGCGATGTTGAACCACCTGCTCCACGCCACGACGATGAACCGCGACGGCGACCCGGCGAACGTCGACGGCGAGGTCGACTTCGGGGCGTTCGACGCCGGCGCCGGCGGAAGCGGCGTGACCGACGAGGGCGCGGGCGCCGCGGCGGCCGACGGCGGTCGCGCAGCGGACGACGCGACGGCCGACGGCGGTCGCGCAGCTGACGACGCGACCGCAGACGGAGGTATCGATGGCGATCGATAGCGACGTGCTCGTCGTCGGCGGGGGGTTGGCGGCGATCACCTCGGCGGTCGCCGCGGCCCGCGAGGGCGCTGACGTGCGCTTGGTCTCGCACAAGTCGAGCACGCTCCGGCAGGCCTCCGGGCTGATCGACGCGCTCGGGTACGTGCCGGCCACCGAGCCCGCGACCCCGCTCCGCGAGGGGCCGCCGACGGCGGGCCGCGAGCTCGACCGCGACGAGTGGCCCGACCCGGAGGGGCCGCTCGCGGACCCCTTCGAGGCGATCGACCGGCTCCCGGAGAGCCACCCCTACCGGGTCCTCGGCGCCGACGCGCTCCGCGAGGGGTTGACCCTGTTCGACGACCTCGTCGGCGACGCGTATCGCGGAGGCCACACCGACAGCAACGCGCTCGTCCCGACGTTCGGCGGGAGCGTGAAGCCGACCGCGCGCTACCCGGCCGCCGCCGAGGCGGGCCTCGCGAGCGACGACCGACCGACCCTGATAGTCGGCTTCCGGTCGCTCACGGAGTACGACGCGCGGGCCTTCGCCGGGCGGCTGGAGGCCGCGGGCGTCCCCTTCGACGTCGCCGGCGCGGAGGTGGAGTTCGCCGAGGCGTTCCGGGCGGACACGAAGGTCACTCGCCTCGCGAAGGCGCTCGACCACGACGAGGAGATCGACGGCGCCCCCGCCCGCGAGGCGCTGGCGAAGGCGGTCTCGCCGCACCTCCACGACGTGGTCGACGAGGCGGGCGGCGTCGACCGCGTCGAGCGCGTCGGTTTCCCGGCGTTCCTCGGCGATCAGGCGGGCGACGCGGTCCGCGCCGAGCTCGCGGAGCGGCTCGGGGCCGACGTCTTCGAGATCCCGATGGGGCCGCCGAGCCTTCCGGGGCTCAGACTGGAGGACCGGCTGTACGACGCGCTCGACGCGGCGGGCGTCCGGTTCGAGACCGGGAACCCGGTCGTCGGGATCGAGACCGAGGCGAACGGCGCGATCGAGACGGTCTCGGTCGACCGAAAGGGGCGCGAGACCCCCTACGGCGCCGACGCGTTCGTCTTGGCGACCGGCGGGCTCGTCGGGAAGGGGCTCGACTCGGACCGGGAGGGCGTCCGCGAGCCCGCGTTCGGGCTCCCGGTCGAGCAGCCGGCGGACCGCTACGAGTGGTTCGTCGACGACGCGTTCGGCGACCAGCCCTACGCGCGGTTCGGCGTGCGCATCGACGAGGACGGGCGCGCGCTGGACGCGGAGGGAGACGCGGCGTACGCGAACGTCTTCGCGGCCGGCGGCGTCGTCGGCGGCGCGGACGTGGCGCGGGAGAAGTCCGCGAGCGGAGTGTCGCTCGCGACCGGCGTAGTGGCGGGGCGGCAGGCGGCGACGGAGGCAACCCAATGACACGACACACGGACGACGGAGACGCGGACGAGGCGAACGGAACGGACGGGGAGCGCAACGGCGACGGCGATCCCGCCGCCACTCCCGGCGTTCCCGAGGCGGGGATCGACGAGCAGCCGTCGATCTTCGTCCCCGACGACGGAGCGGTGCCGGAGGAAGGCGCGGGTGACGGCCCCGGTCCGGCCGCGGACCGCGCCGCCACCGACGGCGGGGTCGAGAGCGCGACCGGCGGGAGCGACTCGCCCGAACTCGACCCCGACGCGTACGACCCGGTCGACGTGTTCCCCGGCGGCGACCTCGACCTCCGGGAGGGCGCCGACTCCTGTTACAAGTGTACGAGCTGTGATACCTCCTGTCCGGTCGCCGAGGTCGACGAGGAGTTCCCGGGGCCGAAGTTCCAGGGGCCGGAGCAGTGGCGACTCAAGCGCAAGGACGACCACGACATCGACGAGTCGATCACCTCCTGTTCGAACTGCATGCGCTGTGACGACGCCTGCCCCTCCTCGGTCCCCCTCTCGCAGATGCACAACGAGGCGCGCGGACAGTTCGTCGAAGAGCAGATGGAGAAGCTCTCCCGGGAGTACATCAGGAACCGCATCCTCTCGAACTACCGCTTCTTCGCGTCCATCGCGAGCAAGGTGCCGCGGCTGGCGAACGCCGCGACGAAGATTCCGGGCGCGATGAAAATCGGCGAGAAGGTGCTCGGGATCGCCGGCGACCGCGAGTTCCCGGAGTTCGCCACGGAGACGTTCCGCGAGTGGTGGAAGGCCCGCGGGGGCGCGCAGGTGGAGAACCCGGACAAACGCGTCGCGTACTTCCACGGCTGCTACTCCAACTACAACACCCCGGAGGTCGGCAAGGCCATGGTCCGGGTGTACGAGCACTTCGGCTACGAGGTACTGGTGCCGCCACAGAAGTGTTCGGGCACGCCGATGTTCGCCAACGGCATGCTGAAAGACGCGCGCCGGCACGCGGAGACGAACGTCGAGAACCTCGTCGAGGCCATCGGTGAGGGCGCGGACGTGATCGCCTCCTGTACCTCCTGCTCGCTGTCGCTGCGCCAGGAGTACCCCGAGCTGTTCGACATCCACGGGATCGAAGACGTCTCCGAGCACACCTACGAGGCGCTGGAGTACCTCCGGATCAACGAGGACTTGGGCGGCGAGCTGGCCGGGACCGAACTCGCCGACGAGCAGGCGTTCGCCTACCACGCGCCGTGTCACGCCCGCAATCAGGGGCTCTCCCGGCAGGCCGTCGAGACGTTCCGCGACGTCGAGGGCGTCACGATGGAGGACGTCGGCGACTCCTGTTCGGGGATCTCCGGCACCTACGGCTGGAAGGAGGAGAAGTACGAGAAGTCGATGAAGATCGGCGAAGAGATGTTCGAGCACATGGAGGACGCCGAGGGCGACGTGGGGATGACCGAGTGTCCGACCTGCGCGATGCAGATGGAGCACGGCACCGGCTACGAGGTCGAGCACCCGCTCCAGCTTCTCGAGGACGCGGTCGGCGCGTAAAATCGCCCGCTGCGGAGCGGTTCAGGCGTCGACCGGCTCTGTTTTTCAGGCGAGATAACCGCGAAGGAACGTTTATTATCCGAACCACCTCACTCTGAGCACGTGACGCTTGTACGGTTCCTCGACCGGTTCGACGGCGACGATCGGTCCATCGTCGTCGTCAACCGCACCGACCCGGACCCCGTGTTGAACATGCTCATCGACACGTTCGGGGAGGGGGCGGTGAACGTGGTCGACGAGACGGTGGTCCCGAGCGGACCTCCCCAACGGAGTCGAGACCCGAACGCCGCGCCGGATCGCTCGGACTCGCACGACGGGCTCACCACGCGGGAGTTCACCACGGATCGGATCGTCGGCCGGAACGGGGAGGGCGTCGGTCCCGACACTCCCGGGGCGTCGGAGCCCGGCGCCGCCGGTCCGGTGATCGACATCGACACGCTCCGGGAACACGAGGACGTGCCTTTCGACGGCGACGACCCCGATGAGCTGGAAAACCTCGCGCTGCTCGTCGATGGCGACGAGGTGATCGCCGGGTCGACGCTCGGCGAGCTCGGTGAGGCGGTGCTGTTCGTGAACTCGGACCTGTACATCACCGGCAGTCGCACCCTCGACGACATCGATCTCCCGTCGGTGATCAGCGGGCTCGCCGACACGACGTTCACGCTGCGCGGGTACCCCGAGTCGAACCGCCAGAAGCTCCTCTTGATCACCATCTCCCGGTTCATCGAGCGGGCCGCCTGGATGGCGGGCGACGGGACGCTCCGGTCCTCCTTCCAGCGCCTCTCGCGGCTCAACGACGAGGTCGGCACGCGGCAGGTGTACGACCGCGTCTCGTCCGCGGGCGTCGACACGCACCTCTACGGGATCCCGGACGACCTCCCGCGCGACCTCGGCGCGGTGATCCACGGCGGCGACACGCCGGACTTCACCGACAGCTGGTTCGTGGTGTACCGCCCGCCGGAGGGCCCGCAGTCGATCGACGCCGACCCCGGCAGCGACCTCAAAGAGGGGATCGAAAACGGCGTCGGCCTGCTCGCGATCGAGACCGAGCCGCGGGTCTGGCGCGGGCTCTGGACGTTCGATCCCGATCGGGTGCAGTCGGTGAACCGGTACATCGAGCGGAACCTGTGACCGGTCGTCCCGGCCCGTGACGGCGTGCGCGGTCGGTTACAGTCCGAGTTCGCGCCCCAACACGACGTGTTGGATCTCGCTCGTTCCCTCGCCGATCTCCATCAGCTTCGCGTCGCGGTAGAAGCGCTGCGGCGCGAAGTCGGTGGTGTAGCCGTAGCCGCCGAGCGTCTGGACCGCCTCCTCTGCCACCTCGCGGGCGGCCTCGCTGGCGTCGAGCTTCGCCAGCGCCGACTCCCGCGTAACCGACTCGCCGGCGTCGTACCTCGCGGCCGCCTTCTGCGTGAGCAGGCGGGCGCGCTCGGTCTGTCGGTGCATGTGGACCACCTTGTCCCGGATCGCGTCGAACTTCGCTATCGGCTTCCCGAACTGCTCGCGCTCGCCGGCGTACTCCTTGGCGGCCTCGTAGGCGCCCTGGGCGAGCCCCACCGAGAGCGCCGCGATAGAGATCCGCCCGCCGTCGAGCGTCTTCATCGTCTGCGTCCACCCCTCGCCCTCCTCGCCGAGCAGCCGGTCCTCCGGGATGCGCACGCCGTCGAGCGATATCTCGCAGGTAGGCGAGCAGTTGAGCCCCATCTTGTCCCAGACGGTCGTCACCTCGAACCCGTCGTCGTTGTCGGGGTCGACGATGAACGTCGAGATGCCGTCGTACCCCGCGTCGGGGTCGGTGACGGCCTTCACCAACACGCTGTTGGCGACGGTCGCGTTCGTGATGAACTGCTTGGTGCCGTTCAGGACGTACTCGCCGGCGTCGGCGTCGTACTCGGCCGTCGTGTCCATGTTCGAGGCGTCGGAGCCGCTCCCCGGTTCCGTGAGCGCCCACGCGCCGAGCTCGCCGCCCTCGGCGAGGGGCCGGAGCCACTGCTCCTTCTGGTCGGCCGTCCCGAACAGCTCGATCGGCTTCGCGCCAAGCGAGGTGTGGGCGGCGTACGAGAGCCCGATGCCGCCGGAGACGCGCCCCAGCTCCTCGGTGACGACGGCGTACATGAGCTGGTCGCCGCCGAGCCCGCCGTACTCCTCGCTCACGGGCACGCCCATCACGTCGAGGTCGTTCAGGTCGGCGAACACCTCGTCGGGGAACCGGTGTTCGTCCTCGATCTCCTGAGCGATCGGGCGGATTTCCTCCTCGCAAAACTCCCGGACGGTGTCGCGGATCATCCGGTGTTCCGCGGGCAGGTCGAAGTCCATGCGCAAGAATTGCGTCGCGCCGGCATAAACGATACGAACGACCGTGATCGATCCTGCGGGCCGACGCGCCGCGCGTTTCGGTCCCGACGTGACCATTTATCACTCCCGACCGTCTCCCACCGTTCATGGAGCTTCGCCGGCTCGTGCGCGGTCGAGTGGACTGGCCCGACATCGAGCGGGTCGTCCGCGAGCTGGCGGACCGGTACGACCGCGACGAGATGCGGGTCCGCTTCCTCGACGCCGACAACTGGCTGTCGACCCCGATGGTGATCGACGACGATCTGTTCGTGAAGGTCGTCACCCGCCAGAACACGCTGGTCCACGCGCTGTTCACCACCGGTCGCAACCTCGGGGCCTTCTCGGCCGGCACCGAGGGGTTCTTCGAGCGCTACGAGACCCCCTACGAGATGGCGCGCCACGAGCTGGAGGCGACGCGGAAGGTCCGCGAGATCGGCGTCAACGCCCCGGAACCGATCGAGGCGCTGGAGGTGGGCGACCTCGGCGTCGTCGTGTTGGAGTACCTCCCCGAGTTCCGGACGCTCGACGAGCTCGACGCCGACGACGTGGCGGCGCTCGCCCCGGCGCTCTTCGCCACGCTCCGGACGATCCACGACGCCGGGCTCGCCCACGGCGACCTCCGCGCCGAAAACGTGCTCGTGCGCGACGGCGACCTCTACGTCATCGACGCGACGAGCGTGAGCGAGGCGGGCCGGGAGTCGGCGCGGTCGTACGACCTCGCGAGCGCCCTCGCCGCGCTGGAACCCCTGATCGGCGCGGCCGACGCCGTCGACGCCGCGCTGGAGAGCTACTCGACCGACGAAATTCTGGCCGCCCGGCGGTTCCTCGACTTCGTCGCGGTCCGACCCGACCACGAGTTCGACGCCGCCGGGCTCAACGGCGAACTCGAGAAGCGGGCGACGTAGGGACGCCGTCGGGGAGGCGGGCTACTCGGCGGCCGCGTCCGGCGTCTCGTCGGGCGCCCCCGCGCGCTCTCGGCTCACGGCCCAGATCCCGACGGTCATCAGCGCGCCGCCGAGGAGGTACCCCGACCCGAGCGCCTCGCCGAGCAGCGCGGCGCCGAGCGCCGCCCCGACCGCGGGCTGTGCGAAGAAGAAGACGGCGACGGTCCCGGCGGGCACGTACTCCAACCCCTTGTACCAGAGGTACCACGCGGCCGCCGTCGACGCCACACCGAGGTACAGGACGGCGGCGACCGACTCCGCGGTCGCCGGGATCTCCGCCGGCGAGAGGCCGAGATACCACAGCTCGGCGGCGGCGAGCGCGCCGAGCATCGGGACGCTCGCCAGCGAGGAGTACGTCGCCGCCCGCAGCGCGCCGTGGCGCCTGACGGCGGGCACCCCCCAGACGGTGTAGCCGGCCCACGTCGCGCTGCCCGCCAAGAGCAGGGCCACGCCGAGCGCGTTGCCGGCGGCTATCGATCCGAGTTCGTACTGGCCGGCGATGACGACGGCGGTCCCGACGCCGGCGGCCGCCATTCCGCCCGCCTTCGTCGCCGTGACGCGCTCGCCGAGCACGGCCGCGCCGAGCAGCACCGTGAACACGGGCGTGAGAACCGTCAGGAGCGACCCCTGGCTGGCGTTGGTCAGCTCCGTGCCGACGAACTGGGTCGCGACCGTCAGCGTCACCCAGCCGCCCAGCGCGATGAACGGCCGCCACTCCTCGCGGGAGGGCGCAGGGCCACCCCGTCCGGCGACGACCAGCCAGAGCGCCCCGGCGCCGACCGCGACGCGCAGGAAGCCGAGCGTCACCGGCGGGATCAGCTCGAACCCCCACTTGCTGACGACGTACATCCCGCCCCACAGCGCCGCGGCTGCGAGGGGAGCGAGCGCGAACGCGTATCGGCCGACGCTGGGTGACATACGAGTTCTGAAGGGGAAAGGGGTCGCTGGGGCGTCTCAGCCGCCGAGATACAGCTGCGAGACCTCTTCGTCGTTGAGCAGTTCCTCCGGCGTCCCCTCGAACCGGACCGTCCCCTGATCGAGGACGTACCCCCGGTCGGAGATGCCGAGCCCTTTCGTGACGTTCTGTTCGACCATCAGGATCGCCGTGTCCATATCGTTGACCTCCTGGACGTCCTCGAACACGTCGTCGGCGGTGTTGGGCGCGAGCCCCGCGGACGGCTCGTCGATGAGCAGCACGTCGGGCTCCATCACGAGCGCGCGGGCGAACGCCAACACCTGCCGCTGGCCGCCGGAGAGCGTCTTCGCCTTCGCGGTCCGCTTCCGATCGATGATCGGGAAGCGGTCGTACAGCGTCTCGATCACGTCTTCGAGGCCGCCGTCCCGGGCGACACCGCCCATCCGGAGGTTCTCGTCGATCGTTAACGAGCCGAACACGTTGTCGGTCTGGGGGACGTAGCCGATCCCCTCGCGGACGATGTCTTCGGGCGCCATCCCGCCGATATCGCGGCCGTGGTACTCGACCGACCCCGTCCACGGCGTCAGCATGCCGAACGCCGTCTTGAGGACCGTCGACTTCCCGGCCCCGTTCGGCCCGACGAGACAGACGATCTCGCCCGGATCGAGCCGGATCGAGAGGTCGTCGAGCACCTGCACCTCGCCGTACCCGCCGTCGACGTTCGACAGCGAGAGCACGGGATCGGATCCGTCGGTGGCCCCTGCGGGCCGGGTGGTGTCGTCGCTCATGTGCCGCCTCCGAGGTACGCGTCGATGACGCGATCGTCGCTGCGGACCCCCTCCGGTGTCCCCTCCGTCAGGACGTGTCCCTGATCTAAGACGACGATCGGGTCGGCCAGGTCCATCACGAACTCCATGTCGTGTTCGATCAGCAGGAACGTCGTGCCCTGCTCGTTGAGCCGCCGGATCTGGTCTTTGAGCTTCTTCGCGAGCGTGGGGTTCACGCCCGCCACCGGCTCGTCGAGCAGCAGCACCTCCGGCTCGGCGAGCATCGCCCGCGCGAGCTCGACGAGCTTCATCTGCCCGCCGGAGATGTCGGTCGCCGGCTGGGTCGCGAGGTGGTCGATCTCGAACTCCTCTAAGATCCGCTCCGCCTCGGCGAGGTTCGCCGACTCGCTCTCCCCGACGGCCCCCGGCGCGGCGAACAGCTTGAGAAAGGACTCCCCGGGCTGTTTCCGCGGGCCGACCAGCATCGCCTCGCGGACGGTCATCCCCTCCAGCTTGCGGGGGGTCTGGAACGTCCGGATGAGCCCGTGGTCGGCGACCTCGTACGGCTCCATCCCGGTCACGTCGGTCCCGTTCACCTCGACGGTCCCGCCGTCCGGCTCGTAGAAGCCGGAGATGAGGTTGAACAGCGTCGACTTCCCGGCGCCGTTCGGGCCGATGAGCCCGGTGATCGTGCCGCGCTCGACCGCGAAGGTCGCGTGGTCCGTCGCGGCGAGGCCGCCGAACGACTTCTGGAGGTCGTCGACGCGGAGGACGGCGTCCTCCTTCGGGAGCGCGCCCTCACTCATCGCCACCACCCCCTTTCTGTTCGCGGACGCCGCTGTCCGGCGGCTCGGGGGTTCCGCCCCCGTCGACCGCGCTCGGCCAGATCAGCTCTCGCTGCGGCGGGAGGATCCCCTGCGGCCGGTAGCGCATGACCGCGACGATCACGACGCCGATCAGCAGCAGCCGCAGCGGCGCGGGGTCGATCGGGAGCGCCACGTCGTTGAGGAAGCGCGTCCCCTCGCGGATGGTGACGATGACGATGCCGCCGAACAGCGCGCCGCGGTTGGAGCCGCTGCCGCCCAAGATCACGGCGACCCACGCGTAGAACGTCGTGATCGGGTCGAGATCCCCCGGCCCGACGTAGAGGTTCAGGTGGGTGTAGAACACGCCCGCCAGCGCCATGATCAGGCTGCCGAGGATGAACGACTGCATCTTGAACGAGTAGGTGTTCTTGCCGAGCGCCCGCGCGAGGTCCTCGTCCGATCGGATCGTGCGCAGTACCCGTCCCCACGGCGACCGGTGGGCGCGGCGCAAGACGAGGAACGCCCCGCCCGCGAACGCGAGCACGAGCGCGACGTTCAGCAGCGACTGCCAGAACGCCGTTTCGAGGAGGATCGGCGATCCGGGGATCACCACCAGCCGGAGCCCCGGCATCGCTTCCGGGAACGACGAGAGCACCGGCCACCCCTGGAAGAAGCTCGGGATGCCGCGTAACCCCGCGCTCCCGTTGGTCAGCCAGCGCTCGTTGAGGACGATCAGCCGCACGACCTCCGCGAGTCCGAGCGAGGCGATCGCGAGGTAGTCGGCCCGGAGCCGGAGCGTCGGGATGCCGATCAGGAGCGCCAGCACGAACGCCACGACGAGCGCGACGACGAGCCCGACGAGCGGGTTGAATCCGCCCGCGATCGGCGAGCTGTCGGCGGTCATCAGCGCGGAGCCGTACGCGCCGACCCCGAAGAACGCGGCGACGCTGAAGTTGATCAGCCCGGTGAACCCCCACTGGGCGTTCAGCCCGAAGGACAACAGCGCGTACATCCCGGCGAGGCCGACGAGGAACAGGAAGTACGTCGGCCCGAGCGCGCCGGTGAGCAGCGCGGCGAGCAGGAACAGCGCGAACGCGGCGCTGACGCCGAGCACCCACGTCTCGGGGCGACTCAGGTCCGCCACCGCCTCCGTCACGCCGTCGAGGGCGCTCATATCGCCCCCTCTCCGGCGATCCCGTTCGGCCGGATCAACAGCACGGCGACCATGATCACGAACGCGATCGCGTTCGCGTACTCGATGCTGATCAGACTCTCAAGCAACCGTTCGAGCCAGTTCGGGGCGATCGGGAGCGCCCCGACCACGTTGGAGAAGAACGGCGTTAGTTGGTTTATCATGCCGATGAGGAAGCCGCCCGCCATCGCGCCGTAGACGGAGCCGATGCCGCCGAGGATCACCGCCGCGAAGATGACCAGCAGGAGGTTGAACCCCATCCGCGGCGAGAGCTGGTTGAACAGCCCGAGGAACACGCCGCCCGCGCCGGCGAGGCCGGCGCCGATGACCCAGGTCCAGAGCTTGACCCGCTTCGTGCGGATCCCGCTGACCCGCGCGAGGTCGGGGTTGTCCGCCATCGCTCGCATCTTCCGACCGAGGTCGGTGTACTGCAACAGGACGTGAAGCCCGACGACGAGCACCGCCGCCGAGGCGACGATCGCCACGTCGTGGAGCGTCACCCGGATACCGTACGGGAGGAGCGCCTCGATCGGGCGCAGCGTCTGGATGTCGAACCGGGTGAACCCGGAGCCGAACCGGATCTGGATCACCGCGCGGTAGATGAACGCGATCCCGATCGAGGTGATCAACAGGCCGATCGAGTCGACGTCGAGCGGCTCGTAGATGAGCTTCTCGGTCCCCACCGCGACGACCGCCGCGACGACGATCCCGACGACCAACGCGAGGAAGAAGCCGTACGGCAGCCCCAACACCGCGCCGCCGAGCCCCCCGACGGCGCCGAACGTCACGAGCGCCGTGTACGCGCCGATCGTCATCGTATCGCCGTGCGCGAAGTTGGCGAAGTCGGCGATGCTGTACACCAGCGACAGCCCGATGCTGCCGAGGACGATGATGCTGCTGAAGACCAGCCCGTTAGCCAGGTATCCGAGGACGGTCATCGGTCGGGATCAGCCTTCGATGAAGTCGATGCCTTCGTACGCGTGGTCTTGGACCTCCAAGACCTGAAGGAACCCGACCGGGTCACCGTTCTCGTCGAAGTCGATGGGACCGCTGACCCCCTGGTAGTTGACGTCGTCCGGTCCGCCGCCGTCGGCGAGGATCTCGCTGGCGGCCTGGAAGGAGGTCACTTCCTCCCCGTCGGGGCCGGAGACGCGCCGAACGGTGTCGTTGAGCGCCGAGCCGGTGAACTCGTCGGCGGCCTGGATCGCGAGCGCGGCGTTGATAACGCAGTCGTAGGCGTACGCGGCCCACGAGGTCGGCTGCCGGCCGTACTCCTCCTCGAAGTCCGACGCGAACGACTGGTAGTTCTCTTCCTCGATCGGCGCGGAGGGGACCACGATCTTCATGCCCTCGATACTCCCCTCCGGCGTGTTCTCGATCACGTTGTCGCCGGAGACGGAGTCGGCGCCGTAGAACTGCGCCTCGTACCCCGACGAGTACACCTCGTTGACCATCGTCGCGAACTCCGCCTGGTAGGTGATGAACAGCCAGGCGTCCGCGCCGGAGCTGTCCATCTCGGAGATGACCCCCGAGTAGGACTGCTGCTCCTGGTCGTGCGGGTTGTTGTACGCGATCTCCCCGTCCCACGCGTTGACGAACGCGTCGGTGAGGCTCTGCCCGTAGTCGTTGTTGACGTAGGTGATCGCCACCTCGTCGTAGCCGTCGTCGGCGATGAGGTTCGAGAGCGCGAGCGACTGGCTGCGGCCCGACGGCGACATCCGGAGCAGCCCCGGGAAGTCCGTGAGGTTGAGCCCCGTCGAGTTCTGGCTCAGCTGGACGACGTCCGTCCCCTCGACGACGCTCTCGTAGATGGCCAGCGAGACGCCGGAGCCGACCGCGCCGATGAGGAACGGTACGCCGTCCTGGTTGACGAGCTTCTGGGCGGCGGCGATCCCGCCCTGGTTCTCGCTCTCCGAGTCCTCGACGACGATGTTGAGGTCACGCCCGTCGATGCCGACCTCGTTGACGCGTGACAGGGCGAGGTTGACGCCGCGCTGATTCCGCTCGCCGAACGCCGACAGCGACCCGGTCTGCGAGTCGACCATCCCGATCTCGTAGGCCGCGGTCGAATCGCCGCCGTCGCTCCCGTCCGACCCGTCCGACCCGTCCCCGCCGTCCTCACCGTCGCTCCCGTCCGATCCGTCGGACCCGTCTCCGCCGTCGTCGGTCGTGCTGAGACAGCCCGCGAGGGCGGCGACACCCGCTCCGCCCGTCAGTTTCAGCAGCGTTCTCCGGTCGGCTAGGTCCATGTTATTCCGTGGCATATGTTTCCTGTAGTTCCCGTAGTCGTATGGGCATCTGAAACCCTACCCGTCCATGGTCGGTCGAGGCAGATATTACCTCTCACGTGGTGTAATATTTGCGATCGGAGTTTTATTCGAAGAGGTATCGTGAAATAATTGGTCGGGTGCCCTTATATCCCCGTCGGGGACCCTGGTATCGCTATGATTCCGCCCATCGCGAGCAACTTCGTCGCCGGCGAGACGCCGGAGGAAGCGCTCGCGCACGTCGAATCTCTCAACGAGCGGGGCGTGGCCGGCATCCTGAATCTTCTCGGCGAACACTACGAGGAGCGGCCACCCGCCGACGGCGACGCGGACGCGTACGTCGATCTCGTCGAGTCGATCGCCGAGCGAGACGTGAACGCCTGCGTCTCC
Source organism: Halorubrum sp. FL23 (assembly GCF_052439115.2). Taxonomy (NCBI): domain Archaea; kingdom Methanobacteriati; phylum Methanobacteriota; class Halobacteria; order Halobacteriales; family Haloferacaceae; genus Halorubrum; species Halorubrum sp. FL23. The sequence continues at coordinate 59,591 of NZ_JBQVRO020000011.1, forward strand.
GTGAAGTCCAGCCAGATCGGGCTCGACATCGGCGACGACGCCTTTCAAGAGAACCTCGCTCGCATCGTCGAGGCGGCCAACGCCCCCGAGGCGACCGGTCCCGACGGAACCGGCACGTTCGTCTGGATCGACATGGAGGACCACGAGACCACGGACGTGACGCTCGACGCGTTCGAGCGCCACGCGACCGCGACCGACGGCAACGTCGGAGTGTGCGTGCAGGCGAACCTGAAACGCACGCGCGACGACCTCGAACGGCTCGCCGACCTCCCCGGGAAAGTCCGGCTGGTGAAGGGAGCGTACGACGAGCCGGCGTCGATCGCGTACACCAAGAAGGCCCGCGTCGACGAATCGTACCGCGAGTGCCTCGCGTACATGTTCGAGGCGTTCGACGACGGGGTCGCGGTCGGGAGCCACGACCCCGCGATGATCGACTACGCGGGGGAGCTCCACGCGGAACACGGTACGCCCTACGAGGTCCAGATGTTGACCGGCGTCCGGGAGTCGGCGCAGTTCGACCTCGCGGCCGACCCGAACGTCGACGCCGAGGTGTACCAGTACATCCCGTACGGCACCAAGTGGTTCTCCTACTTCTACCGCCGGATCCGGGAGCGGAAGTCGAACGCGCTGTTCGCGCTGCGGGCGGTCGTCGGTCGCTGAGCGCCCCCGGTCAGGGGTCGACGGTCACGGGTCCAACAGCTTCGACTCCGCCTTCCGCAGGTGTTCGAGCAGCGTCGTCTTCGACACGTCGAGATCGTCGGCCAGCTCGCGCGTGGACGCCTCGCGGGGCCATTCGTAGTACCCGGCTTCGCGGGCGTGCTCGTACACCTCCCGCTGGGTCGTCGTGAGCGTGTCGAGCCGCTGCTCGCGCGGCGACTGGCCCGGCTGTCCCGACGACGACATCGACTGCACGGACACCTCCGCGCCCGCGCTCTCTTGCACCGCGTCGAGCGACTCCCGGATCTCCGTGCGCTCGCCGACGAAACACACCTGCCACTCCTCCCGGCCGTTCTCGATCCTGACCGGGGCGCTGTGGACGAACCCCTGTTCCAGAAGCTTCGGACACATCATGTCGGAGGGGTCGTACTCCAGGAAGAACTCGCGCACGACGTTCCCGGGCGCGTCCCGAGCGCGCCCGAACCGCTCTTGCAGTTCGAGGAGCTCCCCCGACCGGTCCGACGCACGAATCGCGTCCAGCAGCGCCTCCACCTCTTCGTTCGTGTCCGCGAAGGCGGTGAACAGCCCGTTCACCGAGTTCGGCGCGTCACCATCCGCCTTCGGCGAGTTGTAGATCGCGTGAGCGAGGACGCCGCCGTCGGTCTGACGCGTCGCCTCGATCGCCCAGCAGTTCGGGTGCCACAGGTCGAGCGTGAGGCGGGTTCCGGACCAGTTCTCGGCGCCGCTCGGGTCGGTGATAGCCATTGACACCGTATCAATGGCACCGCATCACAAAGACTCTGCCGACCATGGTCGGGTGGGATATTTGGACGTGCCAGCGGGAAGCACCGTCCATGTCGGACGCATACCAACACTACATCGACGGCGAGTGGGTGTCGGGCACGGGCTCGGAGACCTTCGAGAGCGAGAATCCGGCGACCGGCGAGACGCTCGGAACGTTCGAGCGCGGGACCCCGGAGGACGTCGAGACGGCGGTCGACGCCGCCGACGAGGCCTTCGAGGAGTGGCGCGAGCTCTCCCGGATCCAGCGCGCGGAGTACCTCTGGGACGTGTACCACGAGCTGCGCGAGCGGACCGACGAGCTCGGGCAGGTCGTCACCAAGGAGTGCGGCAAGGAGATCTCGGAGGGGAAAGCCGACGTGGTCGAGGCCGCGCACATGGTCGAGTGGGCCGCCGGCGACGCGCGCCACCCGAAGGGCGATATCGTCCCCTCGGAGATCCCCGCGAAGGACGCGTACATGCGCCGGAAGCCGCGCGGCGTCACCGGCTGTATCACGCCGTGGAACTTCCCGGTCGCGATCCCCTACTGGCACATGGCCATCGCGCTGGTCGAGGGGAACACCGTCGTGTTCAAGCCCGCCGAGCAGACCCCGTGGTGCGCGCAGATCATCGCGGAGATGTTCGACGACGCCGGGATCCCCGACGGCGTGTTCAACATGGTCCAAGGGTTCGGCGACGCCGGGAACGCGATCGTCGAGCACGAGGACGTGGAGACGGTCGTGTTCACCGGCTCCGCCGAGGTCGGCCACCACATCCAGGACAAGCTCGGCGGCGTCCCCGGCAAGCGCGTCGCCTGCGAGATGGGCGGCAAGAACGCGATCGTCGTCACCGAGGAGGCGGACCTCGACATCGCGGTCCACTCCGCGGTGATGTCCTCGTTCAAGACCACCGGTCAGCGCTGCGTCTCCTCCGAGCGCCTGATCGTCCACACGGACGTGTACGACGAGTTCAAAGAGCGGTTCGTCGAGGTCGCCGAGGACGTCTCCGTCGGCGACCCCCTCCAGGAGGACACGTTCATGGGGCCGCTCATCGAGAGCGAACACTTCGAGAAGGTGTCCGAGTACAACGAGCTCGCGCGCACCGAGGACGTGAACGTGCTCGTCGACCGGACCGATCTCGACGACGACGAGATCCCCGACGGCCACGAGGACGGCCACTGGATCGGGCCGTTCGTCTACGAGGCCGACCCCGACGCCGACCTCCGCTGTACCCACGAGGAGGTGTTCGGGCCGCACGTCGCGCTCTTGGAGTACGACGGCGACATCGAGCGCGCGGTCGAGATCCAGAACGACACCGAGTACGGGCTCGCCGGCGCCATCGTCTCGGAGGACTACCGGCAGATCAACTACTACCGCGACCACGCCGAGCTCGGGTTGGCGTACGGGAACCTCCCCTGTATCGGCGCGGAGGTCCAGCTCCCGTTCGGCGGCGTCAACAAGTCCGGCAACGGCTACCCCTCGGCCCGCGAAGCGATCGAGGCGGTCACCGACCGCACCGCGTGGACCCTGAACAACTCGAAGGAGATCGAGATGGCGCAGGGGCTCTCCGCAGACATCAAGACGAAAGACGACTAGGCGTCTCCGCCGACGGCGACCCCCGCGTTCCGGAGCGCCGCGAGGACGGCGGCCGGCGACGACGCGGCCGCCAGCGCGCCCCGCGCGACGAGCCGCGTTCGGGGGCGCCCCACCGGCTGTGACACCGACTCCGTTCCGAGCAGTCCGGCCTCGACGAGATCGCTTTTTATCCGACTGAACGTCGCCGCGCTCCCGATCCCCGCGTCCTCGCAGGCGCGCCGCAGCTCGCGGTCGATGGCGCCGCGCCGCGCCCCCGCGGCGTACGTCCGAACCCGCGCCCCGCCGCGACCGAGCGGCTCATCGCCGGCGTCGAGCAGGCGGACGGCCTCGGCCGCGACCGCCGCTCCGCATCGGGCTCGAATCGCTCCGTACAGCCGGTGGCGGCTCGGCGTGCGGAGCCGCACCGACTCGGCGTCCGCGACGAGGGGTTCGTAGCGGTCGCGGAGCGTCGCGTCGGTGCCGATCCGGCACCACGCCGCCTCCTCCTCCTCGCCGTCACCGTCTCGCGCGCGCACCGCCGGAACGAGCACGCACCCGTCGGCTCGCCCCGCGAGGACGGCGTTCGGCTGGGGATCGGCGAGCGTCAGCAGGTCCCAGACCTCGGCCTCCGCGAGCGCCGCGAGCCGGCTCGCCGGGCGGATCCGATCGGCGAGCGCGCCGACGACCGACTCCCTCGCTAACACCGTGAGCGCCGGGAGGTCGGTGGCCGACGAGAGCGGGTCCTCGGTGCCGCGCGCGCCGGCGCGCAGCGCGTCGAGGTCCGGTTCGACCGCCGCGGGCGAAGCGTCTCGGTAGGCCGCGACGAGGGCCGCGAGAAGCTGCGGGTCGGGGTCGACGACGACGGGGTCCGCGAACGACCCGATCGACACCGCCCCGTCAGCCAGCGGGAGGACCGGGCGTGAGACAGTCGCCACTGCACAGTCGGTGTGTCGCGGTCGAAATAAGCGTGGTGACGGACGATGCCCCTCCAGAGGCGACCCTCCGCGGCCGACGGTCGGGTCGCGGAGCGCCCGTCAGGCCACCTGCACCCGAGTGACGTGCCCGCCGCAGCCGCACTGTTCGACGTACTCGGGGTCGAGGCCGTACTCCCCTTCGATCGCGTCGTAGAGGAACTCCTCGGGGTGACCGAGCTCCCCGTGTGTGACCAAGTTGACGTGGTTGCCCGCCGTCGTGTGGTCGATCGCCGCCAGCGCGTCGCGGACCGCCAGGTCGGCGTCGTCGGCGTAGCGCGGCGCCTCGAGGTTCGCCGACCAGGAGTTGTCGTGGACTTCGTCGGTGATCGGTTCGGCCGTCTCGTCGTGGTCGTGGGTGTCTGGTTCGCTCATGAGTGGTATGTCTGCGGGTTCGGCGCCGGTTCCGCGTCGGTCTCGGCGTCGAGGTCCCCCTCGTCGTCGTCGCTGTCCGCCGCCCGCTGGTCGTCCGCGTCGCCGCCGGCGTCCTCTCCGCTCCCTCCGTCGCCGGTCGTGTCGCCCTCGTCGCCCTCGTTGGTCCCGTCGTCGAGCGGGCGGTTCGGGAGGTCGTCGACGAACTCCCGAACCACGGTCCGTTCGACCCGCTGAAGCGTCTCGCTGCACGTCGACTTCGCGATTCCGACGTGGTCGGCCACCTCGGTCAGCGTGGACTGCCGCGGCACGTCGTAGTACCCCAGCTCGACGGCCGCGAGCAGGAGCTCCTGCTGGCGGTCGGTCAGCAGCCGGACCGGGTCGACGCGCTGCCGGACGCGCTCGACCTCGTACTCCAGCCCGAGCTCGTCGAAGCGCTTCCCGAGCGCCGCGACGCGCGCGTGTTCGCCGGTGACGTCGACTTCGGCCACGCCGTTCTCGATGTCGAGCGGCATCTCGATCGGGAGCCCCGAGCGCTTCGCGGCGACCAGAAGCACCGGGGCGTTCGTCTCGATCCGGACGGTTGCGACCCCGTCGCCCCGCGCCATCACCGACACCTTCGACAGCGCGGCGTGATCGCGCATCTCCGCGAGCACCGCGTCGACGTCGCGGGCGGTCAGTCTGATGAGCGCGAAGCCGGCGCTCTCGTCCGGCACCGCGGTGAGCACGCGGAACCCGGCGTCCGGGAAGCCGCGCGACACGTCAGCTATCCACGGTCCGTCGGGTAAATCGACTAGGAGGCGTGCCTGTGGCATGGGTGATCAGTGGGTGGGGTCTGGGGTGGTCATCGGTGTGCGATCGGTACGGCTCCGAACCGGTCGGCGCTGCCGTGGGACGCTACTCCACGTAGATTGCGCCCTTCATGCCGACCGCCTCGTGGGGCGTGCAGACGTAGGTGTACGTTCCGGAGTCCTCGAAGGTCTGCTCGAAGGTGTGGCCCTCGTCGCCGACGGTGTCGCTCTCGAACGCGCCCTCCGTGGCGGCGACGTTGTGGCTCCCGCCCTGCCCGGTCCACTCCCAGACGACGGTCGTGCCGGACGAGACGGCCACCGCGGCTGGCCCGAAGGTGAGCCCGTCGTTGGCGCCCACGCCGACGGTTACCTCGTCGGCGTCCCGCATGTCGACCGTGCCCTCGTAGTTGCTCACGTCCTCGAAGAAGCCGTCGTAGTTCGGCTCCTCGGAGAGGTACTCTCCGCCGCCGCTGCCGCCGTCGGAGCCGTCGGAATCATCCGACCCGTCGGAGCCGTCCGACCCGCCGGAACCGTCCGAGCCCTCGTTCCCACTGCTGCCGCCACAGCCCGCCAGTGCGATGGTCGCGCCGACCGCAGCAGTCGTCTGAACGAACGTACGCCGGTCGAGTGTGCGTCGGGTCATGCAACACGACATAGGGGAGTAGGGGGAATACCTTCGGCGGGAATTCCCGCCGCGTAGGGGTTCACACCGAACAGTTCGGCCGGGAGTATAAAAGGGAGCGCGAGCGGTCGAGCAGGTCGCCGCGCTCACTCTCGTTCGATCCTGACGCGCCACTCGTCGTCGTCGACGCGCTCGGTCTCGTGGGCGAACCCGCGGTCGGCCAGCACGTCGTAGAGGGGTTCCGGCTCGAACCCGTTAATCAGGAGCAGCGAGTCGTCCGGACCGAGCTCGTCGAGCGCGTCGCTGATGACCGGGAACGGCGGGGCGTCTCGGTCGCGAACGTCGAGGACGGATTCGTGCTCTGTCATCGGTCCGCCGGTACGACCGGTCTCTGCATGGTCGTTTGCGGGAACATGTTCGACCGAGACCGGCGCGGTCAGAACGGCGCCCCCGGATCGGCGGGCGAGTCGCCGCGATCGCTCGGAGCGCCACCCGCGCCCGCGAGGCCGCTCCCCTCCGACGGCTCCGGCTCGCCCTCGCCGGATTCCATCTTCGCGAGCCGCTCGTTGACGGCGTCGCTCCCGTCGAGCGAGGCGTCGACGCGGACGCGGACCAGGTCGTAGCCGTGGGTGTCGACCGCGTCGAGCGCGCGGAACGCCCCCACCGCGAGCGGCTCGGCCTGCGGGCAGAAGGCGGTGGTCGGGGTGAACTCGGCCCGGAGCGTCGCGGGGTCGTCGGCTTCCGCCGCGTACCGGAACCCCGCGTCGGTGTGTCGCGGGTCGCGGTTGAGCCGCGCGAGGTTGTAACCGAACGTGGCGTCGTACACGCCGTACTCCTCGAAGGCGTCCGCGACCGTCCGATGGAGCGCGACGTGTTCGCGCCCGTCGAGCACGTCGTGGTCCGCGAGGAAAGCGCCGGGCGTCGGGATGTGCTCGGGGACGAACGCGTCGGCCGGATCGAACTGGGGCTCGGCACCCCCGAGGAAGCTCATCGGTCGCCCTCCGCTGGATTTCCGACGGCATTTCCCGTCTCGCCGCCCTCTCCCGCCCAGATCGCCGTGATCACCGCGTCGTCGGTCTCGACCGTCTCGTAGACGTAGCCGCGGTCGTCGAGTTTCGGGTAGAGGAACTGCGGCGCCCGATCGTTGCGCTGGACCAGCACGGCCTCGTTCGGGAGGTCGGCGAGGAGTTCGAGCGTCCGCCGCAGCGGTTCCGGTGGGCCGAGCGCCCGAACGTCGAGCGTCTCGACGGGTCGCTCCGCGGGCGCGTCCGTCCGTTCGAGCGCGGTGGTCTCCAGTTCCATGCGCGACAGTCGGGCCCCCACTTCCGCGTAGTTTGTTCCGAACGTGTTCGGGGGTTGTTGTCCCGACCGGTCGGCGCTGCCGACCGCCGTTCCTCTCGACCTCTCTGACCACCACTACCCCCGAACACGTTCGTGCGTACCCACAGGGCCGGTCGGGACGTACGCGCACACATGCGAGGCGTTCCCGGCGATCTCACGACTTCGACGCGCCCGCCGACCACGATCCCGCTCCGGCACTTCCTCGTCGCGTTGGCGTTCCTCGTCGGCGGCGGCGGGCTCGCGCTCTGCCGCGTCGCGGGTCTGGCGGGAGCGGGCGCCGGCCTCGGCGGGATCGCGGTCGCGCACCTGCTCCTCGTCGGCTGGGTGTGTCTCACGATCATCGGCGCGATGACGCAGTTCGTCCCCGTCTGGTCGGGCGTCGAGATCCACTCCGAGCGGCTGGCGACGCTCCAGTTGGTCGCCGTCGCGGTCGGCGTCGGCGGGTTCGCCGCCGGCCTCTGGCTCGGTCGTCCGGGCGACGCCGCGCTCATGGCGGGCGTCATGGCCCTCGGGATCGCGGTCTTCGCGTACAACGTCGCCCGGACGCTGTGGCGCGCGCGCCCCTTCGACACCACCGAGGCGCACTTCGCGCTCGCGGTCTTGTTCCTCGCGCTCGCGGCCGTCCTCGGCGTGACGCTCGCCGCGGACTATCGGTGGGGGGTGCTCGCCGGGACCGGGCTCTCGCGGCCCGCGGTCGTCGACGCGCACGTCACGCTGGCCGTCCTCGGCGCCGTGGTGACGACCGTGATCGGGGCGCTGTACCAGCTCGGGCCGATGTTCACGCAGACGGACGCGCTCTCGGTCGAAACGCGCGCTGCGCGGGTCGAGACCGCGGCGTATCCGGTCGGCGTCGGCGCGCTCGCGGCGGGACGGCTGGTCGAACAGGCGGCCGTCGCCGCGGTCGGCGGACTGCTCGTCGCCGGGGGCGTGGCGGTCGCGGGCGCGATCCTCCTCCGGCGGATCCGGAACGCGACCGGCGCGGCGACTCCGATGCTCTCGCGGTACGCGGTCGTGGCCCTCGCGTCCCTCGCGTGGAGCGCGACCGCGGCCGCGACGTGGGTCCGGTCGCCCCTCGGCGCGGGCGTCCGGTTCGGTCACCCGGCTGTCGGCCCCGTCCTGCTCGGCGCGCTCGTCGGGTTCGTCGTCGTCGGGAGCCTCTACCACGTCGTCCCCTTCATCGTCTGGCTCGATCGGTACGCCGACCGGGTCGGGCTGGAGCGCGTGCCCGCGATCGACGACCTCTACGGCGCCCGGACCGCGACGGTCGACCTCGCCGCGACTCTCGGGGGCGCCGTGCTGGTGCTCGCCGCCGCGGTCTCGCCCGCGGTCGCGTCGTTCGGGGGAGACTGGCCGCTCGCCGACGGCGTCGGCGGGACCGTTCACGTGGCCGGCGGGGCCCTCATCGTCGCCGGCGCGCTGCTGTTCGCCGGCAACATGGCCGACACCGTGCGCCGGCACGGCGGCCCGGAGCTGCTCCGTCGCGCCGGGGAGGGGTCGGCGACGGAGACGCCGGAGGCATCGGACGCGTCGGAGCGGTAGTCTCAGAGAGCGGTGTTCGGCGGCGGGCGGTGGTGTGTCGCGCGGCGGACAGTGACGCGCGGCGTCAGAGCGTGCCGTGTGACAGTGTGAGACGTAACGGCAGGTGTCGGGTGCGGCTTAACCCCGTTGAGCCCCAAGATGTTCGTATGACCACACAATCGCAGGATCGGCTGCTCGGAATCGCGGTTGCCTCCCTCATCGCAGCGTTCGGGGGCGACCTCCTGGGGATGTCACTCCTCGTCACGGTCGGGGTCGCGAGTTTCTTCCTCGCCGTGGCGGCGCTGCTGGCGCTCATGACGGCGTCGCTTGTCGTCGGGCTCAGCCAGCTCTCCGGCCCGGACATGCACGCTCCGGTCCCGGCCGAGAAGGCTCGTTTCCCGACGCTCGACGAACGCTGAGCTGACGGCCTTCCGAACACCGAAAGCCGCGGTTCCCTCGGCCTAACCCCTTTTCAAATCCGTTTCGCACGCATCGCGACGGCGACGACCTCGGTCCCGCTCACCCCTGTTCGGGACGAGCGCTCGCTCGCGCTCCCGCAGTCGGGGCCGTGCCCACTGGACCGTTGGCGAGCGGAGCCGAATCGGTGGGTTCGACCCCGCTCCTGATCACGACGGTCGAACCCCGGATAGCTGGCAGCGAACTGTTCGGGGCGTTAACGGCCGTCCCCGAACGCCTGCGAGAAGAGCGTGTCCGTCACGGCTCGGAGGTGTTCCGAGACCGTGGACTTTGCGAGGTCGAGATCCGCCGCGATCTCCTCCGCGGAGGCGCCGTCGCCGTTGAAGTACCCTTTCTCGGCCGCGACCGACGCGATCTCCGCCTGCCGGTCCGTCACGCCGGCGAGATCGATCGGGACGACGTCGCGACAGTCCCCGTCCGCCGCGCTCCGATCGCCGCGGTCGACGCACAGCCGGCGCAGTTCGACGCCGAGCCCGGCGTCCTCGCACTCGTCGACGATGGCCTGGAGCTCCTCGTGGCCCGTCAGCACGAACGAGAGGCGCAGCTCGCCCTCCTCCATCTCGGTCCGGCGCGGGGAGACCGGGAAGTTCGCGAACGCCGACGGGAGCCCGCCGCACGAGCACCCGTCGCAGGCGACGTCACCGGGTGGGGGAGATGCGGACGAGGGCGCCGACGGACGGGCGGCGTCGGCTCCCGGATCGGTCTCCGGCGCGCCGATCGCTACGCCGCCGTCGGTCGCGGGGCGCGCACAGGTGATCTGGTAGCGCCCGTGCGCCTCGCCGCCGAACTCGACCAGATCGAGCCCGCTCGGCGGGTCCGTCGGCGGATCGGGAGCGACGAACTCGACGCGGGCGTCGTCGGGGTCGACCCGGAACGATTCGACCGGCGTGTCAGACGAGAGCGCGGCCACGGGACAGCCCTCGCAGGCGGATACGGCGAGTTCGACGTGGATCCCGTTGGTCATACCTGCAGATTGGGGCGCAACACCGTATATAACGCCGAGCGGTTTCCAACCCGATGAAAACGCGTGTCTGCGGAGCAGACGCCGCCTGCGGTCGATTCTCCCGCGGTCCGTTCCGGTGGGCGCGCCCTTTTGTCGTCACGGATAGAATCGGGGGCCATGCCGCCGCTCGAACTCCCGCTCGGCCTCGGTACGTCCGGGCTCGACGACCCCGCGGAGTGTCGCGACACGGTCACCGCCGCGCTCGAAGCGGGGTACCGCCACGTCGACACCGCGCAGATGTACGACAACGAAGTCGCCGTCGGCGAGGGGATCGCCGCGGCCGACGTGGACCGCGACGACGTGACCGTGGCCACGAAGGTCCACCCAGACAACCTCGCGCCGGAAGCCGTCCGCGAGACCGCCCGCGAGAGCCTCGACCGACTGGGGCTCGACCGCGTCGACCTGCTGTACGTCCACTGGCCCACCGGGGCCTACGACCCGGACGCGACGCTGCCGGCGTTCGACGCGCTCAGGGACGAGGGCGTCACCGATCACGTCGGCGTCTCGAACTTCACGCCGGCGCTGCTCCGGGAGGCCGATCGGATCCTCGACGCGCCGATCGCCGCCCACCAGGTGGAGTGTCACCCGCGGTTCCAGCAGCCGACGCTCCGCGAGCTCGCGGCCGAGTTCGACCACCGGCTCGTCGGCTACTCCCCGCTGGCCCGCGGGGACCTGTTCGACGACGACGCGTTCGTCGAGATCGCCGAGCGCCACGACCTCCCGCCGGCGGTCCTCGCGCTCGGGTGGGCGCTCGCTCGCGACGTGACTCCGATCCCGAAGGCGACCGGCGACCACGTGGCCGAGAACCTGCGCGCGGTCAACGTCGAGATCTCCGAGGCCGCCCTCGACGCGGTCGACGCACTGGAGCGCGGCGAGCGCCGGCTCGACCCCGACGACGCGGCGTGGAACCGGTGACGCGCCCGTAGAACTCGTTTTCAGACCGCGTCCAGCCGCGCCCGCAGTTCGGCGTCCGCCCGCTCGACGAGCGACTCCAGCGGCTCGTCGAGATACGGGACCCACTGGTCGACGAACCCCGAACGCCCGAGCATCCTGATGACCTCGTACACCGGCCGCCGCTCGGCGAACCCCGGTGGGAGCCCGCCGGCGCGGTCGCGGTATCCGTTGTAAAATGCGTCCGCGTACCGCTCCGGTCCCCTGCTGTCGAACCCGTTGAGAAGCTGGTCCTCCGCCCGGACCAAATCGCGAGCCGGGTCGCCGACGTGCGCGAGCTCCCAGTCGATCGGGACGATCCCGTGCGGGCCGCCGTCCGTCCCCGAACCCCCGTCGTCGACCGCGAACAGGTTCGGCATCGCCACGTCGCCGTGGAGCAGCGCGGCCGGGGCCCCCGCTAGTCGCTCCCGGTTCGCTTCGACGCAGTCGAACACGGCGTCGTAGTGGTCCGCCAGCCGCTCCGAGGTGCCGATCTCGCGGGTGCGCTCGACCGTCGCGCGGAGCACGTCCGGCCACGGGGCCCGATCGAGATCGAGGCCGCCGTCCGCGTCGCTTCCGACGATCTCCCCGTGAGCCGCGAACCGCGTTGCGTGGAGCGCCGCGAGCGTCGCGCCGACGCGCCGGAGGAGCGCCTCCCGACGCTCCTCTCCGGCGTCCTCCCAGACCCCGAGCAGCTCGCGGCCCGGCGCCGGCGCCGTGACGAGATACGGCACGGACGCGTTCGGGTCGCCGGCCACCACTGCGGGACCCGCCACCGACCGCTCCGCGTCGAGGTACCGGAGCACGGCCAGCTCGCGGGCGATCCGGGTGCCGTCGTCGTCGACCGCGACCTTGCAGAACACGCGCTCCCCGTCGGCGAAGGCGACGCCCACCGTCTCGTTGGCGCCGTTCCACGACGGACCGACCCCGAACGTCCGGTCGATGGACCGCCCCGGGAACGCCCTCCCGAGCGCGGTCGCGACCCTCTCGTCCATGAGTTTCAGTCACGCACGGCTGATATTAAGAATTCTGCCACTAATTCGAATATTTGAAATAAACTGACGGTAATACTGCGGGGATATCGGGAGAAGAGCGGATTAACCGACAACCTCATACATATCGTCGAATTATCAGAAAACTGTGAGCGACGACGCAGTCGACGGGCGGATCGGGTTCGAGGTCGACGGGCGGACGCTGTGCATCCGCGACGCGTTGGAGGGAGAGAGCCTCTCCCTCCGCTTCGACCGGGAGCTGCAGCCCCAACCGGCGTTGACCGACCTGTTTCCCGTCCCCGTCGATCGAGCCGTCAGCTTCGAGGCGGAATCGGTGTCGATTCTCGGAGAGCCTATGGTTGTCGTTCGCGACGCCGACGGGGAGTTCGTCGAAAAACTCGGCGACGGGACGGATCTCCCCAGAGAGACTTACTACGTGGATGTCAACGGCGTGACGAAGGCGCTCATTCGAATCCCAAACGCGGAAGTCTCGGCGGCGGGAACGCTCGGTACGGAGACCGTGGAACTGACCTTCGACCGCCCGACCACCGTCACGGTCGGCGCGCGGTCGCTCCACACGCGGCCGGAGGCGACGATCACCGTTCCGGACGACCCGTCGGCGCTCGCCGAGGCGGTGTCGGTTCTCGGCTCATCGATCAAGGAGTTCACCCCGGAGCGATCGTGGCCGACGCTCCGGGGGTATCCGCCCCGGATCCGCGTCGGCGACGAGCTCGACATCCCGAGCCCGCTCGTCTCCCCCGACACCGGCGTCGAGGTCGTCGTGCGACCGACGTACGAGGACCTGTACCGGCTTTCTACCCTCGCGTACTACCTCGGCGCTCGCGTCGTCGTCGGCGACGCGCCGGCGATCCGGCTCGACACCGGCTACGCAGAGTCGCTGCCGACCGAGGGTGTCGCGCTCGAAGAGCGCGCCGAGGAGCTGCTCCGGACGTGGTTCTTCCTCGACACGCTCGCGCGGACGGAGGGGTACATCAAGTCGGACCGGTTCGAGTACGAACTGGTGGGGCCGGAGCTTCCGTTTTACCCCCCGAAGCTCGCCGACCTGTCGATGAGCGAACGGCTGATGGAGTACTTGGAGGTCGACCCGACGACGGTCGCGCCCTATACGCCCGAGTGGCCGACAGAGGCGGTGCTACGGCCTCTTCCCGAGTGTGCCGAACTCCTTCCACATCTCGCTCACGTTCTCGCCCCCGTCCGCGTTCGAGGGTCGTCTGACCCGACGGCGAACGGGCCGATCGCACTCGCGGCCCCGCCGTGGACGGACTACAGAGACGGTGACGCCGGCGGCAGCGAGGCTCCAGTCCCGGACGGTTCCTCGTTCCCAGCGGGAACGACGATGTTGACCACGGAGGGCTACGAGAACTGGCTCGTTAGAGCGAAGAAAGCGCGCGGCGAGGTTCGGGCCGTCGTCCTGACCGACTCAGCGGAGCGCGCGGCGGAGCTCCGTCGCACCCTCTCCGATCCGGCGGTGCCGAGCGAGATCGGTGCGTGGGAGGTGCTGGACCGCCCGAACTCCGACACCGTCAGAACGACGCTCTCCGACTCGACGGTCGACATCGCGTACTGTAGCCTACCCACTAAACAGGACGGGCTCGTCGCCGCGGACGGGACGGTTTCGCTCGATGATCTCGGCGCGGCTCCGGCGCTCGTCGTATTCGAGAACGATCCGGACCCCTCGTTGGGAACTTCGGTCATCGAGAACGGCGGGCTCTCCGCGATCCTCACCGAGGACGCGCTGGACCCCGGATCGGCACGTGCGCTCGTCGGGCTGCTGTCGTTCGGAGTCTCGACTGCCGCGAGCGTCGGGCTGTCCGGAGTCGGAGACGAAACTCGAACGCGGATCGTCGGCGCTCCCGGAATCGAGATATCCTCGCACAACATTTTGGCCTTTCAGGTGAACTCGGCCCGATCGGAGTCACCCACGGCCCACCGCATCGAACGTGGATCTATTTTATCTCTTACAGGACAGATCGGTGGCGAGCAGCAGCTCAATGAACTTTTCCAGTCCAAGGTAGAGCTGACAGGGCGGACGAATATCGACGGTCCGACCGTCGATTCCTCGGAACTTTGGACGCTTCTCAACCAAGACGACGTGGTCCTCCGGCTCAACGGGAGACTGCTGTTACCGGACGACATCGACGAGGAGGCCGACATCGAGCGGTTGGCCCGCCGGCATCTCTCTCGGGAGAACGACCCGGCCGAGGGTGTGTCGGAGCACTGCTCGGAGTGACGACATCGCGATCGCGTCTCGCTTCGCCGACGCCGGTGGTTTTTACTTCGCTTGCGGACGAACTCACGGACATGCCTCAGATCCACCTCGACGAGGAGACGATCGAGCGGCTGGACGCGCTCCGACTCGACGACGAGGAGTACGACGAGATCGTCACCGAGCTCATCAACATCTACGAAGCCGAGGAGCTGACGCTGTTCCGCGGGAGCGACGTCGAATAAGGCGAGGGCACTGAGCCCTCGAATCGATACCACCCGTCCGTGCCGCTACTCCTGATACGCGACCCGGACCTGCTCCCACTTCCCGACATCTTCGAGGTGGGCCTGCAGCTCGTCCGCGTACTCTTGGACGAGCCGCTCGGCCGCGTCCACCTCCTCGTCGGAGGGGCCGTCGCTCCCGCCGCCACCGAGTCCGAGCGCGCCCTTGATCGAGTCGACGAGCCCCCCGCCGGAGCCGCCCCCCCGGCCGTCACCCCCGCCCGGAGCGCCGCCCATCGCCGCGACCTGCGACCGGACGTTCTCCAGCTCCGGCATGATCGCCGGGAGGCTGGACGTGTCGGCGACGATCCGCGCGTCCTCCGGGTCGCCGGCGTCTTCGATCTCGAACTCGGTCGCGGTCATGATCAGTCCCCACTCCTGGCTGGAGAACCGGGAGGCCGACACCCGGTCGGTGAACTGGTTGTCGACGGTCATGCGCTCGCCGACGATCGCGTCGGTCCATTCGCTCATGGGTCTCCCTTCGACGGTGACGGTAAAAGCCCCTTCCCTCGTCTGCCGGTCCGCTCGGCACCGCCTCGGCCGTCTCGCCCGCGCGGTCGCGGGTCGGGTCCCGTCTCGGCGGCGTTCACGAGGGCATTTATACCGCCCACCGTCTCGATCCGATATGACCGACCGAACGCGTCGGGGGGCGCTCGCGGCGGCGACCGCCGTCGCTACCGCGTCGCTCGCGGGCTGTGCCGACGCCGTCATCTCCGGCGGCGAGGAGGAGACCGATCCGGAGCCGGTCGACCGGACGGGATCGGACCGAGTGACGGTCACCGTCGGCGCCGACGCCGGGTTCGCCTTCGCACCCGCGCACGTCGTCGTCGAGTCCGGTACGACGGTCGTCTGGGAGTGGACCGGCGCGGGCGGCGCGCACAACGTGGTCGACAGAGACGGTGCCTTCGGCTCCGAGCTCATCAGCGAGCAGGGTCACACCTTCGAGCACGCGTTCGCGGAAGCGGGCGTCTTCGAGTACGTCTGCACGCCGCATCAGACGCGGGGGATGGCGGGAGTCGTCGAGGTCGTGGAGTGATCGCTCCCGCCGGGTGAGCTCTCGATGGCGGACCACCCCCACTGCGACTCCCGCGGCGATTTCCGGCGCGCTACAGGAGACCGTCGAAGGCGTCGCCGGCCAGCCCCGAACCGCTCGGCACCGCGATCGCGCCCTCCGAGACCGGACAGGGATCCGGAGCGAGGTCCGCGTCGAGCAACGACCCGGTGGCGAGCCCGCAGGGCGCCACGTCCGGGATCGCGGCGGCGACGTGGACCGCGGCGGTGCGGGCGATCACCGCGTCGACCGTGGTGGTGACGACCGGTTCGACGCCGGCCTCTCGCGCACGGATCGCCGCCGCCAACGCGCGGTCCGGCCCTCCGAGCGCCATCGGCTTCAGGACGACGGCGTCGGCGGCGCCGGCGTCGAGGACCGCGTCGACGCCGCGGCTCGCGACCGACTCGTCGAGGGCGATCGGGACCGGGGGATCGGTATCGGCGTCGGTGTCGGCGCCGACCTCTCCCCCTTGCCGTCGGTCTCGGAGGGCGGCGGCTCCCTCAACGTCGTCCGCCGGGAGCGGCTGCTCGAGGTACGCGAGACCGAGCGATGCGAGCCGCTCGACCGCCTCTCTGGCGGTCTCCCGGTCCCACGCGCCGTTGGCGTCGGCGCGGATCGCGACACCGTCACCGACCGCCCGGCGAACGGCTCGGAGGCGTTCGACGTCGGCGTCGAGCGCGCGCGAGCCGACCTTCAGCTTCAGGCAGCCGAACCCCTCGGCGACGGCTGTCTCGGCCGCGGCGACCGTCGTCTCGGGGTCCCCGTCTCCGATGGTCGCGTTGACCGGGACCGCGTCGGCGGGCGCCGGAAGGCGCTCGTCCCTCGCGAGCTGCTCGGCGAGGGACCGCCCGGCGTCTCGGGCGGTCGCGTCCGCGAGCGCGAGCGCGAGGCCGTGGCGCGCGGCCGGCGTCTCGCCGGGGTCGATCCGGGTGAGCGCGTCCGCGAGTCCCGCGTCGTCCCGGTCAGCTTGGAGCCCGCGGAGCGCCGCTTCGCAGGCCGAGAGCGACTCGGTCCAGCCGGGGAGCGGCGTCGCCTCGCCGACCCCCGCCTCGGAAACCGAGTCGCCGTCGGATTCGGGGTCGACGGCGACGACGAATCCCTCGCGCTGTTCGATCGAGGCGCGCGCCGTTTCGAGGGGGCTCGTCAGTCCGAGCGAGAAGGGGCGGAGCCGCATCGGGTCACACCGCGAGTCCGACGGCGAACGCGACCGCGTACGCCGCGAGGAGCTTCCCGGTCGATTCGAGCGCCGGATTGAGCGCGTCGCCGGCGGTCTCGGTCAGCACGGTGCGGGCGACCCCCGCCGCGAGCGGGAGCGTCGCCAGCGGGAGGAGCACGGCGATCCCGTACCCTTCGGCGAGGAACCAGAGGGGCGTGAGGTACGCCAGCGCGAGGAGCGCGAGGAACTGCCCCCGCGAGAACCGGTAGCCGAACCGGACCGCGAGGGTGCGCTTGCCCGTCTGCGCGTCCTCCTCCAAGTCGCGCACGTTGTTGACGACGAGGATGTTCGTCGAGAGCGCGGCGATCGGGAGGCTCGCGACGACGCCGGCGAGGGTGACGGTCTCCGGCGGTATCCATAGGGGAAACGCCCCGGAGACGAGCGCGGCGGCCTGCACGTAGTAGGTTCCCGTGACGGCGATCACGCCGAAGAAGACGAAGACGAACAGGTCCCCGAGCCCGTGGTAGCCGAGCGGATACGGACCGCCCGTGTACGCGATCCCGGCGGCGACCGAGGCGAGCCCGATCACGATGATCGGGACGCCGCCCACGTATACGAGGTAGGTCCCGACGAGGATCGCGGCGGCGAAGGTGAGCCACATCGCTCGCTTCACCTCGCCGGGCTTGATGAGGCCGCTGGCGACGACGCGGGTGAACCCCTCGCGGTCGTCGGTGTCCGCGCCCTGGATCGCGTCGTAGTAGTCGTTCGCGAAGTTGGTGCCGACCTGAATCAGCGCCGCGCCGACGAGCGCGGCGAGCGCGGGCAGCGGGGCGAACGCCCCGTCTCGGACCGCGAGCCCGACGCCGACGATCACCGGTGCCGCCGCCGCGGGGAGCGTCTGCGGCCGCGCGGCGATGAGCCACGCCCGGCGCCGCGACAGTTCGGTACTCATTGTCACCGGTAGGGTCGTGCCGTCCCTTAACCTTACCATCCGGTCGAGCGGGTGGCCGGTCGGGACGAACGAGGCGGTCCGGGCGGCGCGGTCGAAGCGTCCGGCCCGACCGTGTCGGCCCCCGATCGCGGCGAGCGCCACCGAGGCACACAAGCCTATCACTGCGGGCGATGAGACGTAGCCATGGCCCGCGTGCCCTACGTTGACGCGTCTGACGTACCGAACGAGTACGAGGAGTTACTGGAGTCGTCGCTGCAGGGGAAGCCCCTGCACGTCTACCAGTCGATCGGCAACAACCCGGAGGTGCTCGCCGGATTGCGTTCGTTCCTCGGCTCGCTGTGGACCGACAGCGGGCTCTCGGACCGCGAGCGGGAGCTGGTGATCCTCGCGATCGCCCGCGAGACGACGAACCGGTACGAGTGGCATCAGCACGTCAACATCGCGCGGGGGGTCGGGATCGACGACGAAGTCATCGCCGCGCTCGGGGCGGACGACCGCGGACCGCTCGACGGCGACGAGACGGCGGTCGTCGAGTACGCGCTCGCGGTCGTCCGCGGCGAGGTCGACGCGGTCGTCCACGACGAGGTCGCCGCCCGCTACGGCGACGACGCGATCGTCGGGATCGCCGCCGCCGCGAGCGGGTACGACGCCCTCGGCGGGATCATCGACGCGTTCGACCTCGACCTGGAGTCGGGGGCGGAGTTCCACGGGTGGGACCCGCGGTAGAGCCGGGAGCCCGCCGACCGACGGCGGTCCGACCGACAGATACGACACGGATCGGTGCGTAGCGTGCGCATGAGCGACACGACCGGAGGCGAGGCGGACGGAATTTCGGCGCGCTACGCGGAGACAGACGGTGAGCGACGCGTCACGTTTTCCGCCGGCGGCCGGGAGGCGACCGTCGCCCAGAACGTCGACGGCTACGCGATGCTGAAGGTCCGACCGGGGCCGACCGGCGACGAGTTAGAGCGGTACTACGGGTTCGACATGGCGCTCGACCACGCCGCCGAACTGCTCGGCGTCGCCGTCGCCGACCTCCCGGTTCCCGAGGACGCGGCCGACATGGGGATGTGACCCCGCCCGTCAGATCCCGAAGGTCGCGCGCAGCATGTCCCGACTTCCGGGACCGAGACCGACCGCGAGCACCGTAATAAGCAACAGCAGCGTGTAGCGCGGCGACTCGTCGAACATCTCACCGTTGAACACCCAGACGACGAACGTCGCCGCGGCGAGCTTCACCAGCAGGAACGGCCACGCGTCGCCGGTGACCGAGAGGATCGACTGCGGGAGCAGCCGCGCCGTCCAGTCGACGATCAGCGCGTTGACGACGTGTTTCGGAACGAGGTTCGCCGTCCCCGTCAGCGCCGGCATCCAGTTGAGCCCGATCACGTTGGCGACGCCGTCGATCGCGTGGCCCCAGATGATGACGATTCCCGCGACGCCGGTTCCCTTCCGAACTTCGGGCACGTAGCTGGTCGCGAGCTTCCACGTGACCGCGGTCGCCGCGGTCGCGATCCCCAGCGTCAACACGAGGATGATCGGGTAGAACTGGACGTAATCGGTCGCGACCGAGAGGTACGAGAGGTAACCGAAGGCGAGCGCGAGCGCGACGGTTCCCATCGCGAACAGGGGACGGCCGTAGTCGTCGACCACGCCCCGGTTGTCGAGGGAGTACGCCGTGAGGACGCACGCGAGCGTCACGCCGAAGACGGTGAAGTAGATGAACGGGCTGATAAGCAGCGCGCTCGCCGGGAACGGGATCAGCGGCTCCACGCCGGCCCGCATCGCGGCGACGCCGGAGTCCTCGACGGTGCGGAGGGCGCCGCCGAGCAGCATGAACGGGAACAGCGCGTAGAAGAAGCGGAGCTCGGTGCCGATCTGCAGCCGGCGGAGGAGGAAGACCACGCCGATCAGCATCGCCAGCAGGATGACGACGTAGCTCACGGTCGAGACCGTAGTGTACCCGGGGAACGCGACCGCCTTGCCCGCCTCGACGGCCGCCGAACACGCGGACGAGCTCCCGAGTAGCTCGGTCCCGCCGGCGTCGCGGACGGCACACTGCGCGCCCTGTCCGTCGGCCGCGACCGGGCCCCAGAAGTACTGCCAGAGGAACCGATCGTACACGATCCGCGGGAAGACGGCGGACCCGACCGCGAGAAGCGCCGTGATGGCGCCGACGACCGCCGCCCACGCCTGCTCCGGCGACAGCCCGAACCGCTCTTCGACCCGTGTGCTCATGCTCTCCGTTGGTGGAGCCCCCGAATTGAGGGTTCCGGTCCCGCGGCGCCGGAAACCCGCCGACGCCGGAGGTCACACCGGCGGGCCGTCCGCCTCGTAGTCGGTGCCGAGAATGATCATCGTCTGCGATCGGGAGAACCCCTCCATCTCCGCGACGCTATCGAACATGAGTTTGCGGAGACTCTCCGTGTCCGCGGCGACGACCTTGAGCATCACGTCCCACTCGCCGGTCGTCAGGTGGATCTCGCCGACGCCGTCGATCTCGCGGAGCCGCTCCAGCGCGTCCTCTTCGCGACCCTGCTCGACCCGCAGGCCGACGAAGGCGCTGACGCCGTAGCCGACCGCCTTCGGATCGATGGACGCGTGGTATCCCTCGATGACGCCCGCCTCCTCCATGCGATTCACCCGGTCGTGGACGGTCGCGCTGGACATGTCGATGCGGCGTGCGACCTCCGAGAAGGGTGTTCGAGCGTCCTCCTGTAGAATCCGGAGGATCGCGCGGTCCGTCTCGTCGAGTTCCATGCGTGCTATACGTTGCCAGCGGACTTTGCACTTCCGGCGCTGACAAGGCAAAATCGTCAACTAGCGGACGTTTAATCGGCGATATCGGCGTTCGAGGCGTCGCCATCAGCGGCCGCATCGTCGGGCATCCCGAAGGACCCCTCGCGGATGGCGGCCTCCGCCTCGGCGAGCGCCTCGTCGGCGTCGAACGAGTCGATCGCGTCGCGACGCGCCGCAGGGGGGGCATCGGCGAGGTCTCGCGCGTGAGCCGTGACGTTCGGCACCGCTCGGATCAGGTTGTCGATGATCGGGATGTCGGCGGTGCGGGGCGACCGACTGCCGGGGTTCAGATCGACCACGATCTCGGTTTTCCCCATGGCGTCGAGCGCCTCGGCCCGGTCGCCGTCTTCCAGCGGGACGACGACGACGTCGGCGGCCTCGATGCCGTCTGCGTCGACGGTGCCGCGGGCGTGATCGAGTCCGGGGATCTCGCCGTCGCCCGCGAGCCCCTTCACCTCGTCGGCGCCGTGCTCGCGGAGGTGGTCGGCGATCCGGCGAACGCGCTCGTCGGTGTGGTTGAAGAGGTTCACCTCGATGTCGGCGTCGACGGCCGCGGCGAGGTCGACGATCTCCGCGGGCGCGAGCGCCGCGACGTTGCCGTTCACCGAGAGCACCGGGTGGTCGGCGCACAGGAGGGTGGCGGCGGCCGCGCGCTCGGCGGCGTCCGCGCTCGGAAGCGTCCGTTCGCCGAGGAGGTAGTCGAACGCCTCGCCGCGCCCCTGTGCGATGAGCCCCTGTTTCGAAGTGATCCCCTTTTCGACGCCCGCCTCGATCCGGTGGCGCGTCACGAGCGACGCGTAGCGCGGGTGATCCTCGGGGATCTCCGTCTCCGTCATACCCGAGCGAGGCGGCGCGTCGATTAAAATGGCCCGTTCTCGCCGTTGTGTGTCGTGACCTCCGGACACACACAAATGTTAACATGCGTCAATGCGTAGGTCCACGCGTGATGAATCGGACTGGCAAGTATACGGTCGTGAAATCGTGCAACGACCACGGAGCGATGACCCTCCGTGAATACCCACGCAACGGGACCCTGTACGTCGTCGAGTACGACGATCCCGACGTGGAAGACGAACTGTCCGCGCTCGAGGCCGGGTCAGTCGTCGAGCTGGACCTCCGACGCGCGGGTCGCCGCGGTAACGCGTGGTGCGCGGAGTCCGCCCGTCCGGTCGACCCGGTCTGACCCCGCACCCCGCGGTCCGTTCACGCGACGCCGATCCGCTCGCGGTAGGTGCCGTACTCCGCTTCGAACACCGCCATGATCTCGCCCATCGTCGCGTACTCCTTCACCGCCGCGACGATCGCGGGCAGCACGTTCTCGCCGGCGTCGACCGCGGCGCGAACGTCGTCGAGTGCGGCCTCGACCGCGTCGTCGTCGCGCTCCGCTTTCACCGATTCGAGTCGGTCGAGCTGTCGCTCCCGGGTCGTCTCGTCGACGCGAAGCAGGTCGGGCTCGGTGTCCGCCTCGACCTGATAGGCGTTGACGCCAACCACCGTCTCCTCGCCGCTGTCGACGCGCTCCTGGTACTCGTAGGACGCCTCCTGGATCTCGCGGTGGAAGTACCCCTCTTCGATCCCCCGGAGCACGCCGTCGCGCACGGAGCCGTCGCCCATCTCCCTGACCTCTTCGATGTACGCGGTCACCTCCGCCTCGACCTCGTCGGTGAGCGCCTCCACCGCGAACGAGCCGCCGAGAGGGTCGACGATGTCGGCCGCGCCCGACTCCTCGGCGATGATCTGTTGCGTGCGGAGCGCCACCCGGACGGCGCGCTCGGAGGGGAGCGCGAGCGCCTCGTCGAAGGAGTTGGTGTGGAGGCTCTGCGTGCCGCCGAGCACGCCCGCCAGCGCTTGGATGGTGACGCGAACGACGTTGTTGAGGGGTTGCTGGGCCGTCAGCGACTGGCCCGCCGTCTGCGTGTGGAACTTGAGCTGCTTGGAGGCGTCGGCCTCGGCGCCGTACCACTCGTCCATGATCCGGGCGTATATCCGGCGGGCGGCGCGGAACTTGGCCACCTCCTCGAAGATGGAGTTGTGCGAGTTGAAGAAGAAAGAGAGCTGCGGCGCGAACTCGTCGATGTCGAGCCCCCGATCGAGGCAGTCCTCGACGTAGGCGAACCCGTCGGCGAGGGTGAAGGCGAGCTCTTGCACCGCCGTCGACCCCGCCTCGCGGATGTGGTACCCCGACACCGAGATCGGCTTGAAGTTGGGAGTCTCTGCCACCGCGAACTCGATCGTGTCGGTCACGAGATCGAGCGACGGCTCCGGCGGGATCACCCACTCCTTCTGCGCGATGAACTCCTTGAGCATGTCGTTCTGGAGGGTCCCTCGGAGCTCCTCGCGCGGCACGCCCTGCTGGTCGGCGATGGCGACGTACATCGCGTAGATCACGGGGGCGCTCGGGTTGATCGTGAACGAGGTCGACACCTCGCCCACGTCGATGCCGTCGAACAGCACCTCCATATCGCGGAGCGTGTCGACGGCGACGCCCTCCTTGCCGACCTCGCCGAGCGACATCGGGTCGTCGGAGTCGAGCCCCATCAGCGAGGGCATGTCGAAGGCGGTCGAGAGGCCGGTCTGGCCCTCGTCGATCAGGTAGTGGAACCGCTCGTTCGTCTCCTCGGCGGTGCCGAACCCGGCGAACTGGCGCATCGTCCACGTCCGTCCGCGGTACATCGTCGGGTAGACGCCGCGGGTGTACGGCTCCTCGCCGGGGAAACCGATGTCGTCGCCGTAGTCGAGGTCCGCCACGTCGGCGGGGGTGTACACCCGATCGACCTCGTGGTTCGACACCGTGGCGAACCGGTCGTTCCGCTCGCCGTGTCCGTCGAGAGCCGGATCGAGCGTCTCCGCCGCCCATTCGGCGTGGGCCTCGCGGATCTCGGAGAGCTCCTCATCGTCGTACATGGCTTCGACTACCCGTCGATACTGTATAAATATTGATTACAGTAAGGAGATCTCAGGCGACGCTCCCGCGACCCCCCGTCTCCGCGGATCCATTATGTGGGCTCGGATCGAATCGTCGGGTATGACCGACTCCTCTGAGCGTCCGACACCACCCGAAGGACTGCCGCCGAAGGTCGTTTCGGCACTGACCGAATGCACGCCGGAGGAGCTCCGCAAGGCGATCGTCCACGCACAGGAGCTGCTCCACCATCACGGAGAGGCGGAGCTTCCGGTCAGTGCGGAAGTCAACGACGACATCCTCCGCGTCACCGAACACGAGGGGTACACCGAAGTGGTCAAAGAGTTCTACTGCGCGGACGGCTGCGACGACTGCCCGCACGGCCCCTACCTCTACCACGTTACGGAGGAACCCCATCCGGACGGGGGCCGCAAGGTTCACTGGTCGTTCATGGGGACGGTCCACTCCCAAGAGGAGTGACCACGCGGGGTGGCGGCCCGGTAGTACGCGTAGATCTCAGGGGTTCAGCCCCCAGATCCCGGCCCGAACGAACACCAGCACCGGAATGATCTCAAGCCTCCCGATCCACATGTTCAGGACGAACATCCCCTCGGCCACGGGCGACATCGAGGGACCCGTGATCCCCGAGGAGAGCCCGACGTTCCCCTGCGCGCTGGCGACTTCGAACAGCGCGTCGGCGTAGCCAAACTCGGGGCCGGCGATGTTGACGAGGACGAGGCTCCCCACGACGAGAGCGACGATCCACAGCAGCGTGACGATGGCGGCTTCACCGAACTCCCGCTCCATCGTTTCCCGGTCCAACGTCCGGTCGCCCAGACGCGCGGTGACGACCGCGTTCTTCGGGAGGAACACGCGAGAGAACTGCCAGACGATACCGCGGGCGACCGTGTACCCGCGGACGATCTTGATACCGCCGACGGTGGAGCCCGCCGCGCCGCCGAGGACCATCGCGCCGACGACCAACACCTTCGCGCCGGCGACCCACCGACCGATCGGGGCCGATTGGAAGCCGGTACAGGTGAGGGCACTGATCCACTGGAACGTCGAGTCTCGAACGGCGTCGAGCTGTGCCCCGTCAAGCAGCGGGGCGGAGCGCGGAACGAACGACTCCGTCGCGAACGCGCCCGTTGTTATCTGGACGGATGCGACGTTCTGTATCGAGAGCACCACCACGCCGGCGCCGAGCAGCACGAACAGCCATCTCGTCTGAAGATCCGCGACCAGTTCGCGCACGTTCCGATCGTTGAGCACGACGTAGTGGACCGGAAACGCGATCGCACCGAGCACCATGATCGGTAGCAGCGTGGCCTCGACCAACGGGGAGCCGTACGTCGCGATCGAGTTGTCCGTCACCGAGAACCCACCCGTCGTGAGTCCCGTCATGGCGTGATTGAGCGCCTGCCAAGCGGTCTCGCCGACCGACAGCGACTCGGCGTACGCGCTCTCGCTCGCCCGGATCGCGGCGAACAGCATCGCGAAGGCCAACAGCGTGTACGCCACGACGAGCTTCCAGACCGTGCGGACCGTCGAGACGACGCTCGGATGGATCTTCCGTTCTCTCGCCTCGCTCCGGTAGAGCGCGTAGCTCCCGCTGCCGGGACGTGAGAGGATCGAGACCGTGAGGACGATGACGCCGACGCCGCCGACCCACTGGATGAACGAGCGCCACCACTGCACCGCCCGCGGCAGCGACGGCTCGTGGACCGCCATCGTCAGGCCGCTCCCGGTCCACCCGCTCATGCTTTCGAAGACGGCGTGGAGCGGATCGCGGAAGTACGCGAGACTGGAGAGGGTTACACTCCCACCGACCTCGATCGGCTCCCACGAGGCGGTGTCCGCGGCGGCGGGAACGAACGCGTCCATCACGGCCGGCGGCGTCGCCCACGCCGTGAGAAACAGCGGTAGGGCACCGAAGCACGCGACCATGAGCCAGCCGCCGGCCGCGATCACCATCCCGTGTTTCATCTCCGGCTCCGGAGCGTCGGCGAACGCCCGGTTGGCAGCGCCACCGACGAGAGCCGTCATCCCGCCCGCGAGCAGGAAGCCGAGCGCCGCGTGGAACTCCCCGAATCCGAGGGCGACGACCACCGTGAGGCTCATCAGCCCGGCCTCCATCAGGAGGAGCGAGCCAACGTCCCGGGCGATGACGCCGAGATCGGTCGGGAGTCGACCGCCGTTCCGGTCGGGCATCTCAGTCGTTGTCCTCCTCGTGAGCGACGGGCAGGAGGACGTGGCCGAGCAGATCCTGACCGTCGGTCTCGTCGGTACTCGTCATACGGATCGTTAACTCGCCCGTCAGTTAAGAAGATACGCTCTGCGGAAGCGCGCGATCAGCGCCGCCGAAACCGGATATACTGCGAATACGGACCGCGAAATCGGTCTCTGTATTCCGGTTCACCGAGTGTCGATCGCCGAGATGAACACCGCGAGCACGGGCACGATCTCCAGCCGACCGATCCACATCAGGAACACCATCAGCAGCTTCGACGTGTCGGGGAAGAACAGGTAGCTCCCGAACGGTCCGAGCCGGCCGAACCCCGGCCCGATGTTCCCGATCGTCGCGAGCGACGCGCTCGTCGACTCCAGCATCGTCAGCTGAATCCCGATCCGAGCGGTGTCGAGAGACAGCAACACTGCCGAGACGCCGAACAGCACGAGGTAGAGGATGGTGAACGCCATGATGCCACGGATCGCGTCCTCGTCAATGACGCTCCCGCTGAGGCGGACCGGCTGGACGACGTCCGGGTGCGCGGAGGTGAACAGCTCGCGACGGATCGCCTTCCCGACGATGAGCCATCGAACGATCTTGACGCCGCCGCCGGTCGAGCCGGCGGAGCCGCCGATGAACATCGCGAACATGAGGAGAATCTGCGCGTCGGTGTCCCACTCCACGAAATCGGCGGTCGCGTATCCCGTGGAGTTCAACAGCGACACGACCTGGAACGTCGCCTGCCGAAGCGAGTTCTCGGTCACGCCCTGCGTCATTCCGCCCAGTTCGATGGCGGGCGCCGCGCCGCGGAACAGCATCACCGCGAGAACGGCGGTCACGACCGCGATCGCGCCGGCGTATCCGCGGAACTCCGCGTTCTTCAGCATGACCTCCGCCTCGCCGCGCAACACGTGCCAGAACAGCGCGAAGTTGACGCCGGCGACGGCCATGAACGGGATGACGACCCACTGCACGGCGGCGGAGAACGCCGCGACGCTGTCGGCCTCCGGCGAGAACCCGCCGGTCGGGAGGGTGGTGAACCCGTGCGCGATCGCGTTGAACAGATCCATGTTCGGCGCCATTCCGGCGCGGTGGAGCCCGTACAGGAGCACGATGTACACCACGGTGAAGGCGAAGTAGATCAGCCAGAGCGCGCGCGCCGTCTCCGCGATCTTCGGGGTGAGCTTCTGGAGCTCCGGCCCGGGGGCCTCCGACTCCATGAGCTGGGCCCCGTTGACCGCGACCTCGGGCAGGATGGCGATCATCAGCACGATTATCCCCATCCCGCCGAGCCACTGCGTGAGCTGGCGCCACATCATCACGGCGTGGGAGTGGCGGTCGGTGCTGATCTCGCCGAGCACGGTCGCGCCGGTGGTGGTGAACCCGCTCATCGACTCGAACAGGGCGTTGACGATCGACTCCGTGAGGGCGCCGAGCGATCCCGTCTGAAGCCCCACCGTCGACGCCGTGCCGTACCCGGCGAGCAGGTACGGGATCGTCCCGATCACCGCCGCCGCGATCCACGCGAGCGAGACAAAGAGTAGCGCCTCGCGGGGACCGAGGTCGGGGTCGGGATCGACCCGCTCGACGGCGAATCCGATGGCCGCGACGAGCGCCATCGAGACCAGGAACACCCAGATGTCCTCGCCGTACACGAGCGCCACGACCAGCGGCACCAGCATCGTGACGGCGAGGTACTTGATCCCGACCCCGAGAAGTCCAACGCTCGCTTTCCAGTTGACGCCCCAAGCCATGTGTGTTCGATCGATATGGGAGTGGCCCGTTCGCTGTATTAAACTGTCGAAGGGGCGACGACGGGACTCTGAAACGGATTCACGAGGTCCAAAACGTCTTCGTGAACAGCACGAGCACGGGAATGATCTCGATCCGACCGATCCACATCAGGACGATCATGACGGCTCGGGTGCTCATCGGGAAGGTCGCGAACGTTCCGTACGGGCCCGCTTGGCCGAACGCCGGACCGATGTTGAGGAACGTCGTCGCGGCGACGGGAGGCCGGATGATCGCCACCGCGAGGAACGGCATCGGCGGCTCGCGGTGATAGAAGGGACCGGCAGCGGGAACGCGAGCGGTACGGAGAGCGCAGCGAGGACGTCTCCGGCCGGCCCGACGCTCGCCCGCCGGCCCGGAGCGGGGCCGTCACAGGAGACTCAGGCCATCGACGTGATCGCGCTGATGGAGTCCGACTCCGCGAGGAGGATCACGTGGTCCCCGGCCTGAAGCACGGTGTCCCCGCGGGGGGTGACGAGCTCGTGGTTGCGGGTGATCGCGCCGATGACGAACCGCGCGTCGCTCTCCGCGACGATTTCGGAGATCGGCCGGCCGGTGAGCCCGCACCCCTCGGTGAGTTCGAGTTCGAGGACCTCCGCCCGATCGTTTTCGAGGACGGCGATGTTCTCGGCGACGCTCTCGTAGGTGAACCGCGTGATCTCCTCGGCGGTCACCGTGCGGGGGTTGATCGCGATGTCGATGCCGATCTCCTCGAAGACGGTGACGTAGTCGGGGCTGTCGACCACCGCGATCACGCGGTTGACGCCCAGCCGCTTGGCGAGCACGGCGACGAGCAGGTTCTTCTCGTCCGAACCGAGCGCGGTGACGAGGATGTCCGCGTCGTCGACGTGCTCGCGCGAGAGGAACTCGGTGTCGGTGGGGTCGTGCTCCATCACGACCGTGCTCGGGAGGTTCTCCGCGAGCCACCGCGCGCGGTCGGCGTCGCGTTCGATCAGCCGCGGCTTGAAGTCGCGCTCCTCAAGCAGCCGGGCGGTCTGGTAGCCGATCTCGGTGCCTCCCACGACGACGATCTCGTCGGCACTTCCGGGGGTCGTCTCGGGCGCCACGTCGGTCGCGAACGACTGGACGCTCTCCGGGCTCCCGATCACGACGGCGCGGTCTTCGACCGCGATGCCGGTGTCGCCGCGCGGGATCGTCATCTCGCCGTCGCGGAACAGCCCGACGAACGTGAGCGACTCGAAGCGGTCGGCCTCCGAGACGGTCTGTCCCGCCACGGGGCTCCCCTCCGCGATCTCGAACTCGGCCATCTGGACGAGCCCGCTGGCGAAGGGGTCGACGTCGATGGCGGCCGGGAGCCCGATGACGCGGACGATGTTCTCGGCCGTCAGCAGGTCGGTACACACCATGAAGTCGACGCCGAACGCGCCCTCGCTGCCCTGCCACGTGCGGAGGAACTCCGTGCTCTTCACCCGGGCGATGGTGAACCCGCCGCCGAGCGTCTTCGCGGTGCCGCAGGCGACGAGGTTCGTCTGGTCGTTGTCGGTACACGCGATGACCATGTCAGCCCGTCCCACCTCGGCCGCGGTCTGTATCTCGGAGGTCGTGCCGTCGCCGGCGATCGTGAGCACGTCGAGCTCGTATTTGAGCTGCTCCGCTCTGTCCGGGTCGACGTCGACGACGACGACTTCGTGGTCCGAGGCGAGGCTCGCAGCGATGCTCGTTCCGACCTCGCCGGCCCCGATGACGACCACATGCATAGGCGCAACCAGAGACCCGACCCTGAAGTTCGTTACTATCGGGAGCCGGGGAGCACGGCGGCGGCGCCCGACGGGTCACCGACGGTTTCGGCCGCCGCGGCCCGGCTCCTACGACTCGCCGCCGAACGACGAGGGGTCCGTCCACTCGTTTCGCCCCGAGACGGTGCGCTGCGGGAAGGGGATCGAGATCCCCTCCTCGTCGAAGCGCGCCTTGACCGCCTTCACGTAGTCGGCGCGGGCCTTCACGAAGTCCGCCCGCGACGGGTCATCGATCCAGATCCGCGACTGGAGCCCGACGTACGAGTCCGCGAGCTCGGTCAGCCGGACCGACGGCGCCGGGTCGTCGAGGATGGCGTCGCTCTTCTCGGCCTCTTCGACGATGATGTCGGTCGCTTTCTCCACGTCGTCCTCGTAATCGATCCCGAAGACGAACTTCAGGCGCAGCGTCTTCTTCGCGACCGGGTTCTTCACCACGTCGCTTGTCAGGGCGTGGTTCGGCACCGTGAGCAGTTCGTTATCGAACGTGCGCACGCGGGTGACCCGGAAGGAGATGTCCTCGACGATCCCCGAGTTCCCCTGCCACTCGATCCAGTCGCCGATGCGGAACGGCTTGTCCGTGTAGATGAAGACGCCGGCGACGAAGTTCTTGATCACGTCCTGGAGCGCGAAACCGACCGCGAGCGTCGCCGCGGCGGCGATCGTCGCCAGCGACCGCAGGAACCCCTGATACCCCGCCGCGCCGAACGCGACCGTGACGCCCGCGAACAACACGAGGAACGCGACGATCTTCTGTAACGGCCGCCGCGCGTGCTCGTCGAGCCCCTGCCTGTCGAACACGCGCTGGACGAGCGGGGTGACGGCTGCCTTGTACAGCACGTACGTCGCGGCGACGACGGCGACGAAGATCGCCGCGTCGATGACGATTCCGGTCAACGGGCCGAGGAACGGCTCCAGCGTGCCCGCGACGGCGACGGTTCCAGGCGCCCCTGCGGGGACGCCCATCAGTGCAGCACCGCTGTGTTCCCGCGCGTCTCGATCAGGTCGGCGTCGACGGCTTCGGCCAGCTCCGCGGCGAGATCGTCGGTCGTGGTTCCGCCCCGCGCGGCTCGGAGGAACTTCACCTTCACGAGCTTGCGGTCGTCGAGCTGGTCGTCGAGCTCGTCGACGACCGCGTCGATGCCGTGTTTCCCGACCCAGACGGTGACGTCGAGGTCGTGCGCCTCTTTGCGAAGCTGTTGGTCGCTCATACACCGATGAGTCGGCCGCGCGCATTGAAACTTGAGGTTTGGCGGTCGGCGAGGGGGATCGCGTCGCCCTCGCGGGGGCTCCCGCCGGATCAGCGCTCGCGCTCGACCTCACGCTCGAAATCACGCTCCGCGTTTGAGCCGCCCGGCCGGCCCCGTTCGACGTACTCGGCCGCGTCCTCCGGCGTCTCCGTCTCCAACAGCCGGTCGAGCTTGCGCTCGAACTGCTCGTCTGTGAGCTCCCCCTCGGCGTACCGGGCGCGGAGCCGATCGAGCGCGTCCGGGGCGTGCTCGGAGCGCTCCGCGTCGTCGGTCTGGCCGGCCGGCACGGGATCGCTCCCCCCGAACAACTCCAGTTCCTCGTCGTCGTCGTCGAACAGCATCGAGACCACCGGCACGATCACGATGTAGCCGAACAGCATGAACGGGAGCCACCAGCCGAAATCGAGCAGGAGCGCAGCGAGCCACGTCCCCGTCACGACCGTCGCCGCGATACCGCTCGCGTTCCGCTCGAACCGCTCGCGTGTGGAGGTGTCCGCCATCGCTGACACCATCCGCGCCGGGGCACAAAGTCGTGTCGGCGGGCGATCGTGGCGTGCGGTCAGTCACCGGGACGACTGCGGCCGTCGTTAGAATTAGTCTAATCTAATCTTTTTCTTTGACCAGAAGTGTATTATGTGGGTCCTCTCTAATACTCGGTATGTACACGGACGCGAACGGCTCTTCGGGCGTCTCTCGCCGCCGGTTCGCCTCGATCGGCGCCGGCGCGCTCGCGGGAGGGATCGCCGGGTGCACCGGGAACGCGACCGACGCGAGCGCTGCCGGCGACGGCGGCGACGCCGACTACACCGTCGTCGCCTCGTTTTTCACGTTCTACGACTTCGCCGACTCGCTCGCGGAGGGAACCGACATCGCGGTCGAGAACCTGGTTCCGACCGGGCTCCACGGCCACGGCTGGGAGCCGGACCCGTCGATCCAGCGCCGGATCACCGACGCCGACGCCCTCGTTCACGTCGGTCCCGACTTCCAGCCGTGGGTGGATCGGGCGATCGACGCGCTCGCGGCCGAGTCGACCGAGACCAAACTCATCAACGTCCGGGCGGGCGTCGGTCTCATCGACCTCGCCGACTCGCTGACCGAAGAGGAGGCGGTCGAGGGGGCGAAGGACCCGCACTTCTGGCTCGACCCGCGGCGGGCGAAGCGCGCGGTCGCGAACCTCGCCGACGGGCTGTCCGAACTGGCCCCGGACAGCGAGGAGGCGATCCGGGAGAACGCGACCGCCCTCGACGCGGAGCTCGACGCGCTCGACGCGGAGTGGCAAGCGGTCTTCGACGCAGCCGAGCGCGACGTGGCGTTCCTCGCCGCCCACAACGCCTTCGCGTACCTTTCGGAGCGGTACGGCGCGACCATCGAGCCGCTCGTGGTGAACCTCGCGGCGAACGACGACGTGCGACCCGCGGACATGCGGCGGGCGCAGGACACGATCGCCGAACACGGCATCGAGCACATCGGCGCCGCCGTCTTCGAGCCGATCCGGCCCGCCCGCCAGCTGCTCGAACAGACCGACGTGACGGCCTACTTCCCCGTGACGCCGTACGCGGGAACCGCCGAGTCGTGGGTCGAGCGCGGGTGGGGGTACTTCGAGATCGCCCGGAAGGTGAACCTCCCGACGTTCCGCATCCTGCTCGGCGTCGACGACCCAGACGACGTGACGTTCGCCGACTACGGCCGCAACTTCGAGCCATGAACGGGGCGCCATCGCCGGTCGACGCCGACCGACCCCCCCTCGTCGACGCCCGCGATCTGACGTTCGGATACGCCGCCGTCCCGGTCGTCGAGGACGTGACCCTCCGGGTCGACCGCGGCGAGTACGTCGGGATCGTGGGGCCGAACGGCTCGGGGAAGAGCACGCTCCTCCGGCTCCTCTTGGGCCTGCACGAGCCCGATTCGGGGTCCGCGGAGCTGCTCGGCCACCCCGCCCGGGCGTTCGCCGAGCGCGAGCGCGTCGGCTACGTCGCCCAGGACGTGACGGAGGACGAGAAGCGGATGCCGATCACGGTGAGCGAGGTCGTCCTGATGGGCCGGTTCCCGCACGCCGGGTTCGGTCGGGTGACCGTCGAAGACCGCGAGCGCGTCCGCGAGGCGCTCCGGACGGTCGGGATCGAGCATCTCGCCGACCGCAAGATCACCGCGCTCTCGGGCGGCCAGCGCCAGCGGACGTACATCGCCCGCGCGCTCGCCGGCGAGGCGGAGCTGCTCGTCTTAGACGAGCCGACGGTCGGGGTCGACGCCGAGTCCGTCGAGGCGTTCTTCGAGCTCCTCGACGGGCTCGTGGCGGACGGGATGACCGTCCTGCTGGTCGAACACGACATCGGCGCCGTCATCGAACACGCCTCCCGGGTGGTCTGTCTCAACCGCGAGGTGTACTTCGACGGTGACCCCGCGGCGTTCGCCGAGAGCGACGCGCTCGACCGCGCGTACGGGACGAACATCCGCCGCGAGGAGGGGGGGATCGTCACGTGACGCCGAGCGCTCCGGCGGTCGCGGCCGTCCCGGCCCTCTCCGCCCCCTACGACCTCCTCGCCCGCCTCGTCGGACTGTGGAGCGACGGGCTCGGCTGGGTCGGCGAGCGGCTGGGGATCGCGATGCTCGACTACGTGTTCATGCACCACGCGCTCCTCGTGGGCGCGCTCATCGCGGTGATGGCGCCGCTCATCGGCACCTTCCTCGTTCACCGCCAGCTCGCGCTGATCGGCGACGCGCTCGCGCACACCGCGTTCGCGGGCGTCGCCGTCGGGCTGTTCGTCAACTCGCTGCTCGGCACCGGGATCTCTCCGTACGTGACGGCGATCGTCGTCGCCGTGATCGCCGCGCTCGCGATCGAACTGATCTCCGAGACGACCGACGCGTACAACGACGTGTCGATGGCGATCGTGCTCTCGACCGGGTTCGCGCTCGGCGCGGTCCTCATCAGCCTGAACACCGGCGGGCTCGCCGTCGGGATCAACCAGTACCTCTTCGGGAACCTCTCGACGGTCTCGCGCGAGAACGCCGTCCTCTTGGTCGTCCTCTTCGCGATCGTCGCGCTGGTCGTCACGGTGACGTACAAACAGCTGCTGTACGTCACGTTCGACGAGACCGCGGCCCGGGTCGCCGGCGTCAACGTCCCGTGGTACAACCGCCTGATGACGACGCTGACCGCCCTCGTCGTCGTCGGAGCCATGCAGATCATGGGCGTCATCCTCGTCGCGGCGATGCTCGTCGTCCCCGTCGCCGCCGCCGCCCAACTCGCCCGCGGCTTCCGCGAGGCGCTCCTCGCCTCCGTCGTGCTCGCGCAGATCGCCGTGGTCGCGGGCATCACGCTGTCGTTCAACTACAACACGACCGCCGGCGGCACCATCGTCCTCGTCGCCGTCGGCGTCTACATCGCGGCGGTCCTCGCCGGGAAGGCGCAGTCGCGGCGGGCCGGGGGAAGCGGGGACGACCCCGCCCCGGCCCCGGAGCGCTAGTCGGCCCGCTCGTCGGTCGACCCGCGGAGCCCTCCGTCGAGCCCGAGCCCCACCCGGTCGCCGTACCGGTCCCAGACGACGACCAGCGACGGGACCAGGAGGATCGAGCAGAGGTACGCGTACAGCACGCCGAGCGCGAGCAGCAGGCCGAAGTCCTGGATCAGCGGGATCACCGCGAGCCACAGGACGCCGAGCCCGCAGACGGTCGTCAGCATGCTCCCGGTGAGCGCGCCGCCGGTGCCGGCGATGGTGATGTCCAGCGCCTCGTCGATCCCGTGGCCCGCCTTGTACTCGTCGACGAAGCGGTGGACGAAGTGGACGGTGTAATCCACCCCGAGCCCGATCGACACCGAGAGGATCGGGGCGTTGATCGGCGTCAGCGGGATGCCGAACACCCGCATCGACCCGACCAGCAGCCCCACCGTGACGAGCACGGGCACGAGGTTGAGCAGGCCGTACACGGCCTTCCCCTCCAGGTAGGCGTACGACACCGCGAGGAAGATCGCCGTGAGCGCGAACGCGGCGATCAGGCTCCGGATCGCCGAGTCGGTGAGCCGATCGATCACGGCCTCGTTGACGACGAGACTCCCCGTGGGGACCGCCTCTAAGGGGGTGCGTTCGGCGAGTTCGCGCACGTCCGCGACCGCCTCGGAGTCGTCGACGCCCGGCCGGATCGTGTAGTCGATCCGCGCGCTCCCGCGGTCGGCGGCGAGGTAGCCGCGGGCCTGCCCCTCGGCTTGGGAGTCGAGCAGGGCGTCGTACACCTCGTCGACGTTGCGGTCGGGGACGCCCGTCCCGAGCCGGTCGTTGCGGTCGACGACCGCGGCGAACGCGGGATCCCGCGCGGCCTGGTCCTCGATGACCGTGACGACGCTGGTCGAGGCCGCCCGGCGCTCGTCGGTCGTCTCGAAGGTGTCGGGCGGGTTGCGCGTGGTCCGATCGATCAGCTCCAGGGCGTCGTCGTCCCGCACCGACTGGTCGACGTACAGCGTCACGCTCCCGACGAAGTCCTGTTCGAACTCCTCCTCGAACAGCGTGAGCACCCGCAGGAACGTGTAGTCGGTGGGGGCGAACGGCTCCGGAAGGGCCGAATACGTCTCCAGCCGGTCCTCGTCCGGGAAGAACGCCTCCTCGGAGAACTCCGTGTTCACGCCGGTGCCGTACGCGCCCCCGACCGCACCGCCGACGAGGAGCACGGCGACGACGGCGACCGGCGCGACCTTCGAGAGGTCGACGCCGACGCGGAGGACGCGCCCGAGCCGCGAGCCGCCGGCCCCGAGCGCGGTCGTGCCGAACGTGGGGATCGGGAGCCGCTCGCGCCAGCGGTCGGCGAGCACCTTCGCGGCGGGGAGGAACCCCCCGAAGATGACGAGCGTGAACACGATCCCGGCGGCGGCGACGAGCCCGAAGTCGCGGTTGGGCTCGAAGGGGCTGGCCACGTTCGAGACGAGGCCGAACACGGTGGTGATCGTCACGAGCAGGAACGCGATGAGCAGCTGGTCGGTCGTCGTCCGCATCGCGTCCTCGATCCCGAGCCCCTCGCCCCGCTCCTCGCGGTACCGGTTGACGATGTGGATCCCGAAGTCGATCCCGACCGCGAGCAGCAGCGGGAAGACGGTGATGAGGGAGTCGGAGAAGGGGATCCCCGCGTACCCCATGAACCCGAAGGTCCACAGGAGCGACAGCAGCAGCGCCGCGAGTCCGATCCCCATGTCGATCGGGTCGCGGTAGGCGAACACCAGGAAGCCCAGGATGAGCAGCAGCGCCGCGGGGAACACGATGATCGCGGTGTCGCCGAGCAGCGCGGTGATCTCCGACTGGAGCACGCCGTCGCCGAAGAGGATCGCGTTCCCGCCGGCCTCGTTGCCCGGCACGGAGTCGACAACCTCCACGCTGCGCGTCTGGAGCTCCGTCACTCGGGCGGTCGTCGCCGCGTCGGGCACGTCGTAGGTGATGCCGACGATGGCGGCGTCGGCGGTCTGGGCGGTCGGGTTGTAGTCGACCGACACCTGCGCCCCGACCGCGCCGGCCGCGTCGGCGTCGGCGATGGCCGCCCGCAGCTCTCGGGGGGTCGCGTCCGCCACCGCGTCCCGCCGTTGGGCGGCGGTCCCCGCGGTCGGGTCGAGCCGGCGGGCGACCGCGTCCGCGTGGCTCGACGTCGACCCCACCCGGAGCGTCGACCGCGACTCCAGTCGGTCCTGGGTCTCCAAGACCCGTATCAGCGTCGACCGGGAGAGCACGTTGTCGTCGGTGACGATCAGCTGCGCGGCCGTGGCCGACCCGCCGATCGACGTCTCGAACTCCTCGTCGATGTCGTCTAGCGCCCGCTGGGCCGGGATGTCCTGCGTGAACTGGTCGGCGCCCGCGCTCGTCTCGATCCCGCCGATCCCGCCGACGGCGACGAGGCTCACGAGGAGGAAGACGGCGATCACCGCGACGGGACGCTCGGTGACGAACTCGTCGACGCGCTCGACGAGCCGGTCAGCGGCGCTCACGGTCGCCTCCGAAGCCGGGGGCGCGGCCCGTCGCTCCCCCGAGCGCCCCGCTTGCGCGGTCGGTCGGCTGTGAACTCCCTCATCCGCTTACCGCCGCCGGTACCAGACCGCGGTGCCCGCCCCGGCGACCACGAGGAGGAGGCCGGCGACAATGCCGCCGATCGGGAGCCCGCCGTCGTCGGTCGACTCGGTCACCTCGATCGGGTACTGGGTCACGTCCGAGATCCGGTCGTTGCCGCGCTCGTCGTCGTACCTGAAGTCGAGTTCGATCGGGTGCGTCTCGACGCTGGCGCCGGGCGCGGCCGACACCTCGAACCAGATCTCCGTCGAGTCGCCGGGCTCGAGCTCGTCGACGAACGCCTCGTCGTTGGGGGCCGACAGGGGGCTGTCGGCGTACAGCCCGGCGTTGATCGACGAGAGCGTCTCGGGCCGCTGGTTCGTGATCTCGAAGGAGATCCGCCGCGTCTCGCCCGCCGGCACGGTCGTGTTGTCGGCGGCGAGGGCGAACTCGGGCTGGCGCGGCGCGACGTCGATCCGCCGGGTCTCGTCGACCGCGATCGTCGAGTCGCCGCTCTCGTACTCGGTCGTGAACCGGAACTGCCGGGGGCCGGGGTCGGCGTTCCCGTTCACGTCCGCGTCGAAGGCGAACTCGACCGACTCGCCGGCCGGGATCTCCGGGAGCGCGTAGCGGCTCTCGCCGAGGCTCACGCGCTGACTCTGCGGGTCCGCGACCAGCACCGCGTCGTCGACGTCGAGCGGGCCCTCGTTCGTGAGGGTCCCGGAGACGGTCCCCGAGTAGCCCACTTCGAGGGTGCCCTCGACGTTCTCGACCGAGAACGACTGCTCGGGGGCGGGGACGACGCCCGCCCGCGAGGAGGGCGCGCGCTCCTCGATCCCGTCGCGGTCGCGGTAGTCGACCGTCGAGACGAACGCGTACGCCCCCCCGCCGAAGTCGGGCGAGACCGCGGAGTCGAACGTCACGGTCCGGTTCTCGCCGGGCTCCCAGTCGCCGACGAACGTCTCGCCGCTGCCGTCGCCGCCGATCACGGCGCCGCTCCCGATGGTTGTCCCGGTGACGACGGCGTCGCGGGCGACCTCGTCGCCGACGTTCCGGAGGGTCGCGGTCACGTCGCCGCTCCCGCCCACCTGCGCGTCCGTCGCCGTGTCGAGGATCGCGAACCGCGCGCCGTCGTCGACGACGACCGTCAGGTCGAAATCGTCGACCCCGCGGGTGTCCTTGTGGTTGTTGAACTGGGGGACCACCTCGAAGGTGTACCGGTAGCGGGCGGTCACCTCCACCTCGTACCGCCCGTCGGGCACGTCGTCGGGGACCGTCACGTCGAGGGGGACGGAGACGGGGCTCGCGTCGGTCCGCACGTCGCCGACCACCGTCGTGCCGTCGCCGACCTCGATGGGCACGTCGCCGTCGTCGACCTGCAGCGTGAGTCCGCGGGCGGTCGTCACGCGGGGGTCGAGGTCGTTCCCCATCTCCATCTCGCCCGTGTTGAGGATATCGACCGTCACCGTCGACTCGGCGCCGCTCGGGACCGTCCCCTGCGAGAGGTACAGGTCGAGCACGGGCGAGCCGCGGATCTGGCGATCGGTCGTCTGCGCGGCCACCCCGCCGTCGACCGCGTCGCCGCCGACCAGCGCCGCCCGTCCGTCGTCGAGCGTGTCGCCGGCCGCGGGCGCGGCGGCCCCGGAGAGCGCCACGCCGGCGATGAGCGCCCCGACTGCGGCGACCGCCAGTGCCACCCCGGCGATCCCTCCGGCCCGGCTCATCGCCGCCTCCGGACGCCGTCTCCGCCGGCGTCGACGCCGCAGCGCCCAGCGGCCCGCCCCCCGACCGCGTCGAATCGAGTCATACGATCGTGTCGGATGCGATTAACATAAGCGTATTGAATGAACGTTCAATCAAGAGCGATATATAGTCGGCCGCGGTACGTCGCGTATGAAACGCCCGTTCGCGGAGCCGACCGACACCCGAGAGGCCATCCTCGGCGCGGCGTTCCGCGCGCTCTGCGAGCACGGGTACGCCGACCTGACGATAAAGCGGATCGGCGAGGAGTTCGACAAGAGCCCGTCGCTCGTCTACCACCACTACGACGGGAAAGACGAGCTCCTGATCGATCTGCTCGGCTTCCTCCTCGACGGCTTCGAGGAGTCCGTCTCAGAGGACGCGTTCGATCTGGCGCCCAGAGAGCGCCTCGACACCTACGTCGCGGCGACGACGCACCCCGGATCGATCCCCGAGGGGCACGGCCCCGACGGGCAGTTCATGACCGCCATCGTCGAGCTCCGCGCGCAGGCCGCCACCGACGACGCCTACCGCGACCACTTCGACCGGAGCGACCGGGTGTTCAGCTCGTTCCTCGAGCGAACGGTCCGGGAGGCGGCGGGCGACGATCCATCCGCGGAAGGCTCCGACGCGCAGGCCGACGCGCCGGACGACGCCGTCTCCCCCGCCGAGGTCGCGTCGACGCTCCAGACGCTCGCGACCGGCGGCATGCTACGCTGGGCGACGACGACGGACCGCGAGTGGGCCGACGACACGCGAAGGGGGATCCGTCGGTACCTCGAGTCGGTGCTTCCGGCGGTCGATCCCGACGCCTGATCGGCGTTGGGACCGAGGGCGCGTGGACTCCCGGAGCGTCGGCGCAGTCGGATCAGCGGTCGGTGACGCCCTCGGCGTCCATCCGCGACACCTCCTCTTCGAGCCACTCTCGGATCCATTTCACGCGCTTGATGCGCTGATGGGCGATGCTCTCGGCGCTGTCGGAGACGACCCGCTCGGTGTGGTCGTGGGCGCGCTGAAGCACCCGATCGACCATCTTCGCGGAGTCCATGTGGGTCCGTGACTCGTACCCCATCCGAAGCAGCATGAGGACGGCGCCGTTCGCGCCCACCTTGTCGAGCACGTCCGCTTCCATCAGACACCGGCTCTCCAGAGGCACGTCCGTCAGGTCGCCCGTGTACGAGTGGTCGACGACCGCGCCGCACACCTCCTCGATGAACGACTCCGGATAGTTGCCGCGGCTCTGTAGGTACTCGCGGGCGACGCGCGCGCCGGCTTCGGCGTGAACGTCCTGCTCTGCCTCCAGTTTCGCCACGTCGTGAAACACTGCGGCCACCCGGACCACGTCGACGTCGGCGCCCTCGCTCTCGGCGATGTCGGTCGCGAGGTCGACGACGTTGAGGATGTGGTTGAACCGGTAGTCCGCGGAGTGCCAGGGGTACCAGCGCATCCGACCGCCGTCATCCTCGCTCTCGACGCTGGCTGCGAGGTAATCTCTCACAAACCCTTTCATCTCCTCGAAGTCCTCGTCGCTCACCTCCGTTTCCTTAATTTCGACGCCCACGGGAACCACCTCGGGCGAAAAACTCGTCGTTCATTACCGTAACCGAGGAGCGTTTCGTTCTTAGTCGTTACGACGGGTGTATCGGCGGGCGCACGCCGGCGCAGATCGGTCGCGACGGCGAGGTTCTTAAGGGCGGGCGGCGACCATCGACACGTATGTGGCGCCCCTGGGGAAGCGGCGAGAAGGCGCGGTTTCAGCGGGCCGCGGGGGTAAACATCCTCGGCAACGCGCTGAAGATCGCGGTCGTGGGGGCCACCGGGTTGGCCTTCGGGAGCGTCGCCCTGCTCGCCGACGCCGCGCACTCGGTCGCGGACCTCGTCGCCAGCGCGGTCGTCTTCGTCTGGGGCGGCTCTCGGTACGACGCCGCCGACGAGACCCACCCCCACGGCCACCAGCGGATCGAGCCGTTGACGGCGCTGTTCGTCGGCGCGGTCATCGTCCTGCTCGGCGTCCTGCTGTTACAGGAGTCCGCCTCCGAACTCCTCGGATCGCCGGGCGTCGAAGCCGACCCGATCCTCGTCGCGGCGCTGCTGTTCGCGCTGGTCGATATGTACGTCCTCTACCGATATACGGAGCGCGTGAACGCGGACCTCGGTTCGACCGCGCTCACCGCGCTCGCCGCCGACTGTCTCAACGACATCTACACCACCGTCGCGGCGCTGATCGGCGTCTTCGGCGTGCTGGCCGGCGTCCCCGTCCTCGACCCGGTTGCGGGGGCCCTCGTCAGCGTCCTCGTCGTGTATCAGGGGATCGAGATCGCCCGCGAGAACGTCACGTACCTCGTCGGCGCGGCGCCGCCCGCCGCCGACCGCGAACGGGTCATCGCCGCGCTCCGCGAGAACCCCGCGGTGGAGGGCGTTCACGACCTGACGGTGTACTACGACGGCACCGACCTCGAGGTCGAGGTCCACGTCGAGGTCGACGGGCAGATGACGCTCCGAGAGGCCCACGACATCGAGACGGAGCTGGTCACGGGCCTCCGGAACCTGGATGACGTGGGCGACGTCCACGTCCACCTCGACCCATCGGGCGTCGGCGAGTGGAAGGAAGCCGACGACGGCAGAGGCGGGGGCGGCGGCGCGAGACCGGGAGACGGGGACACGGGCGGCGCGAGATCCGAAGACGGGGACGACCCCGCGGGTTCGCCCCGGCGTGCAGATTAACCCGCCGGGGCCCGTACCGTTCGTATGCTCACGCGGCGCTGGCTGGAGATGACGTGGCGCGACGCGCTGTTCTGCCACTGGCCGGTCGATCCCGCCGTCGTCTCCGGGACGATCCCCGACCGACTGTCAGTCGCCACTCACGGGGGCGACGCGTACCTGAGCGTCGTCGCCTTCGTGATGGACGACATCCGCCCGCGCGGGGCGCCCGTCGGGCTCTCGTTCCCGGAGCTCAACCTCAGGACCTACGTCGAGGGTCCCGACGGTCGGGGCGTGTACTTCTACAACCTCGATGCGGAGGATCCGATCGGCGTCGCGCTCGCACGGCGGCTGTTCGCGCTCCCGTACTACCGCGCGGAGATGGACGTGAGGCGACCCGAGACCGCCGATCCCGCGGCGGGCGAGGACGGTCCGGTCCGCTTCACCAGCCGTCGGACGCATCCCGGCGTCCCGCACGCGCGATTCGACGCGACTTACGAGCCGACGGGCGAGCCGTTCGCCGCCGAGTCGGGGTCGCTCGACGCGTTCCTCGTCGAGAACTACCAGTTCTACGCCGAGGGGAACCGGCTGTACCGCGGCGCGATCGCCCACGAGCCGTGGTCGCTGCGGGCGGCGACCGCCGACATCCGTGCGAACACGCTCTTCCGGGCGAACGGGTTCGACCGGCCCGACGGCGACCCGATCGTTCGCTACGCGGAGCCGATCGCGGTGGGTGCGGACCGGATTCGGTTCGTCTGAGGCGGCTCGCCGCTCACCGGGCCGCCACCCGGTTTACGGGAACAGGCCGCGGTACTTGTGGGCGCTGGCGGTGCGTTCGAGCGCGAGCGTGTACGCGGCGGTCCGGAGGTCG
The DNA here is from genome assembly GCF_052439115.2 of Halorubrum sp. FL23. Lineage (NCBI taxonomy): Archaea > Methanobacteriati > Methanobacteriota > Halobacteria > Halobacteriales > Haloferacaceae > Halorubrum > Halorubrum sp. FL23. The sequence goes on from NZ_JBQVRO020000011.1 coordinate 101,343, forward strand.
GGCAGCTCCTTCTGGTCGTACTGGTTGATCGTCTGGTCGAACGCCTTGCCGATACGGCGCTCCAGTTCCGCGTTGACCGTCTCCAGCGGCCACGAGAACTCCTGCGCGTTCTGGACCCACTCGAGGTACGAGACGATGACGCCGCCGGCGTTCGCGAGGATGTCGGGGACGACCTGAATGTCACGCTCCGTGAGCACCTCGTCGGCGGCGACCGTCGTCGGGCCGTTCGCCGCCTCGACGATCGCCGACGCTCGCAGGTCGTCGACGTTCTCCGCGGTGATCACGCCCTCGACCGCGGCGGGAATCAACACGTCGACGTCGAGCGCCAACAGCTCCTCGTTCGTGATCTGGCTGGGGTCGTCCCACTGGTTCCCCCCGCTCGTGCGCCGGTCCTCGGGGAGCGCTCGGGGGTCGCCAGACACGTACTCCTCGATCAGGCCGCCGGCGTCGACGTGGGCGCCGAGCGCCGCCATGTCGAGCCCGTCGGGGTCGTAGGCGGCCCCGGTCACGTCGGACGTGGCGACGATCCGCGCACCGGACTCGTCGAGGAGCCGGGCCGCGTGGGAGCCGACGTTACCGAAGCCCTGTATCGCGACGGAGGCGTCCGAGAGGTCGCGGTCGAGGTACTCGAAGAGCCGCTCGGTGACGATGGAGACGCCGCGACCGGTCGCGGCGACCCGCCCCGGCGTTCCGCCGATCTCCAGCGGTTTCCCGGTGACGACCTGCGGGACCGAGTGCCCCTCGTACATCGAGTAGGTGTCCATCATCCACGCCATCGTCTGCGGGTTGGTGTTCATGTCCGGCGCGGGAACGTCGGTCTCCGGCCCGATCATCCGCCGGATCCCCTCGGTGTACCGCCGGGTGAGGCTCTCCAGGTCGTTCTGCGTGAGGTCCTTCGGCTCGCAGATGACGCCCCCCTTCGCGCCGCCGTACGGGAGGTCGACGAGCGCGGTTTTCCACGACATCCACCCCGCGAGCGCCTCGACCTCGCGCTGCGTGACCGACGGGTGGAACCGGACGCCGCCCTTGAACGGCCCGCGAGCGCTGTCGAACTGACAGCGGTACCCTTCGAACACTTCGACCTCGCCAGAGTCGAGCTCCACCGGGAGAGTGACCTTCAGCGTGCGCTCGGGGTGTTTGAGCCGCTCGAAGATATCGCGGTCCACGTCGGCGTACTCCTCCGCGCGGTCCATCTGTGCGAGCATGTTCTCGAAGGGGTCGTCCGCCATGGTCGGCCCGACTCGCCCCCGGGTCATATCGGTTTCGGCAATTATGGCCATCGAATGTGAATGACAAACACGAGAGGGATGGCCGCCATCCACCCGACGGCGGGCGGGTGTCGTCGTCGCCGCTCCTCCCGGCGACTCTCCCCGTTACTGTTCGGTCGGCTCCTCTCGGCGTGAGCGCGCGTCTCGGACCGGCCACCGGACCGGCCGACGCGACCGGCGGCGGGGGCGCCTGCCGGACGAGACGGCCAAGCGGGGGATCCGTGATTTCGCCCGGACTTATACGTCGGCGTCGACAACGACGGTCCATGACACTCGAACGTACGCCGGGGGCGCGTCGATGACGACGCAGACGCTTCATCCCCGCGTTCAGGTCGTGTGGGTCCTCCGTGCTGTCCTCATCGCCGCGGTGCTGACGGCGCCGCTCGCCGGCGCGGTCTACTTCGACCGGCTCCCCGAGTGGGTGCCGATCGCCGGCGGCGCGGTCTTCCTCGTCCTCGGCGTGGCGCACGCCCTCCTCCGCTACCGTCGCTGGAGCTACGAGATCCGCGAGGACGCGCTGTATCTCGACCGCGGCGTGATCACGCAGGTCCGGACGACCGTGCCGCTGGTCCGGATCCAGCACGTCGACTCCCGGCGCGCTCCCGTCGAGCGCGGCGTCGGACTGGCGTCCTGTGTGGTGTACACGGCCGGTTCACGCGGTGCGGACGTTCGGATCCCGGGGCTCACGCCCGACGGGGCGAGCGACCTCCGCGAGGAGCTGAAGCGACTGGCCATCCGCGCGGACGGGGAGGACGCGGTGTGAAGCTCGCGCCCCAGTCGGTCCCGTACCGCGCGCTCCAGAAGGTGTCCGGGATCGTCGTGGTCCTCTTTTTCGTCGTGAACAACAACCCCGACTGGGGGTTCACGGCCGCGGCCGTCGTCGCCGGCGCGGTCGTCCTCGCGGCGACCGCGTACGAGGTCGCGTACTACCGGCGGTTCGACTACGAGCTGACCGCCGACACCCTCGACATCTCCTCCGGCGTGATCTCGCGGCGCGAACGGGAGATCCCCTACCGCCGGATCCAGAACGTCGACGTGAGTCGGAGCGTGATCCAGCGCGCGATCGGCGTCGCTGCGGTGGATCTGGAGACCGCGGGAGGGTCGAGCACCGAGGGCTCGATCCGCTTTGTCACCCCCGACGAGGCGACCCGGCTCCAGCGCGAGGTCCAGCGGCGCAAGTCGACCGGGTCCGGCGCGGAGGCCCAGGGCGACGGAGCGGAGGGGGCCGGAGCCGGGACGGGCGCCGCTCAGGGCACTGTCGGCCCGGACGAAGCGGAGCTGTTCGCGATCTCGCCGGGCGAGCTCGCCCTGGTGGGCGCCCTGTCGTTCGACGGGCGGCTCATCGGGCTGTTGGCCTTCCTGAGCTCCGGATCGGTCCCGGTGCTGTCCAGCTTCATCCCGGACGCGTCGGCGGTCGCGCTCACCGCGACCGCGATCGTCGGCGTCGGCGGGCTGTTCCTCGTGTCGTGGGTGCTCGGCGCGGGGATCGCCTTCACGAACTACTACGGGTTCCGACTCTCCCGCGCCGGCGACGAGCTTCGATACGAGCGCGGGCTGTTCCGCCGCTACAGCGGGTCGATCCCCACGGAGAAGGTGCAGGCGCTTCGGATCGCCGACAACCCGGCGAAGCGCCTGCTCGGCTACGCGAGCCTCTCGATCGAGACCGCCGGCTACGCCCCCGGACAGGGCGGCGATCAGGGGAGTCAGGCGGCCGTCCCGATCGCGACGACCGACCGGGTGTACCGGCTGGCGCGCGAAGTGGAGTCGTTCGGCGAGCCGCGCTTTCGCCGCCCGCCGAAGCGGATCCGGTGGCGGTACGCGTTCCGGTACGCGATCGGCGTCGGCGTCCTCGTCGCCGTCGCGTTCGGCGTCGACTGGTACCTCGGCGCCGGCGCCCCGTGGTACGCCCCGGCCGCGCTTCTGCTGGCCGCCCCGGTCGCCGCGCATCTGAAGTGGAAGCACCGCGGCTACTGGCTCGGCGAGGACCACCTCCTCACCCGGAACGGGTTCTGGAGCCGCACGGTGACGGTCGTACCGTACTACCGGATCCAGAACGTCATCGACAGGCGAACCCTCTTCCAGCGTCGCTGGGACGTGGCGACGATCGTCGCCGACACCGCCGGCAGCAGCTCCATCGCCGGCAACGACGCCGCGGCCGTCGACTTCGCGACCGACGAGGCGGTCGACCTCCGCGAGACGCTCCGGGAGCGGCTCCGCGTCGCCGTCGCGGAGCGCCGCGATCGGCGTGACCAGTTCGAGTGGTTCGACGCCGACGCGGAGGACGTTGGCGAAGTTGACGGGGAGACCGACGAAGCCGACGGGGAGACCGGCGATCCGACGCCAGGTTCGGGCGAGGCGACTCCTGAGGGACACGAGACGGCGTCCGAGACGGACGGAGCGACACCCACACCCGACGCCTCGATTCCGGACGCCGACGACGCTCCCGCCGCGGGGAGCGACGAGGACCGATCGGACGTGCCGGACGACGGCGTGATCCGACCGGACTTCTCGGGCAGCGGTCGCGACTACTCCCGGCCGGCGGAGCGCATCGACACCGGCGAGTACGCGGTGGACCGGAACCCTTCGGACATCGACCGACCGACCGAGGACCGGGAGGCGGGGAGCGGCGGCGACGAGAAGGAACAAAGAGACAGCGCCGACGGAGACGCGGTCGGCGACGGCAACGAGACGACCGACGACGGCGGCCAAGCGGCTGACGACGGTGACGGTGCGACCGACGACGAGAAGTAGCGCGTCTCACTTCCGCTCGTGCCGTCCGCACCGCTCGGGCCGCCTGCCCCGCTCACGTCGTCCGCGCCGCGTCACGGATGGCGGGACCGGTCCTCACTCGTCGAGCAGCTGTTGGGCGATCGTGTTCCGCAGGACCTCGCTCGTCCCCTCGTAGATCTCGTTCAGCTTCGCGTCCCGGTAGAACCGCTCCGCGGGGAAGTCCTTCGTGTAGCCGTAGCCGCCGTGGATCTGGATGCCCTCGTTGGCGACCTCGCGAGAAATCTCTGAGGCGTACAGCTTCGCCTGCGCGGCCTCCTTGATGTAGTCCTCGTCCCGCATCTTCAGGTCTGCCGCCTCGTGCATCAGGAGTTCGGCGGCCCGAATCTTCGTGTCCATGTCGGCGAGCTTGTGCTGGATCGCCTGGAAGTCGGCGATGGGGCCGTTGAACTGCTCGCGCTCCTGCGCGTAGTCGGCCGCCTCGTCGAGCGCGGCGCGCGCGATCCCGACCGAGCGCGCCGCGATCGTGATCCGGCCGCCGTTCAGGGTTTTCAGCGCCTGGACGAACCCGTCACCCTCTTCGCCGAGCCGGCGCTCCGCCGGGACCCACATGTCGTCGAACCGGAGCTCTGCGGTCGGGCACCCCTTGTCGCCGAGCTTGTCCTCCGTGCCCTCCACGATGAACCCGTCGTCCTCCTCGGGCCGGACGACGAACGAAGAGATGCCTTTCCGCCCCGCATCGGGGTCGGTCTTCGCGAACAGCGTGACCGTGTCGGCGACCGAGCCGTTCGATATCCACAGTTTGCCGCCGTTGACGCGGTAGCCGTCGCCGTCGCGCTCCGCGGCGACGCCGCTCCGGTCCGAGGCGTCCCCCGCCTCGCGCTCCGCGGTGGTCGACATCGCCGGCACGTCCGAGCCCGCCTCGGCCTCCGAGAGCGCGAAGGCGCCGATGTCCTCGCCGGTGTTGAGCGCGGTGAGGTACGTCTCCTTCTGTCGCTCGTCGCCGAACTCGTACAGCATGTTGCCCGCGAGCGACGTGTGCGCGGCGACGACGGTCCCGAGCCCCCCGGAGCCGCGAGCGATCTCCGAGAGCCCGATCGCGTAGCTGTGGTAGTCGAGCCCGGCGCCCTCGTACTCGACCGGGAACGGCATCCCCATCAGCCCGAGGTCGGCCATCTCGTCGATCAGGTCGGCCGGGAACTCGTCGGTCTCGTCGATCTCGGCGGCGCGCGGGACGACCTCCTCGTCGACGAACGACGCGACCGTATCCCGGATCTGACGCTGCTCTCCGGAGAGCGTGAAGTCCATGACCGAGGGTGTCGTCACGGTAACTTATCGGTTTCTACACGGTTGTGCACGGGTCCGGTGTTGGGCGGGACGCCACCGCGGCGGACGCGGGCGAAAGGCGGGCACCGCGGAGCCGCGATCGGCTCGCCGAGCGTCTCCGACGTTCCACGAGGCTTTTTATGCGTTGTGCCGTAAGTGTCCGTAACCGAATGAGCGGACGAGAACACGGTCCCGGCGAGCCCGACCTTCCGTGGTGCCACGAGGCGGTTCAGGGCGTTTCACGGACCTTCGCGCTAACGGTCGACGTGTTGGAGGAGCCGATGGCCTCGCACATCTGCGTGGGGTATCTCCTCTGTCGAGTCGCCGATACCGTCGAGGACGCCGGACACATCCCGCCGGAAGCCCAGAGCGACGTGCTACGTACGTACCGACGAGCGATCGACCCCGACGAGGACACCGACATCGCGGCGTTCCGCGAGGCGGTCGACGAGTGGCTTCCGGCGCCCGCCGAGCGCAACGACGACTGGGAGGTCGTCGCCGAGGCGCCGACGATCGTGGCGACGTTCGCCGAGTTCGACTCCGAGGCCCGCGAGGCGATCGTCCCGCCCGTGCTGGAGATGGTCGACGGGATGGCGATGTTCGTCGACCGCCACGCGACCGAGGGCGGGCTCCGCATCGACGACCGCGACGAGCTGGAACAGTACTGCTACTACGCCGCCGGCACGGTCGGGAACCTCATCACGAACCTGCTCACCCGCGGCGACGTCACGGAAGACCGCGCGCGACAGCTGCGGGACACCGCCGAGGAGTTCGGGCTCCTCCTCCAGCTCGTGAACGTCTCGAAGGACGTGTACGACGACTACACCGAAGAGAACAACGTCTACCTCCCGGCGGAGTGGCTCGCCGACGAGGGGGTCGACCAAGAGCGCGTCGTCCACCCCGACAACCGCGAGTCGTCCGCCCGCGTCGTCGACCGGACCGCCGAGTACGCCCGCTCGTTCCTCGACGACGCGCAGGCGTACCTGGAGACGATGCCGCTCTCGAACGGGAACACGATGGAAGCGTGGACCGTCCCGTATCTGCTCGCGGTCGGCACCCTCCGCGAGCTCAGCTCCCGCCCGGAAGACGCGCTCACCGAGACCGGCGTGAAGATCTCCCGTCAGGAGGTGTTCGCGGTGATGTCCGTCGCCGGCGACGCCGGTCGTGACTCCCTCGCGGACCTCCGGCAGACGATCGCGCGAACCCCCTTCCACCGAGCCGTCGAGCCCGCCGACTGACCGCGCTTCTCGTTCCGCCGCGTTCCGCTCCGCGCTCACAGCCGCGAGCGCGCCCTCGCGACCGCCGGTACGCGCACGCTGATCGTCTCGGCGAGCGCCTCGGCCGCGCTCAACAGCCACTCGGCGCGCTCGACGCGGGAGTCGAGGTCGCCCGGCCCGATCCGGTACGACGCCACCAGCTCCTCGACGGTCGCCCCGCCGATCCACTCGTCGAGGATCCGCGCCGTCTTCACCGACTCCAACCACTCCTCGAAATCGTCCGGTTCGTCCATCGCCGTCGTCAGCGCTCCCGCGTTCGCCCGCGCGAACCGGTAGATCTCGGCGCGCTCCGCGTTGCCGAGGTACGTGTCCTGCATATCCGGCGTGTCGCAGACCACCTCGAAGACGGTGAGCGTCGTCGGGTTCCGCATCCCCGCCGCGGTGCGCAGCCCCGAGACGATCCGCTCCGCGGTCTCCGGTCTGACGTACTGCTTCGAGGCCGTCGATCCGACCGGGGTGGCCGCCAGCCGGTACGTCTCGACGCCCCCGGTCTCCCGCCGAACCAGCCCGGCCGCCACGAGGTCGTCGACCGCGACGGCGACGGCGTCGGCCAGTCCGCCGGCGCCCGCCTCCCGGGCGTAAAACGTCCCCTCGAACACGTCGAGGATCTCGGCCTCGCTCTCCGCGAAGCCGGTCGCGATCGCCGAGAGGACGTGCGTCCGCAGCGACGCCGGATCGGTGAGCTTCGATTCGACCGCCTCCGGCTCCCCCTCGACGTACCGCGCGACGAGTTCGGCGCGGGTGTCCTCGTCGCCGACGAGAACGGCCTCGCCGTACGGATCTAACCCCGGTCGCCCGGCGCGGCCGCACATCTGGTGCACCTCGAGCGTGGGGAGCCACTCCATCGCCGAGCCCGCGTACCGCTTCTGGTCGCGCACCACCACCCGCCGTGCGGGGACGTTGACGCCGGCGGCCAGCGTCGGCGTCGCACAGATGCAGGCGATCTCCCGGGCGCGGAACGCCTCCTCGACGACCGCCCGGTGACCGGCCCGCAGCCCGGCGTGGTGAAACGCCACGCCGGCCCGCAGGCAGTCGGCAAGCCGCTGGCCGGTCGCGGTGCCGTCCACGTCCGCGACCTCGTCGGCGGCGGCTGTCGCGGCCGACTCGGTTCCCAGCCGCTCGGCAAGTCGGTCGTCCGCGAGCCGCTCGGCCAGCGCGACCGCCTCGGTCCGCGATCGGACGAACGCGAGACACTGGCCGCCCTGATCGACGCCGTCGGCGACGAGGGCGGCCGTGACTTCGGTGTCGCCGGGCGGACCGTCGTCAGCGCCTCCGGCCTCCGCTTCGCCGACGGCGGCGTTCGGGACAGCCATCGCGGTCGTCGTCCCGTCGTCGAACGTCACGTTCCCGCCGACCGCGACGCCGGTGCGGAGGTCGACGGGGCGCCACTCGGACTCCACCAGGGCCGCGTCCAGCCACTCCGCGATCGCCTCCGGGTTGTCGACGGTCGCCGACAGCGCGACGACCTGTAGCTCGGGGTTCCGCCGACGAAGGGTCGCGAGAGTGACTTCGAGGGTCGGGCCGCGGCGCTCCGCCCCGAGGAGGTGGACTTCGTCGACGGCGACGCAAGCGAGGTCGTCGACCCACGACGCGCCGTTCCGGATCGCGGAGTCGACCTTCTCGCTCGTGGCGACGACCACGTCGGTCCCCGCGAGCGCCTCGCCCGTCGCGTCGAAGTCTCCCGTCGCGATCGCCGCGTCGACCCCCGGCAGCGCCGCGAACGCCTCGTACTTCTCGCGGGCGAGCGCGCGGAGCGGACAGACGTACAGTCCCGGCCCGTCCGCGGTCACCAGCGCCAGCTCGGCGATGAGCGTCTTTCCCGACGCGGTCGGCACCGCGGCGACCACGTTCTCGCCCGCACAGACGCCGGCGTCGACCGCGGCCGCCTGCGGCGGGTACAGCTCCCGGATCCCCCGGTCCGCGAAGTGGGCGACGAACTGCTCCGGGAGCGGGAGATCGCGAACGCGCATTCGACAGTAGCTTCGCCCGGACTGTACTTAAAAAGTCGCGCGGGGCGGCGTCAGTCTTCGGCGCCGGCGTCGTCGGTGTCGAACTCCTGAAACAGCTTCTCGAAGTCGTCGTCGGTCTCGGTGACGGCCTCCAGCGACTCGTCGGCCCGCGACCGGAGCTCCTCGATCCGGTCGGTGAGCCGCTGGTACTCCTCGTTGTCCGTGAGTTCGGTGGCGCTCTTTTCCGTCTCCAGCATCGCCTTCTTGGAGGTCAGCGAGAACAGCTCCTGCACCTCGGTGTCGTACTCTCCGCGGCGCAACAGCCCCTCGACCGTTTCGTGGAGGGTGTCGCTCGTGACCGGCTTCACGAGATAGTCGTCGAACCCCATGTTCAGGATGTCGAAGTCGGGTTCGACCGCGGTCACCATCGCGACGCGGCAGTCGATGCCGCGCTCGCGGACCGCAGTGAGGACTTCATCACCCGAGAGCCCCGGCATCCGCCGGTCCAACAGTATCGCGTTGACCTCGTCGTCCGCCTCGTCGATCTCGTCTAACGCCTCCTGACCGCCGTACGCGGTCCGGACTCGATACTCGTCGCCGAGCCACGCGGCGTACAGGTCGGCCAAATCTGGTTCGTCCTCCACCACGAGGACCAGCGGCGGTTGCTCACTCATGGATGACCGGAGCGACGACGTGTTCGCTCACACATTTCGTCTCTTCGCGGACTATATTAAAATACCTCTTCGGGTCCGCCTCACCGGTTCCGAGAGGCGCGGAGATGCGATCGGGGACCGACCCGGACCCCAGCGCCGTTACCGCCGCGTCACTCGTTCGGGCTGTAGTTGGGCGCCTCGTCCGTGATCATCACGTCGTGCGGGTGGCCTTCCGTCTGGCCGGCGCTGGAGACGCGAATGAATTCGGCGCGCTCGTGGAGCTCCGGAACCGTCTCCGCGCCGACGTACCCCATGCCGGAGCAGATTCCGCCCGTGAGCTGGTGGAGCTCGGAGGCGAGGCTCCCCTTGTACGGGGTCGCGGCCTCGACGCCCTCCGGGACGAACTCCTCGTCTTCGTCCTCCTCCTTGAGGTAGCGGTCGCCGCCGCCGGATTTCATCGCCCCGACCGACCCCATTCCGCGGTACTGCTTGTACTTCTTCCCCTGCATCGTGATGACGCGCCCCGGCGCCTCGTCGGTCCCGGCGAAGTACGAGCCGAGCATGACCGCGTTCGCGCCCGCCGCGAGCGCCTTGATGGCGTCGCCGGAGTAGCGGATCCCGCCGTCGGCGATCACCGGCACGCCGTGTTCGGCGGCCACGTCGGCCACCTGCGAGACGGCGGTCATCTGTGGCATCCCCGCGCCGCTCACCACGCGGGTGGTGCAGATCGAGCCCGGACCGATGCCGACCTTCAGCCCGTCCGCGAAGTCGACGGCGGCCTCGGCGGCCTCGCGCGTCCCGACGTTGCCGACGACCACGTCGGCGTCGACGGTGCCTTTGATCGCCCGCGCCGAGTCGAGCACGTTGAGGTTGTGGGCGTGCGCGCAGTCGATGAAGATCACGTCGACGCCGGCCTCGTCGGCGGCGACGGCGCGCTCCTCCTCGAAGGGGCCGACGGCGACGCCAGCGAGCAGGCGACCGTCCTCGTCGCGAGCGGCCTCCTCGTGCTCTCGGCGCTGGAGGATCCCCTGCATCGTGACGAGCCCGACGAGCCGGTCGTCCTCGTCCACGATCGGGACGCGCTCGATCTTGTGGTCGTACATCAGCTCCAGCGCCTCCCGGGCGTCGACCTCCTCGGGTGCCGTGATGACCTCGTCCGTCATCGCCTCGCGGACGGCGTCGTCCTCCCCGACCTCGAGGTAGGGTCGGATGTCGGTGCCCGAGATGATCCCCAGAACCGTGTCGTCCTCGTCGACGACCGGGGCGCCGGAGACCCCCTGTTGCTCCATCACGGCGTCGGCCTCGCGGACCGCGTCGTCCGGCGAGACGGTGACGACGTTCTCCCGGCGGATAACGAGCTCGTGCGCGCGCTTGACGCGCTCGACCTCAGCGGCCGTCTCCTCGACGGTCATGTTGCGGTGGAGGACGCCGAGCCCGCCCTCGCGAGCCATCGCGATCGCGAGGTCGCTTTCGGTGACGGTGTCCATCGCCGCCGAGAGGACCGGGACGGTGAGTTCGACGTTCTTCGAGACGCGCGCCGAGAGGTCGGCGTCGTCGGGTTCGACACGGCTCTCTTTTGGTTTCAACAGTACGTCGTCGAACGTCAACGCTTCCGGGACGTCGAGTTTCGCCGAGAATCGGCCGGAGTCTGTCGCCATATAAACCGTCGTCAGTCCCCGATAAAAAGCGTTGCGAGTCAGCACAGACGTGTACGTCGTTGTCATCCGAATTCACGTAATAGTCACGATTGTGGATCAAAATGGGTTAGCGCGCAACGTGTTCCGGATCGTCAGCGCTCGACGCCGACGTCGCTCCGCCGCTCTTCCGTCGCCGTCGACGAGCGGTTATCTGCCCGGTAAAAACGCGGCTGCGACGGCCGGCGACCGATTGATCGTCCGTCCGAAACGAACGGCGTCTGAGACGGAACGTTACCCGTTTGTGGGTCATCCGAACGGTGTCGTGACGTATCGAACAGGGATCGGTGGCCACGGAGGATTATCGCCGACGGATCACCGACTGTATCCCGTTTCAGTCGTCGTATCCATGACGAATATATAAGTGATGTACACCAATCTCTCGTTCCGTGCGGGCACGTCTCACACAACCTTTAACGCAACCGAAATAGATATATGAAGTATGGACTCCGACAGTCCCGTGAACGCGCGCATCGCCGGCCAGCCGATCTGCAACCTCGGCGCCCGCTTTACAGCCGGCAATTCGCGCAAACGCTTTACATGGGCTCGTCGGGCCGCTCGCGGATTCGACTCCGTACGCCGGGCCCTCGGCTATCGTGGGTCGTCCGCTTCCTACCGTGTACCCGTCGGTCAGGGTCATCGTCCCTGAATGAGCGTCTCACGTCATCCGATCGCCCTCCGGCTGGAACAGCAGGTCGGGAGCGCGACGAAGCTGCTCGCGACCGTGATGGTGCTGCCGCTCGTCGACGGGATCTTCCCCGCCTTAGTCGTGGCTGGCGTCCTGACGACCGCGACCGGCGTGGTCGAGACGGGGATCCTCATCTTCGGCGGCTCCGCGACCGCCGCGGTGATCCTCGCGGAGATGGACGGCAGCCGCCGACAGATGGCCGGCTCCGTGCTCCTGATCGGCGCGATCATCATCCCGCTCGCCGCGGTCGAGGCCGCCTTCGCCCCCACGTTCAGGGAGTTCCTGAACCTCCCCGTCTTCGAGCGCTTCGCTGGGCTGGTGATCCTCACGATCGCCGCCAAGACCGCGAGCTCGGAGATCGGCGAGCACCTGCCGAGCCCCGGCGTCATCATCGCGCTCGGGCTCGTCGCCAGCTTCGAGCCGTCCGGGTTTGAACTTCAGACCTCTCCCGAGTACGTCCTGAACGGCGCCGCCGCGGCGAGCGTCGGCGTCGCGTTCGCGCTGGCGATCGCGCTGCTGTCGCCGCATCTCCGAGGGCGCGTCGACATCGACCGGTTCCGGTTCGGTTCGGCCGTCGCGCTGGGCGTACTCGCGCTCCCGATCCTGCTCGGCCCGTTCAACCTCATGCAGACCGAGGCGCCCATCGCGCTGGCGGTGCTCGCCGTAACGACCCTGTTCGCCTACGATCCGAACGCCGGGCCGGCGGACGGTCTCGCGGACGAGGGCCCTGGCGACGATACCGACGGCGACGACCCCGACGCCGGTGCTGACGGCGACGCCGACAGCGCGGGCGAAGCCGACGACGCAGACACTGCGGCCGACGCGGACGACGAGGAGGACGCGGACCCGACCGAGCCCCCGCTCGACGCGCCGACCGCGCCCGGCCCCATCGTCGACGACGACGTGGCGGTGATCGCCGGTAGCGAGCCGTCGGCGGCGAGCGACGACGCGGACGGTGCGGACCCCTTTGCGGACGACGACTCTCGGGCGCCCTGGCTGTAGACGCAGGGGTGTCCGGGAACCGGTGAGATGCGGACGACGAAGCTCGTTCTCTCCCCCGCGTGTCGCCGGGGTTTAGGTGCTCGGCGGTGTACGGCGGGTATGTCCAATCGCGTCGTGCAGGGGCGGATGGTGACGCCCGAGAAGCTCGCGGAGCTGGTCGAGGGCGCATCGGTGCTCGAAGCCGAATCGATCGCGGACGCCGATCGCGACTGTCCGGAGTGCGGCGGCGACGTCATCTCCGTCGGCTACATGCCGAGCGTCACCGAGTTCGTGACCGGCTACAAATGCCAGGAGTGCGACTGGAGCGCCGACGACCGGGAGGAGTGAGCCACGGCGTCGCCGCCGCCTCGCGGCGCCGATTCAACGTCGCGTCGTCCGATCGCTCGCGATCGAAACCCCTTTATCCGCGTTTCAGCAAGCATCTGTTGCGAGATCACGCGGGGCTGTGGCCAAGCCAGGCATGGCGACTGACTCCAGAGGCTTGCGCCCGGGACGACACTCCAGACTGATATACCGAGCGGCCGACTGATCATCGGTCGTGTTGACGACCCTCTGGAGTTCCGAGGCGCACCGGAGATATCAGTCGATCGGGGGTTCAAATCCCTCCGGCCCCATACCCTTCCTTTCAGACTCAAAACCGCTAGACAGCGGTAGGTTGATGTTGAGACACCCGTCTCAACTCGTGGTTTCAGCGTTGATGTGAGTGGGTAACGGGTACGACCCCGACGCCGTATGGCGATCATCTCGATACACGTTAGCGTCAATAATTGCTGTATTTGGGTGAATGCGCTCCCCGCCGCTCAATGCGTTGACATTCGGAAGAGGAACTCGGATCTGACTTTCATGAGATCTTCAGTAGCAGATAGTTTGTCGAGGCCGTGCTGAATACAGAGCGCGTATGCGGCACTAGGGCGCTGTAATTGCATGGCTCTACCTGCTAACTTCTGAATGGATGCGGCTGTCTCAGTATTTTTGATAAATCCTGTTTGCAATCAGAATACCGTCTTCAATTTCGAGAGTACTGATCCCAGCAACCCACCTGACGCTGGAGAGTCGGGTTTGGGAACATGGTTTGCCTTGAATTTCCCTTGTTTGGGGGTCGATGTTACCTCTACCCTGACCTCATCTCCAGACTCTACATCTGGAATGTCTCCGAGGTTCAGGTGTCCCCTACCGTCAACTTCGACAATTACATTCCCGCTATTACTGATTCGGTCAACTGGCACGCGGAGCGTGGATCCTAAGTCGATCTCCGATGGGTCAATGGACGTTGTAGTACCTGTTCTAGTTTCATTAGTTTCTCTGTTGTGACCTGAGCGACTGCTCTGCGTTGATGATTGACTACTCTGGCCGAATCGTGGAGGTTCCCCTGTTCTAGATGCGTCTTGATCCGACTGCTCTCTTCCGTCTATCACATCTTCCCATATTGACGACAGTCGCTCTACTTTCTCATCTGGTCCCTGCTTTGACTCCGGGAACTTAGATATCTGATTGCGGGAAACGGTCTCGTTCCCATCAAAAATATGTGTGTTTACCCAATCACGCTCTTCCGGCGTATAATTCTCATAGGACGCCAGATACTGCCGTAGATGTCGTTTCTGACTACTAGAGAGTTTATTGATGCTGGCAGACAGGTCTTTACCAGTCGCATCACCCCCTGGCCCACCCCCACTTCGACTGTATGCATGGCCAAGCATACATAGTGGAGTCATTACTTTCCATGAGATTTTATCGCCGTCTTCGTACCCAAACTGCTCAGTCAGGAGATGCTTAGCAGGCCGGATAAGTTGCAAGGTGATGAACCCCCCATCCAGCCGTCCCTTTACATAATAGTCGTCACTGTCAGTTCGCCTGTGGAGGACCGGCATTGGTTCAAATTCTCACAGCGGTCTATTAAAAGATAGAGGAGCAGGCAAATTACTCTTCAGCGTATACCTCTTTTTTGAGTTTCAACATGAACTGTCAACTTCAGATTAAAAATAAGAACTGTTTATGATTTATCACAGGCAATACAACATAATCGGCATATACATCTTCCACATTGGAGGACCATATTCTCATTAGATAGAGCTGTGACTCTACGAGGCCCCGGAAGGCCCGGAAATTATGAAAATATTATACTTACTCCAACTCCCCCAACTCCCCCAACGACCACGAGAGCGAACTTCCTAGCGATTGGTTGTAGCGTGTTGCTGTGAGAGATAGGCAAGTTTACTGACCAACTAGTTCACCGCAATCAGTGTGAAATCAACGATGACTGACTGATGCCTGCATCCTCTGTATTCAGCATAGGGGTTATGTGTGATCTTGAGTACGTTGGCAACTCTTCTGGAAGACTCTTTAAGCTATTCTAACTCAGTTATAACAGGTCGATATACTCCCTCCGACCCTCCCGCTCCTGATCCTTCGTCCGAGCGTCGTAGTGCTTGTCCAAGACGGCGACGGACACATCCACGCGCTCGGACAGCTTCTCCTTCGGCCAGCCGCGATTGCTGTGATGGGTGATCGAACCACGACGATCGGGTGAAGCGAGACCGACGATGGACGATTCGGCGCTTTATCGACGGATTGGCCCCTCTCACAGTCGTCGATCACTCGGTCGTGTGAACAGCCGTCCGTGCGAACGTATCGTTGTAGGCCCGCTAGCGCGTCGACCGGCCGTTGACATCGTGAACAGTGGTGACGCCCGTAACCGTCGCCACGTTCCCTCGCTCACTCGTCCACGAAGAGGCCGTCGACGACCGTCTCGATAATCGCGTTTTCGACCTGCTCGTAGGCCGCATCGCTGTTGGCGCCGATCGGCGCGTTTCGGGCGCGCGCCGTGAACACGAGCGACATGAACAGATGGTCGATCAGTTCCGGATCGTCGTATCGGAACGCGTCGAGTTCGGCCCAGCGCTCGGCGAACGGGAGGTTCGATTCGTGGGCACGCGATTCGATCGTCTCCTCGTCGGTCTCCGCGTCAGCCATGCGGTCCTGAAGCGCGCGTAACTCACCGTCGACGATCAGCGCGGAGATGAGCGGATTCTCGCGCACCTCTCGCAAGGTGGTTTTCAACAGGGCCTGGACCTCTTCGCGCGGCGTCTCAACTGCGTTGACTGCGCTGGCGATCTCTTCTTCCAGGGCGTTGCGCTGTTCGAGCAGCACCTCAACGTACAGGTCGTCCTTCGAGTCGAAAAATTGGTAGAACGTACTCGTTCCGATGCCGACCGCTTCGGTGATGTCACTGACGCGCGTCCGATCGAATCCGTGTCTGGTGAACAAGTCGCTACCGGCGCTAATCAGCTGAGCGCGAATCCGCTCTCTATCTTGCTCGGTAAACCGGCTCATCGGTGTGATACGCTATCGGAGTGTTTCGAGTGGTTTTGGTCCATTGATTGCCGGTAACGAGTCTAAGAACAAAGCGTTTATGCATTCGTGAGTGTATGAGTAGTTATGATCGAGATGCGAAGATCGGTGGACGGAATGCCTGATCGCTACCCGAACGGCTGCTCGGCGTGGACGGTGATGGTATGAGATGGCGCCGGAGGGACGCTCTTGAGGGCCGATTTGGCGGGTGTTCTGCATGAGCCGGCGGTCGTTCGTCACGGTGATCGTCGCGGCGTTGCTACTGACCAGCGGGACGGTCGGCGCCGCCGCGGGCCTGACGCCCGCGGGGTCACCCGCCGACAGCGGTGACGGGGCGTCGGCGCTGGCACTCGGTGAGACGGCCGGTGCCGCTCCGACCTCACAGGCACAGACCGTCGGCGTCGTCGACGGATCGCCCGATCTGTCGGTGACGACTGCCCGACCGGAAGTGACCCCCGGACGGACGAACGAGGTGACGCTCCAGGTCATCAACGACGGGGATATGGATATCGGGACGCCGCAGACGCGCGATATCGTTACGACGGCGCGCAACGTTCGGGTAACGGCTGAACCCGACGACGCCCCGTTCACGGTCGAAACCGGCACCATCGCCCTCGGTGCCGTATCCGAAACTGCGCCTCGAGAGGTGCCGATCGCGGTGAGCGTGCCGAACGGCACCGAGCCGGGTACCTACGAACTCGACGTGGAACTCGAGTACTCGTACACCAGCAGACAGTCTGGCGGGGTCGCGTACGACAAAGAGGACACGGTTACCGCTGAAGTTGACCTAAAAGTCACTGAGGACGCGCGGTTCCGGATCGTCAACGTGACGACCGACGCCCAGGTCGGTGATCAGGGAACGCTCGAGGCGTCGATCAAGAATATCGGCGCGACCGCTGCGTACGACGCGACGGTGGCGTTGGAGTCGTCGAGTGCCGGGCTCGGCCTCGGACAGGGCGCGTCTGACGCCGCCCGCGTTGACGCGATCGAGCCGGGCGAGACCGTCACGGTTCCGTACGACGCCTCGTTTGCGCCGACGGCTCCGAACCGTCAGTACGCGCTCTCGGGCAGCGTCTCCTTCGAAACGCCGGACGGCATCCCCCACGTCGATGAGGGGCTCTCCGCCGGCGTGAGGCCGCTCGGCGAGCAGACCTTCGCCGTCCGCGATGTCGAGTCGACCCTGCGAGTCGGCGAAGACGGTGAGCTGACCGGCACCGTCACCAACGACGGGCCGGTCACGGCCAACAGCGTCGTCGTCCAGTACGCCGGCAACGCCGGGAACGTGATCCCGATCGAACGCTCCACGGCGGTCGGGTCGTTGGACCCCGGCGAGTCAACGGAGTTCGCGCTTCCCATCACGATCGGCGGTGAAGCGGAGCCGGGACTTCGATCGCTCGACTTCGCGGTGCAGTATCGGAACGATGGCGGCGAGCAACGCGCCTACACTGACCTGGCCGTCAACGCCGAAGTCGCTCCGGAGCGCGACCAATTCAGCGTCGCCGTCGAGAACCGCACGATCGAAGCGGGCGGCACGCGAACCGTCGAGGTCAGCGTCACGAACAACCTCGAAGAGTCCGCGAGCGACATCGAAGCGCGCCTGTTCGCCGACGATCCGCTCGATACGGGCGCCACCGACACGGGATACGTGCAGTCGCTCGGACCGGGCGAGACGACGACGATGACGTTCGAGCTGACGACGACCGGCTCCGCGACGCCCGGCAGCACCTATCCGGTCTCGCTCGACTTCCGGTTCGACGACGCCGACGGTGACAGCCAACTCACGAACACGTACCGCGTCCCGATCGACGTGACCGAAAGCGAAGGCGGCGGGCTTTCGATCCCCCTCATCGTCGGCGTGCTCCTCGTGGTCGGAGCCGGCGGCCTCGCCGTCTATCGGAGGCGGCAGTAGCTGATGCCGCTCGGTGAGCAGATCGAGGCGGGAACGCGGCGGCTCAACGACGTTATCGTCGATAGACCGCGGGGTGTCATCGTCGCGTTCCTCGTGCTTACGCTGGTGTTTACGGGCGGGATCGGGCTCGTCACCACCGACACCGGAGCCACCGATGCGTTCACGGAGGGCCTCGAAGAGCAGGAAGCGTTGGACGCGGTGAACCAGGAGTTCGACGATTCCTTCGAGGCGAGCAGCGAATCGACGCAGCTCATCCACACCGGTGGCAACGTCCTGACGAAGGAGGCGCTCACCCGTGAGCTCCGGCTGCTCGAAGATATCACGCGCCGTGACGACCTGCGGGTCGCGTCGGTCAACGGCCCCGCGACCGTCGTCGCAACCACGCTCGACCCGTCAGCGACCACGATGACTGAGAAACGACGGGCGGTGGAACGCGCGAGTCCCACGCAGGTCCGTCGGACGGTGCGTGCGCTCCAAGACAACCCGCGGTTCAGCCGGTCGCTTTCGACCGACGCGAACCCGACGAGCGCGAGCGCGTCGGCGTCGATCACCGTCGTCTCGCACGACGTGCCCGCCGGCTTTTCCGACACCAATCTGCAGGAGGTGCAAACGTCGATTCAGACGATCACCGACGACCACCCGGGAGACATCCGCGCGTTCGGGCTCGGGGTCACGAACGCCGAAACCGCGAACGTCATCGGCGACTCGCTGGTCATCGTGATGCCGGTCGTCGTGGTGCTGCTGCTGCTGTTCTTGGTCGTCGCCTACCGGGACCCGATCGATCTCGCGTTGGGGCTGTTGTCGCTGCTGATGACCGTCATCTGGACGTTCGGCTTCCTCGGCTTCTCGGGGATTCCGTTCAGCCAGCAGATGATCTCCGTGCCGGTCCTGCTGCTCGCGGTCGGCGTCGACTTCGGTATCCACATCATCAACCGCTACCGCGAGGAGACGGTCAAAGGGTACGAGGCCATCGAGGCGATGCGAGAGGCCAACAATCAGCTGATGATCGCCTTCGTCATCGTCACGGTGACGACCGTGTTCGGGTTCGGCGCGAACGTGATCTCAGATCTGGGGCCGATTCGCAATCTGGGTATCGCCTCGGCGATCGGGATCATCTTCACGTTCCTGATCTTCGGGCTGTTCCTCCCGGCGGCGAAACTCGAGGTCGACAAGCTTCGCGACGCCTACGGCGTGCCCGAGTTCAACTCGGCGCCGATCTCTTCCAGCGACTCCACGCTCGGTCGGATGCTCACGTTCCCGACGCAGGTCAGCCGGTACGCTCCCGTCGCCTTCGTCCTCGTGTTACTCATCACGGGGGGGATGGCGGGTGCGTACGGGAGCGGTGTGGATACCTCGTTCGAGACGGAGGACTTCCTTCCGCCGGAGGAACTGCCGGAGTACGTGACCGCACTGCCGGAGCCGTTCGCTCCCAGCGAGTACACGGTTACGGAGACGATCACGCTTCTGGAAGACCGCTTCTCGACCAGCCAAGACCAATCAGTGACGATATACGTTGAAGGGAACTTCAACGAGGACCACGCGCTGGAGGCGATGGCGGCGCCGAACGACGATCCGCCGGGCTCGCTCGCCGTCGGCGAGGGGGGGAGCGCTCGTCCGACGAGCATCATTACCGTGATCAGATCGCAGGCCGAGCGCGACCCGGAGTTCGCCGAACTCGTCGCTCGTAACGACGTGAACGGCAACGGCGTTCCCGATCGGAATCTCGAACTGATATACGACGAGCTGTTCGCCTCGCCGGCCGGCGACCGCGCCTCCGAGTACCTCACGCCGGATCGCCGAAACGCGCAGATCGAGTACGCGATCGACTCGACCGCGTCGCAGGGGGAGGCCGCGGCCGACGCCCGACAGTTCACCGAGAACTTCCGGCCGCAGGCGACCGCGACCGGTCAGCTGGTGGTGTTCGACGCCGTGACGGACATCATCTTCAACTCGGCGATCCAGGGGTTGATACTCGCGATCGGGCTGACGGGGGTCTTCCTCGTCATCTCGTACGGCGTCTTAGAGGGGAAACCCCTCCTCGGCGTCGTGAACCTCTTCCCGATTCTCATCGCGATCGCGTACCTGATCGGGACGATGCGAGCGCTCGGCCTGTCGCTGAACGCGCTCACCGCGACGATCCTCTCGATTTCGATCGGCCTCGGGATCGCGTACTCGGTCCACGCGACCCATCGCTTCGTCGACGAGTTCAACGAGACCGGGGACGCCTACGAGTCGATGGTCATCACCTTCGCCGGGACGGGCGGTGCCCTGCTCGGGAGCATGCTCACGACGTCGCTCGGCACCGGTGCCCTGGCGCTCGCTATCACGCCGGTGCTCGGCGACTTCGGGCTACTGATGGCGCTCAGCGTGCTGTACTCGTTCGTGTTCACGATCCTGGCGCTCCCCTCCGCGGTGTTGTTGTGGGAGCGGTACCACGAGGCGCGGTCGGGCGGTGGCTCATCCGTCGCCGGGTGAGCCACAGCCGCCCCCGACCGCGGGGCGTCGCCGGTACGGCGCCGGCGTTCAGGCGGCGTCCCTGTGCGTCTCGACTAGCGTGCGCGCGGTCTGGAAGACGGCGTCCGTCCGGTCGGGATCGCGGGCCTCGGCGGTCACTCGGATCCGGGGTTCCGTCCCGCTGGCGCGCACGAGGAACCAGCCGTCCCCGAGGTCGACCCGGACACCGTCGAGGGTGTCCACGTCGTCGTAGTCGTCGCTGACGGCGGCGGTGAGTCGCTCCATGACCGCCGCCTTCTCCGGCACTTCGAAGGTCGTTCTGCGGATGGGGTACCGCTCGATGCTGTCGACCTGCGCCGCGAGCGATCCCGCCCTGGAAACGAGCTCGACCAGTTTCGCCGCCGCCAGCGGGCCGTCCGGACACAGCGTGTCGTCGGGGAAGATCCACGCCCCGCTCGGCTCGCCGCCGAAGACGACGCCCTCCTCCGTTGTTCGTTCGGCCACGAACACGTCACCGACGCGCGTCCGAACGACCTCGGCGCCGGCGTCGGCGAGCGCGTCCGCCACGAGGAGGCTCGTGTCGACCGGGACGGCGACGCGGTCGCCCGCTCCGGCGGCGTCGCGGGCGAACAGCGCCAACAGGACGTCCCCGGACACGAACTCGCCGTCCTCGGTGACGGCCATCATGCGGTCGGCGTCGCCGTCGTGGGCGATCCCGAGGTCGGCGTCCGTCGACGCGACCGTCGCGGCGAGCGTCGAGCAGTTCTCCGCCGTCGGTTCGCTGGGCCGCCCCGGGAACCGCCCGTCGGGCTGGGCGTTGAGCGTCTCCACCGAGCAGCCGATCGACTGGAGCGCCTCGACGCTGACGCCGCCCGCCCCGTTGCCGAGGTCGACCACGACCGACGGCGGGTCCGACACGTCGACGGACTCGACGATCGCCTCGACGTGGGCCGCTTGCGCCTCCGTCCACGTCGACCGCGTGCCGAACGCGTCCCAGGGCTGACGGGCGAAGTCGGCCGCCCGGATCCGCTCGACGAGTCGGTCCTGTCCCGACTGATCGTACGCCTGTCCGGAGGGTTGCCACAGCTTGAGCCCGTTGTCCCGCGGCGGGTTGTGCGAGGCGGTCACCGCGACTCCGGCATCGGCGTCTCGCGCTGCGATCCCCCGGGCGACCGTCGGTGTCGACGCGACGCCAACGTCGATCACGTCCGTCCCGCACTCGGTCAGTCCCGCGGCCAGCGCGTCGACGAGGGTGGCTCCGGTCGTTCGCGCGTCCCGACCGACGACGACTCGGTCGGCCTCGCTCGCCAGCGCCCGCCCGACCGTCAGCGCGAGGTCGGCGTCGACCTCCGTTCCGACCCGACCCCTGATACCGCTCGTCCCGAAATAGTCTCGCTGCGTCATCGTCGTCCCCTACAGAGGCGCCTCGGAAAAACCACGTGTATGGTGGGCGCTCTCGCACAATTGGCTCACCCACGAAAGCGTACGGATCAGGGCCGTTGAACCCCGGCGTTCACCCCTACACAGGTAACACGCCGTCGTCGTCGTCGTCCGACCCGTTCTGCGTGTCGTCATCGGTTCCGTTTCCGTCGTCGGTTCCGCTTCCGTCGTCGGTTCCGCTTCCATCGTCGGTTCCGCTTCCATCGCCGGTTCCGCTTTCGTCGTCGGTTCCGCTTTCGTCGTCTGTCCCGCTATCGGTCGTGTTGTCGCCGTCAGCCTCGCCCCCCGACGAGTCGCTCCCGTTCCGCACGTCGTCGCCCTCGCCGAAGATGTCGGTCTCGATCGTCTCCTCGTAGGTGAGCGCGTCGAGCGGGACGGTGACTTCCCCGCCGCCCGGGAACTCGATCACGGCGTAGAACTCGATCCGGAGGCCGGTCACCTGATGCCCGCGAACGTCCTCGTCGAGGTGGGTGACCCACCAGTCGTCGAGGCGGCGGTTCTGGAGGGCCGTCGTGAACTCGACCGTCTCGGTGCTTTGCGAGGAAATCACGTACCCCTCCCCGGTCTGCCCCGACCCCATCTTGACCCCGTTCATGGTGATGTCGTAGCCGATCTCCGTGACGGCGTACGGTTCGAGGTTCGGGTTGTACACGGTAAACGCCATGTCGATCGGGGTCTCCGTCTCGCTGACGCTCCCCCATTCGCCCCGCGTCTCGTTTATGTACAGCACGGGATCGTCCGCCAGGAGGCTGTCGGCGTTCACCGGTCGCGTCTCGTCGGAGTTGAACGCGCCGAGGAGATCCGTCTGGATCTCGCGGCTCCGCGAGAAATCGACGCCCCGACCGAGACGCTCCGAGGTCGCGGTGGCGTCGATGTCGACCGTCGTCCGCTCGCCGTTGCGGACGTGGCTCACCCACCACGGCGGGATCTCGTCGTTCCGCAGCTCCGTTTCCAGCTCCAGCGTCGAGTTCCCGGTGCCGACGCGCACGCCCTCCCGGCCGCCCTGCGCCATCTCGATGTCGTTCATCGAGACCGTGTAGTTCACCGAGACGCCGTCGAGGCCGATCCCGACGGGGTTCGGGTTCGACACGACCAGATCCGTCTCGATCTCCGTGGTCTCGTTGGTCACGTCGCCGAACGTGTTGTCGACGGCCGCGACGCTCGGCACGCCGAGCACCCCGAGGGCGAACGCCCCGCCGACAGCTCCCCCGACGACGAGCACCCCGAGGAGCGCGATCCTGAGCTTTGACCCGACGAGCGCGGAGGCGGCGTCGCTCGGATTCATACTCGCTCAATCTCGCGGGATCGTAAAATCGTACCGCATCGGCACCAGATCGGGTATACTCCGTCTCAGTAACAGGTTGTGGCAGCGCGTGCCCGGACCGCCCGTGCGGGGCCTACAGCACGTCGCCGATCCGCACCGGCTCGCCGTCGAGATCGGGCTGCTCGGCGACGATCTGCAACACCTCGTGGTCGGTGACATCGCGGTACTCCTTCCCGGTGGCCTCCTCGATCAGGTCCTTCTCCAGTTCGAACTCGGTGCCCTCGTAGACGACGTCGACGCCGTCGTCGGTGAACGTCAGGTCAGTGCTCATGGGCCGCAGTTGGCTTCGACCGGATAAAAGGGACGTGACACGGCGGCGTTCCGCCGCCAATCGGGGCCCTCCGCGTTCGACGGCCGGAGAGCTACTCCTCGTCTCCGTCGTCTTTCATCTCCGAGAGGCGACCGACGAGGTCGTCGGTCGACGCGCCGCCCTCGATGGATACCTCGCCGTCGTGGTCGTTCTCGTGAACGTTCACGGCGCTGTCGTCGTCGGTGTCTACGTCCTGGTCCTTCTGCTCGCTCTCGTCGTACGATCCGAATCCCATGTCTGAGCCTGCCGTGCCGGCCTGATAAGGGTAGTGACACCGCGACGGTTCGGCAACGCCCCGCACGCCGCGTCGTCTCGTCCGCCGTCCCCGTCCGACGACTGTCGGACGACCCCATACGGTTTATACGGGCGGAGGGAGTGTTCCCGGTGTGTCGCTGAGGGGAGGCGGTCCGATAGAGGAGCTCACCGTCCCGTCCGGGACGACCGTCGAAGAGCACGATCTCGTCACCGACGGCGACGTGCTCGTCGGGGGCCAGTCGACCGTGGAGTTCGGGCTTCGCGGGCGCAACGTCGCGCTCGGCGAGCGCGTGAGCGTCGAAAACGACATCGAGGCCGAGGGCGACTGCCGGCTGGACACGTGGTGTTCCGTCGACGGCAACGTCCTCGTCGGCGAGGACGCGTACCTCGGCGAGCGGGTGACCGTCACCGGCCGGCTGATGGTCTCCGGCGACCTCGACATCGGCGACGACGTGACGATCGAGGAGGGGTTCGAGGCGAACGGCTGGATCGTCATCCGGAACCCCGTCCCCACCCTCGTCTTCTACTTCATCGTCCTCTCTCAGCTCCTGCGGCTCGGCGAGGCCGACGCGGCCGACGACCTCGCGGAGGCGCTCGCCGACGGCGAGGAGGTTCGCGACCCCCTGCTCGTCCCGCGCGGCGCCGAGATCTCCGACGACGCCTGGCGCGTCTCGACGCCCGCCACCGTCGGCGACGACTGTCGGCTCCACGGTAACCTCCGCGCGGAGTCGATCCGCACCGGCGAGCGCAACGAGGTGTTCGGCTCCCTCCGCGCCCGCGAGGGGATCACCGTGGGCGCGGACACGACGATCCACGGCGACGTGACCACCCGCGGCGGAACCGTCACCGTGGAGGCCGGCGCGCGGGTGCTCGGCGACGTCTCCGCGGGCGACCTCGTCGTGCACGACGGCGCCGAAATCGACGGCACCCTCCGCGCCCGCGGCGAGATGAAGCTGGTTCAGGAGACCGGGGGCGGTGACGAAGACGAGACCGGTGGAGGCGAGGAGAGCGGCGACGAGGAGGGCAACGGAGACGAGGAGAACGCGAGCGTTGACGAGGGCGACGAAAGCGAGGGCGACGAAAGCGATAGTGACGAAAGCGGTGACACCGCCGCCGACGGGGCCCCTGGCGAGCACGAAGGCGGCGACGAGAACTCCCGCTCCGCTGCCGATTCCGATTCCGATACGCGCGGCGTCGAAGGGTCCGACGACGACCCCGGCACCGACGAACCCGACGCCGACGCGGAAGCGACGTAACTGAAGCCGCCGCTAACCGATTTTGACGACGGCTACCGCTCGACGGCCTCGCCGACGAACACGTCCTCGTGGAGCGCCTCGGTGACGGCGTCGGCGAGCGTCCGGAGGTTCACCGTGTCCTCGCGGTTGTACGAGACGAGCGTCTCGAGCGCCTCGTCGTCGCCGCCCTCGTACTCGCGCCAGAGCCGGACGGCGTCCCGCCCCGAGATGTCCGGGCGGTCGCGCTCGATACCGATCTCCGCTTCGATCGGCTTCAGTCCCCCCGAGAGCCCGAGCCGTTTGCAGGGGTACATGAGATCGAGGTGGGGCGTGTCGATCTCGACGTCGAAGGAGGCCTCCAAGAACGGCACGTCGAACCGGGCGCCGTTGAACGTCGCGAGCAGGCTGGCGTCGGCGAACCGCTCGCGGAGGCGCTCCGCGGTGAGGTCCTGGCCGGCCACGAGCGTCGTCGTCTCCCCGGCCTGATGGAAGCTCACCGTCGTCACCTGGTTGCGGTGCTCGTCGAGCCCGGTCGTCTCGATGTCGAAGAAACAGGTCTCCTCGCGGAAGTTCTCGTAGAGCCGCCAGCGCTCCCCGCTGGGGAAGGTGCGGTCGAAGTAGGCGGAGTCGCCGTCGTCGAGGCGTGTCAGCGCCTCGGCGATGAACGACTCGATCCGGTCGGCGGTGGTCGAGCCGACGCCGGAAACGTCGACCGCGGGGTCGAACGACTCCCACGTGGTGACGCCCTCGCGCCAGAGCCGGCGCTCCGTCGTCTCGCCGACCCCGTCGACCGGGATGAAGCTGTTCTCGATGCGCATACCCGACCGCGGCGGCGCGCGGGCAAAAACCCGACGGGAGACGGCGACCGGCTCTGCGGTGCCCCTCACCGACCGCTACTTAAGTACGACCGGCCCCAACGAATCGCATCCATGTGCGGTCGCTACACCCGTTTTACTCCCGCCGCCGACCTCGAATCCCGGTTCGATGCCGACTTCGCGGGCGTCGAGCCGAGCTACAACTGCGCGCCCGGCCAGGACCTCCCGGTGATCGCCGACGAGGACCCGAGCGCCGCGACGCGGATGAAGTGGGGGCTCACCCCCTCGTGGGCCGACGAGTCGTTCGACCTCATCAACGCCCGCGCGGAGACGGTCCGCGAGAAGCGGAGCTTCGCCGACGCGTTCGAGCGTCGTCGGTGTCTCGTCCCCGCCGACGGGTTCTACGAGTGGGTCGAGGGGAAGAACGGAGCGGGCGGGAAGACGCCTTACCGCGTCGCCTTCGAGGACGACCGCCCGTTCGCGATGGCGGGGCTCTACGAGCGGTGGGAGTCCCCCGAACCGGAGACGACCCAGACCGGACTCGGCGCGTTCGGCGGCGGAGCGAGCGACGGGGGCGACTCTGGCGAGACCGACGACATCGTGGAGTCGTTCACGATCGTCACCACCGAGCCGAACGACCTCGTCGCCGACCTCCACCACCGGATGGCCGTGGTCCTCGACCCGAGCGAGGAGGCGACGTGGCTCCACGGCGACCCCGACGAGGCCGCCGCGCTGCTCGATCCGTATCCGGCCGACGAACTGACGGCGTATCCGGTCTCCGACCGCGTGAACTCGCCCGCCGTCGACGCGCCGGAGCTGATCGAGCCCGCCGGGTGATGACGGCCGAGCGAGCGGTTCCGGTGATGGCCCACGGCGTGCGCGTCCGAAGCAATCTTTTTATTCCTGTTAAATGAACGAGAGGTAATGCCCTCCGTCCTCCAAGTCGGCCTCCCCGGCGGTCCGGAACTGTTCGTCGTCCTCTTCCTCGCCGCGGTGGTGGCCGTCCCGGTCGTGTTCGCGTCGCTGATCATCTATCTGGACGCGGTGGATCGGAACAGCGACCACGCACTCGCGTGGACGGTCGCCGCGCTTTTCGGCGGCGTCGTGGTCTGGACGCTGTACGTCGTCGTCCGCGACGAGGTCGGTGGGAACGGACTGACCGTGAACGGTCGCCTCTGACCCCGCGGACAGCGAAGGTCGTCCGTGAGCCGGTTCGACGCCGCGACCGTCTCAGGGCGCCACGAGGTCGACGACCGTCTCGTCGTCGACGACCACGTTGTACGCCCCCTCGTCGTCGTTCCAGAGCACGAGCCCGTTTTCGACGAAGACCACGGAGCCGTAATCTGCCGTCCGGAGGTCGTCGTTGAGGACGGTCTCCCGAGTGCAGACGAGGTAGTGGTCAACCGTCTGTGAGCCGTCGCCGACGCGGTAGAGGGCGTTGCCGCCGGCGCTCAGGTCGTGGCTCAGTTTCACCGCGAGGAGGTTCACGCGGTCGGTGACGTGCTCCTCCGAGTCGGCCATGCGCGCACAGCGGTCTGCGCTCGCCTGCACGTCGACTCGTCGCTTCCCGTCCGGACGGAGAATCGCGTACGCGAACTGGACGTCGACGTTGACGAACTCGCCCGGCTCGTCGCCCGAACCGCGATCGGCGGCCTCGTCGAGTCGGCGCTGGAACGCCGGCACGTCGAGGTCGTCGGCCACGTCGAACGACCACCCGCCGTCCGAGGGCGTCGCGTTCGGCCAGAGTCGGAGCGTGGGCGCGTACGTCTCGACGCCGCTCTCGGGGGTCGCGACCGCGCGCTCCACCTCGCGGAGCCCCATGGCGGTGTTGCGGTCGGCGGGCGCGAACGCGACGACGCTCCCGTCGGCCGCGAGCCGACCGAGCGCGGCCTCGGTGACCGCGACCGGGTCGTCGAGCTCGGAGAGGACGTTGCCGAACACGACCAGGTCGAACTCCTCAGGGGCGGCGTCACCGCTTCCCGCCGTCCCGCCATCGAGCCCGAGGAACGACTCCGCGGTCTCCTCGTGAACCGTCGACCGGAAGTTCCGCCCCGTCTCGTCGAGCATGCGCTCGAGCACGTCGGCGGCCGCGCTCGGCTCGACGGCGTGGTAGTCGACGACGGCGTCGTCCGGGAGGTAGTCGTGGAGACCGAGCGCAGGGCCGCCGACGCCCGCGCCAACGTCGAGGACGCGGAGGGTCCGGTCGAGCAGCGCGTTCTCGACGAGGTCGTCGAGGACGTGGCCGATCGTCGCGTAGTAGGCCGGCAGGTGGTAGATGCCGTAGCCGAGCGCCGCGACCCGGTCGTACGCCACGTCGTTGCCGTAGAGGTAGTCGTCCTTCAGCCGGCGCACCGCCTCGCGGAGCTCCGCGCCCGACTCCCCGCGGTGCCAGTTCGCGCCGAACTCGCGGACGAGCAGGTCCTCGAGGGCGAACGAGTAGTCGTCGGGGAACGCGGTCGGCGCCCACCCGGGGTCTGGAACCGGCTCCTCCGGAACGGGTTCGAAGGCGCCGTCGTCGCGCTCGCGGAGCCGGAGGTCGAACGCCTCCTCGCGGAGGGTCTCGCGGACGACGGCGGGATGGGGCCCCCCCTCGATGTACTCCGCGATCTCCTCGGGGTCGATCGGTCTGACGTTGCGCAGGTAGTTGGCGTTGTTCCGGACGGCTGCTCTGTCTATCATGAAATCACTGGCGTGGTCGATCGGCTCACTCGTGTCGCTCCCGCTCCGCGCGGTCGCCGCGGGCCGCCTCGTACAGATCGGCGAACGCCGCCGAGTCGGCGTCGGCGATCTCGCGGGCCGCCGCGGCAACGTCGTCGGCGCCGTCGAAGGCGCGCTGGATCTCGGCGTACACCGCGGGCGACCCCTCGGTGACGGTGTCGGCGATCTCGTCGAGCGCGGCCGACACCGGGGTGTGGAACTCCTCGCGCACGTCGTCGCCCGCGAGTCGCCACGCGAGCACCGCCGCGTGCGCGCCGGCTTGCACCGTCTCCATCGCCTCGTCGTGTTCCGCGGGCGTCGTCTCGAACACCTCGTTGCCGCCGGCCTCGATCGCGGCCGTGATCCCCTCGATCGCCGGGCCTCCCTCGTCGACGACCGCGGCGACGTTGCCGGGGACGCGCGGCGGGGCGAACAGCGGGTGGTAGCTGGCGCGCTCGCGCTCCGGAGCGTGTTCGCGCATCGCCGCGACCGCGTCGGTCATCTCCCCCGAAACGTCGAGGATCGCCCGCTCCGCGCGGGGAGCGTACGCCTCGACCGCGGCGGGGACCGCCGACATCGGCACCGCGAGACACACCGCGTCGTGGACGGTGTCGCCGTCGGCCGGGACCGCCTCGGCGTCGCGCGCCGCGGCCGCGTCCGCGGCGACCGCTGGGTCGCGGTCCGCGAACGCCACGGTCGCGTCGACCGGCGACTCGTCGGCCGACACGGTGTCGGCGATCCAGCGGCCGATCTCGCCGGCGCCCACCACGAGGATATCCATCTGTCGCCCGGACGGAGGGGCTGGACGGCTTAAAAGGGCTCGACTCGGGCGGGCGTCACTCCGACGGCGAGCCCCCGGCACCGCCGCCGAGCCCGAGCAGCCCGCCGCCCGGTGCGATCGATTTTACGGCCGGGAACAGCGCCAGCGCGATGCCGAGTTCGAGCCCGCCGACCGCGAGGAAGGCGGAGGTGTAGCCGAATTGGTCGGTGGCGGTCCCGCCGATGAGGAAGCCGGCGAGGAACCCGAGCGACCCGAACACGTTGAACAGCCCCATCGCGGCGCCGCGGGCCTCGGGCTCGGCGAGGTCCGTGACGAGCGCCATCGTCGCCGGCGCCATCAGCGCGCCGCAGACTCCGACGAGCACCATGAACGCGGCCGCGAGTGGGTAGACGGGCGCCACGCCGACGCCGATGGTGACGATCCCGTACGCGATCGAGCCGATCACGACTGGGAGGAACCGCCCGATCCGGTCCGAGAGCGAGCCGAACGGGGCCTGCAGCACCGCGAAGGGGACGAAGAAGAGCGCGAGCGTCGCCCCCGCCGCTCCCGCGGAGAGGCCGAAGGTCGCGGGGTCTTGGAAGTAGTAGACGCCGACGAGCGCGAAGAAGCCGGCGGTGAGGCGGTCGACGAAGCCGAACGCGAGCGGGACCAAGAGCCCGCGGGTCGTGCGAGCGCGGGCGAGCACGTCGCGGAACCCCACGTCGTCCGACCCGCCCTCCGAGTCCTCGCTGCTCGACCCGTCACCGTCCGACCCGCTGCCGTCCGGAGCAGCCGCTCGGTCGGCGATCGCCCGGTCGTCGACCGTGGCCGCGAGCGCGCCGGCGCCCGCCAGCACCGCCGCGCCGGCGTAAACGGGGAAGAAGGCGCTCAGATCGGCGAGCGCGCCGCCCACCACCGACCCGACCGCCGCGCCGAGCCCGATCGCGACCCCGGCGGTCCCCATGTTTCGCCCGTTGCCGCCCCGGAGGTCCATCAGCGCGGTGACGGCGAGCGAGAAGGCGCCGATGGTGAGCGCCCCGCCGACGACGCGCACCGCGAGCGCCGCCCGGAACCCGAAGCCGAACTCGGGGACTGCGGCGAGCACGACGTACGAGGCGGCGCCCCCGAGCGCGCCGACGACGATGAGGGGCGCTCGACGGCCGAGCGCGTCGCTCGCGGCGCCCCAGACGACCGCGAAGGTCACGAACGCGCCGAACTCGGCGACGAGGAACCACATCCCGGCGTCGATCCCGGCCGGCGCGCCGAGCGCCACCACCAGCGCCGGCACCCCGGGGTAGAGGAGCACCTGCGAGATCAACACGGCGAGCACGACGGCCCCCAGCCGCCGCCGGTCGCCGCGGTCGTCCTCCGTCATCTACTTATAAATCGTGCCGAACGCTCAAAAGGCCGACGTTCGGGGGGTCACAACGGGGATCGGGACAGCCCCCGCTACAGCGCCGACTCGATGGCCGCCGCGACGGAGTCCGCGTCGTACCCGTCGACCGGTTCGCCGTTCACGAAGACCGACGGCGTCGCCGAAATGTTCATCGACACGCCCTCGCTCCGGTCGCTCGCGGACGCCTCTCCGTACGCCGCGAACCGCGCGTCGGCGATTGCGGCGCAGGGATCCGCGCCGGCGGCCTCCGCGGCGGCCCCGATCGCCTCCCCGCCGTAGTTTCCCTGCGATTCGTAGGCGGCCGACGAGAACGCGAAGTACGCCTCGTTCCCCTGGCGATCGCCGACCCCGCGCGCCGCGCTGGCGACGGGGACCGCCCACGTCTCGTCGACGGGGATCGGGAAGTCCCAGTGCTCGTACCGGATATCGCCCGGAGCGATGAACTCCTCGCGGATGACCGGGAACGACTCCAGCTTGTACGTCGCGCAGTGGGGACACGTGAAATCCTCGAACGCCTGTACCACGACCTCGGCGTCGGGGTCTCCGAGCGTCGGTCGGTAGTCGAGGTTCGGGTCCGCCGGTTCGGTGAGATCGCAGTCGTACTGGCCGGGGTCGAGATCGACGCCGCTGATGTCGAGGCCGTCGCTTCCGCCGCTTCCGTCGTTGCCTCCACCGTCACCACCGCTTCCGCCGCCCAGACAGCCCGCTGCGCCGACGACGCCGGCCGACGCGGCGCCCGCGAGCAGGGACCGTCGCGTGTGTTCCATACCGCCGATCCGGCCGGGGCGCACTTAACCACACCGAGAGGGGAAATCGAAGGGCCGTGGCGGAGCAGGCCTCGACTGGGCGCTAGGGACGCGGTCGAAGATTTCCGGAGAGGCGTCCAAGCGGGGCCGATGACGCGTCCGAACGTTTTTGCCGTCGCCTCGCAACCCTGTGGTATGAGCGACTGGGACCTCGACCTGCGCGACGCCGAAGAGCAGATGGACGAGGCGTTCGCGGCCGCCGGCGACGTCGTGCTCGGCGTCCTCGACGGGACGACCGACCCCGACGAGTGGGTCCGCAGCATCGACTACGGCAACACCCTCGTGTTGTCCATCGACGGCGACCTCAACGAGCTGGCCGCGGGATTCGCGCGCGAGGTCAAGGACATGGGCGGCGAGCTAATGCATTTCCGCGGGTTCCTCGTCGTCACGCCGCCCGGCGTGAACATCGACACCGACCGACTGAGCAAGTAGGCGACGCCCGAGTCGTCGGGCGCGACCGAGTCCGCCCGCGGTCAAACAACGCCGAACCCGTTTCTCCCCGTTGACACGAGCGCAAGAGGTATGATGCCGGGGTGAGACGGGAGTCGTATGAAAGCCGTCGTACTCGCGGGGGGTTACGCGACGAGGCTCTGGCCGATCACCGAGACCCGACCGAAGATGTTCCTTCCGGTCGGCGAGAACACCGTCATCGACGAGATTTTCGAGGACTTCGAGGCGGACGACCGCGTCGACGAGGTGTTCGTCTCGACGAACGAACGCTTCGCCGACGCGTTCGCCGACTACCTCGCCGACAGCCCGTTCGAAAAGCCCACCCTCTCGGTCGAGGAGACCGTCGAGGAAGACGAGAAGTTCGGCGTCGTCGGGGCGCTCGCCCAACTGGTCGAGCGTGAGGGCGTCGACGACGACCTCGTCGTCGTCGCCGGCGACAACATGATCAGCTTCGATCTGTCCGAGTTCGCCGACTTCTTCGAGGAGAAGGGAACGCCGACGCTGGCCGCCTACGATGTGGGCGACCGCGAGCGGGCCAAATCGTACGGGCTGGTCGAACTCGACGGCGACGAGGTCGTGAACTTCCAGGAGAAGCCGGACGACCCGAAGACCACGCTCGTCTCGATCGCGTGTTACGCGTTCCCCGCCGAGACGCTCCCGGACCTCTCGACCTACCTCGAGGACGGGAACAACCCGGACGAGCCGGGCTGGTTCCTCCAGTGGCTCCAGGGGCGCGGCGCGGTCCACGCCTTCACCTTCGACGGCGCGTGGTTCGACATCGGGACCGCCGAGAGCTACCTCGACGCGGTCGAGTACGCGCTCGACGGCGGGACGCTCGTCGCCGACGACGCCACCGTCGAGGGGTCCACCCTCGGCGACGTGGTTCACGTCATGCCCGGCGCGACCGTCACCGATTCGACGCTCGATCGGACCGTGGTTTTCCCGGACGCGACGATCGCGGACTCGAAGGTCAGCAACTCCGTGATCGACGAGGGCGTCACGCTGGAGAACGTCGATCTCACGGGCGCGCTGATCGGCTCGTACACCTCGATCACCGAAGGCGACGGCTTCTAGCGCGGTCGTCGATCGCCGCGCGTCCGACGGTCGGAACCGATTGTAACGCTGGCTACTCCCCCGCAGCGCTCCCGGTCTGCCGGTGCGTGTGGTGGTAGCAGTCGAACGCGGCGTCCGCGTCGGCCTCGGGATCGACCGGGTGGAAACACACCCGCCGGTACCGCTCGTTGTCGAGCAGGTTGACGACGAACCCGTCGTCGTGGCGCGACACCGACGCGTACGGGTCGCCGCAAGCGGGGCAGGCCTCGGGCGGATCCTCGGGGACGTACATGGTAACTCGCCGTCACCCGGACTACGGACCGAGAGCGGAAAACCGCTCTGGCGAGGCCACGCTTCGTCTCCGATCTCGCGGCTTTACGACCCGTTGCCGCTCTCGCCGCCGCCCTCGACGCCGAGCGCGTCGAACAGCTTCCGGCGGACGGCCTCCTCGGTGAGGTGGAGCAGGGTGTCGCGGTTGTCGCCGTTCGCTTGGATCCCGGTGAAGATGCCGAGCGGGATCTCCAGCGACCCCTGCGTCGAGTGGCCGGCGGCGTCGCCCATCTCGGAGAACGCCTCGTCGAGCACGTTGCCGATGTTCAGGCGGATGTCCTTCGAGCGCGCGGCGAGGTAGATGGTGTCGTCGGCGATCCCGAGCACGGCGGTCGTCGTGATCCCCTCGAGGTTGAGCAGGTGTTGGGCCGCCTGCGCGAGCGCCTCGCGGTCGCGGATGAACCCGGCCGTCGAGAAGAGGTGGCTCCCCTGCACCTCGCGGTTCTGGATCGCCTCCGCGAGCACGTCGAGCGTCTCCGGGCTCATCGACGGCGACTCCACCTGTTCGAGCGTGTCGTGGTTCGCGAACGGGTGGAGGTAGGCGGCCGCCGTCAGGTCCGCGGGCGTCGTGTCCCGCTTGAAGTCGAGCGTCTCGGCGCGGATCCCGTAGAGGAGGGCGGTCGCGACCGCCTCGGTGGGCGACTGGTCGAACTCTTGGAGGTACTTGGTGAGGATCGTCGACGTCGAGGAGACGTTGGTGCGCACGTCGACGAAGCGGGCGTCGAAGGGGACCTCCGCCTCCAGATGGTCGAGGTAGATGTCGATGTCGACGTCGAAGTCGAAGCCGTCGTCGGCCGACTTCGCGAGGTCGACCGCGGCGACCGTCTCGTACTCCGCGAGCGCCGGGGCCTCCGAGCGCGCCAGCAGGTCGATCCCGAGGAGGTTGACGAACGCCCGGTTCTCTTGATGCCCCACGTCGCCGGTGTAGAGGATGTCCGCCTCGACGCCGAACGCCCCGGCGATGGCCTGCAGCGCGGTCGCCGACGCGATGGAGTCCGGCTCCGGGTTGTCGTGCGTCAGAATCGCCATTCGCCCGTCGCCGCCTTCGATGATCTCCGCGAGCTGACGCGCCATATACTCCAGCTCGCCGGTCTCCAACGACTGGAGCGCGCTGTCGGCGATCACCGTCGAGGGGTTGATAACCACGTCGGCGCCGCGCTCGCGCAGTTCGTCCTCGCTGACGGGGTCGGAGGCGCGGACGACGACGTACTGGTCGCCGCCGGTGTCGCGCACGGCCGAGACGGCGGCCTTGTTGGCCTCGACGTCGCTCGCCAGGATCAACACGATATCTCGGTCGTCGAGCGCCTCGACCACGTCCGGGTCGGCGATGTCCTGCACGCGGGCGTTGAGGTCCTGGTCGCGGAGCGCCTCGACCCGGCTCTCGTCGCGGTCGAGGATGAGCACGTCCTTGCCGCGGCTGGACAGGTCCTCCGCCACGGCGTGCCCGACGCTCCCACAGCCGAGGATCGCGTATCGCGTTCGTGCCGATCCGGATGCTCCACTACTCATTGCCCGAGATTCCCGCGGGACGACACTTAACGAGTGCGCTCTCGGGTCGAGCGCGTGAGCGGGGCACCGGGTGAAACGGTTGAGCGACGCCGCTTCGCTGCGCGCCGTCGAATGAAAAGGCCTTTTACGTCGACACGGGTACGATTCGGTGAGGGCCGGTAGCTCAGTTAGGGAGAGCGACGGACTCTTAATCCGTCGGTCGCGTGTTCAAATCGCGCCCGGCCCGCTCCTTCACCGAACTATTCCGAGTCGTGTAGACCGCATGACGGCAACCCGATCGACTCAGACCCGGCGCATTTGCGGGTAGATTTCGTTCGGTGACCGAACGGTGCCCCCTCACGTGTGGCATCTAACTCATAGTTGACGCGCACTACAGCATAAATTTGTTGCATATCCAACATACTGCGTGGGAGGCCACTCGATGATTCTGAACCGAACGGTGATTGGTCTGGCCCCAATTTCTACTCAACTGTTACAGTCGGTGAATAGTCGCAGACCACCAATTAACCAACGACAGGGATTACAGACCATTTCTGTTGGTTAATCCTGATTGGTGTGATTCGATATCAACGACCCCACATCTCCGCATGCCGTGGATATGCTCGCAAATACCAACATTCCGCAACCACTCAGCACTACCGCGACAGCTGGCAGAGTAGTTTGTAGCGACCTCGTATTGAGTAAACATCAAGTAGACCACTAATAACAAACGTAGTGTGACCATCTCTAATCTTCTCACACCGCGTGACGAAATAACTGAAGGCCGATTCCAGGGTGTACTTCAGGCACACAAAGTCGGGAGCGACGAAGATCGGCTGGAGAACGACTCCAACCGGCTTCTCTCCATGACGTATCCGTCGAATGCCCTCCAAACCGCGTTCAATCGGGTCGACGACAAGCTCGAAGGACGTGACAGCCAAGGGGGGATCACACTGTCAGGGCCATATGGTGCCGGTAAGTCTCACGGACTACTCACTCTCTACCATCTATTCAACTCCCCAGAGGCGGGACAGACGTGGCTTGACGAATGGGGAATCGATCTCTCTGTTCCCGACTCTGCGCGCGCCAGTATCCTTTCCACGAGCCAGACAGATGCCGATCGAATTTGGGAACCCATATTTCGAGATCTGGGGGGAGAAGACATTCTTGACGAAGTGAACCGGTATCCGACGACGGATCATATCGAGGATCTCGTAGGCGACAAACCGGTGGCCGTGTTCTTCGATGAAATCGAAACGTGGTGGGAAGCGTTCCGACAATCTGGCGACTCAGATCTACTTGAGGCAAACGAGTTTTTCCTTCAGAACCTGTTCGAGGTCGCTAGCGACCCACAGCGGGATCTTTTCGTTTTCGTCACCCTGCTGGACAAGAGCCAGGACTTCAAACGCATTCTTGAGAGGACGAGTCCGTACTCGGTGGATTTGAACGACACCGGAGACAGAGAGCGGATCATCCTCCACCGCTTGTTCGAAACGCGTCGTGAGGATATCGACGAGAGCGCAGTTCGTGAGATTGTGACCGAGTATATTGAGGGCTATTCCGATCCAGTCCAGACAGACGAGTTAGGAGAACTTCAGCGGTATGAGGACCGAATGGTCGAGACCTATCCATTCCACCCCGAACTACTGCGCCTCCTCGATAACTTGTACGAGGCGGGGAAGGAGCGACAGAACGTACGCGGGGCCATGAACGTACTCGCGGACACCGTTCGACGGTTGTACAAAGAAACTGATCTGATCATTACTTGCGACGTCGAACCCAGTGCGTTCCGTGGGATCAACGCCACGTTGTTCAACAGGTACGTCTCTGACCGGGACCACGTGGAAGAGGTCGACCACGGTGACGATTTACTGCGAACGATCCTTCTGTACACGCTTGACGAGCGGGCCCAGATGGCGTCAGTAACAGAGTCTCTCGTGGGGACGTACAAGCCGTCGAAAACGACGATAGACAAGCTAGATATGTCCCTGAACCGCCTCTACGGGACCGCACACTATCTCGACAGGAGCTCGGGGAACGACCACTACTATATCACGGAAGATCCGAAACTGACCGCACTCGTCACGCGCGAACAGGGTCGTTTGCTGGAAGACGAGCGGAGTGATATTGAGGATACCCTCGTTAATGTCGTTCGCGAGGATGTCTGGGACGACGACGTCTACGTGTACCCTGACGACGAGATTCCCGATACTGACTCACTCAGAATCGTCGTCACCCTTGATTACCTCTCGAATGGTGTTCTGGAGTCGGAACTGACAGACCTCTATAGTGGACGAAAGTACCAGAATCGGCTCCTCTTCGTTACACCGAAGAAAACAATTCGCGACGACGACGAGATGTTCCGGAAGGCAGCTCGCGTACTCGGCGCCGAAAATCTCCGTGGAAAAGTTGACGACGATAAGGGGGAGCTGCGACGGATCATCCGCGATGAGCGTCGCGAACTCGTCTCAGAGCTCTCTGGACGATTCGGCAAATGGGTGAAGTGGAGCACGACTTCGGACGGCGAGCTCCGAATGCGTCGGAAGAACGTCATCGCCGATGTCGCCGATGTGAAGGACAAAGTTGGCCGAGATAAGACCTATGTCGGCGAGACCATCCTCGAAACAGTGGAGGACACCGATGGTGGAGTCACAGTTGAGTCGATGCTCAACGATTTCAAACAGTTCCGTCGGATGCCTGTTCTCCTCGACGACGAGCTGTTTTACTCCGCACTACGCAAGCTCTACGAGGAGGAGAAGATCGTCTTACAGGGCGACCGGGCAAACCTCTATGTGCCCCACAAGGGCGACCGTCTGCCGGAGCTAGAAGACGATCTGACGATCCGGTATCCGGACTCCCTCCCCGAGGAGGTCTTCGAGGAAGACGAGGAGCCAGAAGGAGGAGAAGGAAGCTCTAGTACCGGTGGAGGTAGCGCCGGTGTAGGGGCAGAAGGGGACACCGAGGGACAGACATCCTTCGGAGGAGATGGGTCCACAACTGGACCGGATACGCCCGGATCTAGTACCGGTGGTGGCGGAACGAGTGTCGTATCGTCGACGACGGAGGAGCGGGTCACATTAGAGGGGAACAGTTCGCGCGTGCTACGGAGCATGGCGGAGTCCCGAGTCAACGCAGACACGGACACCGTCACGAGTATTGAACTCACTTACGACATCGACGACATGTCGAAACAGGATCTGCTCGAATTCCTCGGAGAGCTACCGAGCGCGAGCCATATTGACGCTACTTTGGTGATCGAGAGTGAAACTGAAGAATAGCGCCCTCGAGCGACTCGTCCAGGAGGACGACCCCGTTCAGCCCGTCTGGGACATCCTCTACGACATCTGGTCGGCTGAATCAGACAGCGTTGCTAACCACTACGCATACGAGAAGCAGGCAAGCAACTTTGAACGGCTGCTCCTCGACGTCTATGGGGAGTTCTACGACACGCTTGCTGACCGCTGTGTGAATGACACCTCGTTGTCGGTTCCTGAAAACGGAACGTTCGTCGTGATGGACGCGATGAGCGTTCGGGAGGCCCCGTTGTTCGTCGATGTGCTCGACTCGATGGGCTACGACGTCGACGTGGGTTA
The DNA here is from genome assembly GCF_052439115.2 of Halorubrum sp. FL23. NCBI lineage: Archaea > Methanobacteriati > Methanobacteriota > Halobacteria > Halobacteriales > Haloferacaceae > Halorubrum > Halorubrum sp. FL23. The sequence goes on from NZ_JBQVRO020000011.1 coordinate 139,590, forward strand.
TTCCTACTCCGGTCTTCCCTCAGAGACGAAGTTCTACCGCGATCGCGTAGACTACCGAGGGATCAAGCGGGAGCACAAGACGACGGACGTGAAGAGCCGAGATCCGACCCTCGACGGTGATGAGGACCTCGTGTGGTGTCGGTTCCCAGACGCGTTGTTAGAGAGCATTCAGGAGGGTAAAACCGAGCTGTCGACTATCGACGAGGCCTACGAGAAGACGGAGAACGCATTCCGCGCTATCGTTGACCAACTCGAGGCCGACCGCATCGTGTTCGGATCCGATCATGGCTACGTCCGACTGGACGCCGGACACGCCTTTCCTGTGAGTGAGAAGTGGAAGAACCGGCTCCAGGAGGTTTTCACAGGTGGGAGGTTTGTTAGTGTCGGCGACGGGGACGCAAGTGATCTGGTCAAGCGAGGAATTGTCGCTGAGGCAGACGGTTGGTACCTCCCTATCGGCAGGCATACATGGCCGGCTCGTGGGAAGTACAGCACGTTCCAACACGGCGGACTCAGTCTCCACGAGTGTCTCACCCCTCGGATTAACGCTACTCTCAAATGAGCTCAGACGACGATAGAGATCGACGACCCATCGAGATTTCGTTCCCGATCGACGAAGTGAACGAGATCGCGACGAAAGAAGCGCACGCGAAACGGTACTACCGGCCGGTCTACACCATGCACAAGTGGTGGGCCCGACGGTTGGGTTCCGTTTTCCGGACGATGATCCTCTACGCACTTGCAGATGAGGAAATGACCGTAGATGGTCAGCGTCAGTCCACCTTCGGGGAAAATAATGGGCTTCCGAAGGTCGATTGGGATAATCCAGATGCGCTCTGGGAGTACTATTTAGAGGACGTCGATTTCAACGAAAAAACCGTTCTCGACCCATTTATGGGGGGCGGGACGAGCATCGTTGAGTCCAATCGGATGGGGTGTAACGCCATCGGAAGCGAGCTCAACCCTGTCGCGTGGTTCGTCGTGAAGAAAGAGGTGGAACATGTCGATCTGGGTGATCTCGACCAAGCCTTCAAAGAAATAAAAGAGAATGTTGGTAAGGAAGTACAGAACTACTACCGGACAGAATGTCCGCACTGCGACGAACATGCGGACGCGATGTACTCCTTCTGGGTCAACCAACTTCCATGTCGTAACTGTGGAGAAAGCGTAGACCTGTTTAAGGACTATCGCATCTCCAGTGCTCGGTCTTCTAAAGACAATTACGACAATGTCGTCTGCCCCGTATGCTGGCATGTTTTCGAAACGGATGATTATAGCACAGACACCCAGTGTCCAGAATGTAACTGTGAATATGTCCCGAAGGATGCTGGTAACGTTTCTCGTGGCAGTTACACCTGTCCACACTGTGAGGAGCAACCGGAAATGTCTATTATCGAGAGTATTGATCGATTTGGTCCTGCCGATCGGGGGCTCTACGCAGTGGAATACTACTGTCCTGACACTGGACAGAAAGGCTACAAATCTGCTACCGAATTTGATCAAGGGCTGTTTGATCAAGCTGAGAAAGAACTTGATGAGATGCGCTCTGAGCTTCCTATTCCGGAGATAACCCGATACAGGGGAAGTTCCGACCGGGCTCGCCGGCACGGATACGAAAGATATGACCAAATGTTCAACTCTCGGCAATTGCTCTGTCTCTCGAAAATACTCAATGAGATCAAAGAGATTGAGGATAAGAATGTCATGGAGTTTCTGCTTCTGGCCTTCTCAGACACAACCACGTTCAACAATATGTTCTGCGAATATCACACTTCTGCCAACAAGATCCAGGGGATGTACAAGAGACACACAATCACAGCACGCCATGAGCCAGTCGAAAATAATGTCTGGGGAACAGAAGCAGGAGCAGCAACTTTCTCGACTGAGTTCGACAAGATGCGCGCAGGGAAAGAGTTCTGCCAGAATCCCTACGAGAAATATGTCGAAGATGGAGAGACGAAACAGCGCGACGGTGTCGGCAAGGTCGAAGGCTACGTTACTGATGACCCCGACGAACTCGGTGAACCTGTCGACGGACAGGAGGGCGCAACTTACAATGTCCACCTCCGCTGCGGGACCTCAGAGTACCTCCCAATCGACGACAACAGCGTGGACGCCGTCATCACCGACCCACCGTACTTTGACAACGTCATGTACTCTGAGACGGCGGACTTCTACTACGTCTGGCTCAAGCAGATCCTCGAGGACGAGTACGACCACTTCTCGGCCGAACTCACCCCCAAGGCGAGCGAGGTTGTGAGTGACCCGGCCGGCGAAGACAGCGTCGAAACCTATCGAGACGAGGAACACTTCGTTACCGGTCTGACGAACGTCTTCGACCAGTCAAATCAAAAGCTCAAAGACGACGGGATCATGGCATTCACCTTCCACCACAAGGAGACTGAGGGGTGGAGTACGGTGCTGAAATCCGTACTGGATGCCGGCTTCTACGTGACCTCACTCTACCCAATCCGTGGCGAGATGCGTGGGAGTACTCACATCCACGACAAGGCGAACATCGAGTACGACATGATCGTCGTCTGTAGGAATCGCGATGAGGATCCCGAGGGAGTGAGCTGGCAGTCACTTGAGGACGATATCTACTTCCGGGCCAGTGACGAGATCGCTCGACTCGAAGAGAGTGGCTCTAGACTGACTCAAGGGGATATCTTCGCTATTACGATGGGCAAGTGTTTGGAGGTTTTCTCGAAGCACTTCCCGAATGTGACCAGGGAAGGGGAGCAGATGTCTGTCGACCAAGCACTGGAGACCATTCGAGGTATCGTCGATGAGCAGCTGATGGAGGAGCGTGTCCAGATGCTGGGTGACGAAATGGATCCGACCAGTGCGGTCTACCTCACCTACGTGCTTGGTCGTGGGAACTCCATGTCGTACAACGCACTGAACAAGGATCTCCGGACTCGGGGCCTTGACGTCGCCGAGCTCGTGCATCAGGGTCTACTGGAGCAGGATGGGAACCAACTAGAGGTTCTCTCACCCGAAGAACGGGCGGAACGGATCGAGCACAAGCAAGACACGCTAGCGGTCGACCGTGCTCACTACCTCCGGTACTTGTTCGAGAACGATCGGTTGTCTCAAGAGTTCGGAAAGTGGACCGACAAAGGGGCGATCGCGGTGCTACGCCGGCTTGTAGAGCTCGAGAACGACGATGTCTACTCCGAGATTGCTGACTACGTTGAAGAGCGGAGCGACACGCAGCTCGACTTGGAAGACTTCCACTAAGTCGTCCTGCACATCGATTTCTAGCACTACCCAATTTTCTCAGGCACGCTCTAGGCCAAATCCTGTTGAATAGCATCAGCAGCACGCAGAAGAGATTCAATCAGACCACACAGAGAGAACTTCTTGGGGGGGGGATTGGCTCGGGCAGCGAATCGTGCCGAAATTTATCACATAGGCCAACACAGGTGATCATGATGACCACAGACTACGATATCGGCTATCATATTCTGTCTGAAGATGCAGTCGAAGACCGTGGTCGTTTCAATGAGCAGATGAGTATTGTCGAGTTCCTCCGTCGTATTCAACAGATGGAGGATCTCCCGTACGATGTGACAGTCTACGGTTTAGATGATTATCTGATTAGCTCTGAGAATGCTCAGGAGGCTTGTCAGTATATCCATGGACTCCTTCGAGATCGGGTCAATTTTTTGGTCGCGTCTCAGAACCGTTTAGACTTCACCTCCAGTGGCCTCAACTGAGGTAGTGCAGTGAATCTTCTCGTTGAGT